>NZ_JABWRE020000001.1:1243269-1552836 GCF_014268815.2 Pseudomonas urmiensis
GTTTCTCAATCAGTTCGACCCGGCGGGCGATCCGCCCAGCGTGACGCTCGATTGCAAGCACCTGAGCTTTGTCGACTACTCGGCGGTGGCGGCGTTGCAGACCTTGCGCGAGCGCTATGCCAAGGCGGGCAAGCACCTGCGGGTGGTGCATCTGTCGGAGCGCTGCAAGAAGCTGTTGAAGCGCGCGGGCGAGCAGCACTGATGCATCGCGGGGCAAGCCCGCTCCCACGCAGCCACAGGTAGTGCGTGAGGGCGGGCTTGCACCGCGATGGGTTCAGGATTCCCCGCGGTTCTTTTTCACGATCGCCTCGGCGATGTTCGCCGGCGCCTCGCCATACTTGGTGAACTCCATGGTATAGCTGGCCCGCCCCTGGGTCATCGAGCGCATCTGCGTCGAATAACCAAACATTTCACCCAGCGGCACTTCGGCGCGGATGACCTTGCCGGCCGGGGTTTCCTCGCCTTCCTGAATCATCCCGCGACGGCGGCTGAGGTCGCCAATGATGTCGCCCTGGTACTCCTCAGGCGTGACCACCTCAACCTTCATCACCGGCTCCAGCAGCACCGCGCCGCCTTTGCTGGAAAGCTGCTTGGTGGCCATCGAGGCGGCGATCTTGAAGGCCATTTCGTTGGAGTCGACATCATGGTACGAGCCGTCGAACACTGCGGCCTTGAGGTTGATCAGCGGATAGCCGGCGAGCACGCCGTTTTGCATCTGCTCCTCGATGCCTTTCTGGATCGCCGGTATGTACTCGCGTGGAATCACCCCGCCGACCACCTCGTTGACGAACTGCAAGCCTTCCTTGCCTTCTTCTCCTGGGGCGAAGCGAATCCAGCAATGGCCATACTGGCCACGGCCACCGGACTGGCGGACGAACTTGCCTTCGATCTCGCAGGTGTTGCGAATTTTCTCGCGGTAGGCCACCTGTGGCTTGCCAATGTTGGCCTCGACGCCGAACTCGCGGCGCATGCGGTCGACGATGATGTCCAGGTGCAGCTCACCCATGCCGGAGATGATGGTCTGCGCGGTTTCTTCGTCGGTCTTGACCCGGAATGAAGGATCTTCCTGGGCCAGCTTGCTCAGGGCGATGCCCATTTTCTCCTGGTCGGCCTTGGTCTTTGGCTCCACCGCCACTGAAATCACCGGATCGGGGAAGTCCATCCGTTCGAGAATGATCGGTTTATTGATGTCGCACAGGGTGTCGCCGGTGGTGACATCTTTCATGCCGATCAGCGCGGCGATATCGCCAGCGCAAACGTCCTTGATCTCGGCACGCTGGTTGGCATGCATCTGCACCATGCGGCCGATGCGTTCCTTCTTGCCCTTGACCGAATTGAGCACGGCATTGCCGGAGCTGAGCACGCCGGAATACACCCGGGCGAAGGTGAGGGTGCCGACGAAGGGGTCGGTGGCGATCTTGAAGGCCAGCGCCGAGAACGGCTCGTTGTCGTCGGCATGACGTTCCAGATGCTTGTCTTCGTCGTCGGGGTCGGTGCCATTGATCGCCGGAATTTCGCTAGGCGCGGGCAGGTAGTCGATCACCGCGTCGAGCATCAGCGGCACGCCTTTGTTCTTGAACGAGGAGCCGAGCACCGCCGGCACGATCTGGTTAGCGATGGTGCGCTGGCGCAGCCCGGCCTTGATCTGCTCGGTGCTCAGCTCTTCGCCATTGAGGTACAGCTCCATGAACTCGTCGTTGGCCTCGGCGGCGGCTTCGATCATGTGCGCACGCCATTCGTCGGCCAGCGCCCTGAGCTCTGCGGGGATTTCCTCCTCGCGATAGCTGGCGCCGTTGTCGGCGTCGTTCCAGTAGATGGCTTTCATCTTCACCAGGTCGATCTGGCCGATGAAGTTTTCCTCGCTGCCAATCGCCAGTTGGATCGGCACCGGGTGGTGGCCCAGGCGCTGGTCGATCTGTTTGACCACGCGCAAGAAGTCGGCGCCCTGGCGGTCCATCTTGTTGATGTAGGCCAGGCGTGGCACATGGTACTTGTTGGCCTGGCGCCAGACGGTCTCGGACTGCGGCTCGACCCCATCGGCGCCACTGAACACCACCACCGCGCCATCGAGCACGCGCAACGAGCGCTCCACCTCGATGGTGAAGTCGACGTGTCCGGGGGTATCGATGATGTTGAAGCGGTATTTGTTGGCGAACTGCTTGGTCGAGCCCTGCCAGAAGGCGGTGGTCGCCGCTGAGGTGATGGTGATGCCGCGCTCCTGTTCCTGGGCCATCCAGTCCATGGTCGCGGCGCCATCGTGCACCTCGCCCATCTTGTGGTTGACCCCGGTGTAGAACAGGATGCGTTCGGTGGTGGTGGTCTTGCCGGCATCGACGTGGGCGACGATGCCGATATTGCGGTACAGCTCAATGGGCGTAGTGCGGGCCATGGTCAGTCACCTGTGGGTGAATGCGCGGGGAGGGGTACTCCCAAGGTAGCAGACCGTTGACGGCCTGTTGCCCCTTGACCCGATCAAGCGAGGAGCGGTCTCAGTCAGCTTGCGCTTGCAACTGCCAGATGCCGTCGACTTCACGTGCCAGACCGCTAGCGGCCAGCAAAACCACCAGGCGTGGGTGCAGGGCGGCATCGGTGAAGCCCTTGACGCAGTTAAGGTCGAGCTCGCCGGTCAGCTTCATGTCGGTCTTGGTGTACGACAACCAGGCCTTTTTAAGTACTTGCAGCACGTCACTGCCCGCAGTGTTGGCAAAGCGGCGGTGGGCTTGGCGGCCGTCGAACTCGAAGCTGTGTTGATGGCTGTAGCTGCTTTCGTCGCCATTGCCTTCGACGCAGCGGTAGCAGCGGCATGGGCCATCGGCAAAGGCAGTGCGCAGGTAGCTGTTGAAGTCCACTACGGGCTTGAGGGTCAGGCGTTTGTCGACCTCGAACAGGTCGGCGATCAGGGGTTCTTCGGCGCTCACTCGGTGTCCTCGTGTGGTGTGGCGTGCATCGGCGGGCACCCTAACAGATCGGCGCTTTGCAGGCCATGCGCTTGGTCTGGCGATCGATGTCGTCAGCGCCGCCTTCATCGCGGGGCAAGCCCGCTCCCACGAGGCTTGCGTATCCCACCTCTGATGAGTAGCCAGCACGCCACCGGTCGAGGCGCAGGCATTCATGAGGCTCAAGCGTGTGTTGTAGGAGGCGCAGGCATTCACGAGGATCAAATGTGTGATTGTGTGATGTAGGAGGCGCAAACGTGTGTCGTGGGAGCGGGCTTGCCCCGCGATAGAGGGCTAGAGACAACAGGTGACAGCTGCCGTACCCTATGCGCCCCCGGCGTGGAGCACGCCGATCCCTATCGATGAGGCAACCCGATTGAGCAAGTACCCGTATATCGCCACCGTGACCGTCAGCACCGAAGACCGCGGAGGCGACGTCGAGGCGTCGGAAAATGCCAACATCCGTGTTGGCCTTGAGGCTGTGACCGAAACCCTGAAGAAGGTGCATTTCGTCGGCGCCTTGGCAGCCCCGGAAAAGCCGGCTACCCACATCTGCGTCACCCTGGAAAACGGCCTCGTCTATTACGGCCCGATCGTCAACGGTCACGCCGAACTCGAAGGCGGCTGGATCGCCTTCGAATCCGACATGCTCACCCCTGAAGAGCTGGGCCTGTAAGCCTCAGTCCAGCTGCGCCAGGCACTGCTCGAGGATATCCAGGCCTTCTTCGAGCACTGCCGGCTCGATGGTCAGCGGTGCCAGCAGGCGAATGATGTGCCGCGCCTTGCCACTGGGCATCAACAGCAACCCCTTGGCCCGCGCCGCTTCCAGCAGCTTGGCCAGCTGCGCAGGCGCCGGGCTGCCATCGGCATTGACCAGTTCGATGCCGCGCATGGCGCCAACGCCGGTCAGGCGGCCAAGCGAAACGCTCAATCCAGATGACTTCCAGCGTTGATAGCGGCTGACGATGGCTTGCTCCTGACGCTCGCCCCAGGTCGCCAGGTTCTCATCGCTCATCTGCGCAAGGCTGGCCAGGGCCGCCGCGCAGGCAATCGGGTTACCTGAATAGGTGCCGCCCAACCCGCCCTTTGGCAGCGCGCCCATCAGCGCCTTGCGCCCGACCACCGCACCCAACGGCATGCCGCCAGCGATGCTCTTGGCCAGCAGCAGCAAATCCGGCTCGATGCCCAGGCGTGGGAAAGCAAAGCGCTGCCCGGTGCGGCCAAAGCCCGATTGGATTTCATCGATGATGATCAAGATCCCATGCTCGTCGCACAAGCGCCGTAGGGCTTGGGCGAAGGCCGGATCAAGCGCCAGGAAACCGCCTTCGCCTTGCACCGGTTCGAGAATGAACGCAGCCACGTCTTCGACGGCCAGCTCGACACTGAACAGCCGCTCCAGGGCTTTTAGCGCCTGCTCGCAGGTAACCCCGGTGTCGGCGCTGGGGTAGGGCAGGTGATAGACCGGCCCTGGCAAATCGCCGACACGTTGCTTGTACGGAGCGACCTTGCCATTGAGGTTGAGGGTGGCCAGGGTGCGGCCGTGGAAGGCGCCGTCAAAGGCGATGATGGCGCGTTTGCCGGTGGCGCCACGGGCCACTTTCAGGGCGTTTTCCGCAGCTTCCGCGCCGCTGTTGGTGAGCATGCCGGCCAGCGGGTAGCTGACCGGCACGAACGCGCGCAATTGCTCCATCAGTTCAAGGTAGGGGCCATGCGGTGCGGCGTTGAAGGCGTAGTGGGTCAGGCGCGAGGCCTGGGTCTGGATCGCCTCGACCACCGCCGGGTTGCAGTGGCCCAGGTTAAGCACACCAATACCGCCGACAAAGTCGATGTAGCGTTTACCGTCGGTATCCCAGACTTCTGCATTACGCCCATGGGAAAGTGTAATGGGGTGAACTATGGCAATCGATTGGCTGATACTTTCCAGATTCATGAGCACGCGGACCTTGTTCGAGTTTGTTGATATCCAAACGCGACTTGGGTAGTGTCGGCAAACGAATTATTCGATTGCGATCATTCCATAGATTCTGGAAGTCAGGCCCGGCCTCTTCGCGGGCAAGCCCGCTCCTACAGGTACTTCGCCGCCCCTGTAGGAGCGGGCTTGCCCGCGAAGAGGCCGGAACAAACTCAGCCATCCTCAGCTACACCTTCCAGAATCCACTGCACAAAGGCCCGAACCTTCGGCACCTCGGCGGCATGCTCGGCATGGGCAATGAAGTGCCGGCCATTGCTCGGCACCGGATGGTCCCAGGCCACCACCAGCTTGCCTTCGCTCAGCTCTTCGGCCACCAGGTAGCGTGGGATCAGCGCGATCCCGCAACCGGCGATGGCGGCGCGAATGCACAGGTAAAAGGTGTCGAAACGCGGCCCGTGGTAGCTGTTCTGGCTGTGCAGGCCAAGCCCGAGGAACCACTCATGCCAAGCCTCTGGCCGTGAGGCGCATTGCAGCAGGCGATGTTCGGTCAGCGCCTGGGCGCTGTCAAAGCGTGAGCGCGCCAACAGCTCTGGCGCGCACACCGGCACGACTTCTTCGCTGAACAGCTCGATGCAGGTGGCGCCCGGCCAGGTCCCCTGGCCAAAGAAAAACGCGATGTCAGCCTTGGCCTGCACCAGGTCAAAGGGTTCCAGTTCGTTGCGGATATCCAGGTGGATCCGTGGATAGCGTTCGCCAAAGCCCTTGAGCCGGGGTACCAGCCAGCGTGCGCCAAAGGTTGGCTGGGTGGCGATGCGCAGCACTTCGGTTTCGTCGCCGTAGCTGAGGATATAGCGGCTGGAGATGTCGATCTGGGTGAGGATCTTGTTCACCTCGGCCAGGTATAACGCGCCTGCCGGGGTGAGGTGCAGGCGCCGGCGAATGCGCTGGAACAGCGCGTGCGAGAGCATGTCCTCAAGCTGCGCCACCTGCTTGCTGACCGCGCTTTGGGTCAGGTGCAGCTCTTGCGCCGCGCGGGTGAAGCTCAGGTGACGGGCAGCGGCCTCGAAGCATTGCAGGGCCGTGGTGGAGGGCATCAGGCGTTTGGACATGATGGGTCTATTACCGAGCGAAAAAGGAAGAAGTTCATTCCGAACCGGAATCATGTACGTCGAAAAGGTCGTTTGTTGGTCACGCCCTATAGATTAATACTGACCTGGATCAATGATGACAACCGCTTATGGCAAGAGGAGGCAAAAGGCGCATCGGCGGCATCCTCACAACAACAAGAAACGCGCGATAACGATTAATAAGAATTCTGCTCCAAGTTCAGCCGCCCGTGCGGCGGCCGACCCATTCGAGGGTTTTTCATGGCTTCGCTACAGAACAAAAAACAGCGTTCCCTGCAACACGGCTTGACCTCCCGCCAGGTATCGATGATCTCCATCGCCGGCATCATCGGCGCCGGCCTGTTCATCGGCTCTTCCAACGCCATCGCCACCGCCGGCCCGGCGATTCTGATCTCCTACGCCATGACCGGCCTGTTGGTGCTGCTGGTGATGCGCATGCTTGGCGAAATGGCGATTGCCAACCCCAACAGCGGCTCTTTTTCCACGTACGCAACTGAGGCCATCGGCCCGTGGGCGGGCTTTACCATTGGCTGGTTGTACTGGTGGTTCTGGGTGCTGATCATTCCGGTCGAGGCTATCGCTGGCGCCGACATCCTGCATGCCTACTTCCCAGGCGTCCCCTCGTGGTTGTTCGCCTTTTTGATCATGATCGTGCTGTCGTGCACCAACCTGGTCAGCGTGAAGAACTTCGGTGAATTCGAGTACTGGTTTGCCTTGATCAAGGTGATTGCCATCGTCGCCTTCATCGGCATCTGCAGCATGGCCGTCTTTGGCGTCTGGCCATTGGCCGAGCGCTCCGGGGTCAGCCAGCTGTGGGCTAACGGCGGCTTTATGCCAAACGGGTTTGGCACGGTGCTGGGAGGGGTATTGATCACCATCTTCTCGTTCTTTGGCGCTGAGATCGTCACCATTGCCGCCGATGAAACTGCCAACCCGAAAGACAAGATCCGCCGCGCCACTAACCTGGTGGTGTACCGCATTGCCATCTTCTACCTGGCGTCGATCTTCCTGGTGGTGTCGCTGGTGGCGTGGAATGACCCAGGCTTGAAAGCTGTTGGTTCGTTCCAGCGGGTGCTGGAAGTGCTTAACGTGCCCGGGGCCAAACTGGTGGTCGACCTGGTGGTGTTGGTTGCGGTGACCAGTTGCATGAACTCGGGCCTCTACACCGCCTCGCGGATGCTCTACTCGCTGGGCTCGCGTGGCGAAGCACCAAGGATGATCAAGCGCGTTTCCGGCAATGGTGTGCCGACCGTGGCGGTGCTGCTGTCGACCTTGGCAGGCTTTGCCGGTTGCCTGGTCAACTACGTGTTCCCTGGCAAGGTGTTCGGCTTCTTGCTCTCCACTACCGGCGCCATTGCCTTGCTGGTGTACCTGGTCATCGCTGTGTCGCAACTGCGCATGCGGGCTCGGGCTGATCGTGACGGCACTGAGCTGGCCTTGAAGATGTGGCTGTTCCCGTGGCTGACCTGGCTGGTGATCGGCACCATCGTCATGGTGCTGGGCTATATGCTGTTCAGCGATGCCTATCGCTACGAGACGCTGATGACAGCAGGAGTGACGCTGTTCATCCTGCTCATTTCGCTGACCCGTCGGCGGCACACTGCGCCATCGTCACCCGCTGAGCTGGCCAGCAGCGAGGGCGCTTGAGCTGAGGCGCAGGGGATAGTTGGGCTTTAGGGCTTGCAGTGAAGCTGCAGGCCTCTTCGCGGACAAGCCCGCTCCCACAGGTCCTTGTGGGGGCGGGCTTGTCTGTCAATAGCGGCTTGAGATCTAGACAGCACAGCCCGGTATAGCGCTACCATCACCCGGTAAACCTTCCCATTCCAACAAGTCCAGGAAGCGTATGAACGATCCAATCCTTTCCCTCCAGGAGCGCGCAGCCCCGGACGGAGTCTGCTACGGCTGTGGTTGCTCACACCCCAGCGGCCTGCACCTGAAAAGTCATTGGGATGCCGATGGCATCCACCTGTTGTGCCGGCACTCCCCCGACAGCACCTTCCTCGGCTGGCCCGGCCTGGTCTATGGCGGGCTGCTGGCGATGCTGGTCGACTGCCACTCCAACTGGACCGCCATGGCCTACCACTACCGCGCCGAAGGGCGTGAGCCCGACAGCCTGCCGCGCATCGACTGCGTCACCGGCACCCTCAGCCTGAACTACCTGAAGCCCACTCCGATGGGAGTCGAGTTGTTGCTCAAGGCACGCGTTGAAGGTGAGGTCGGGCGCAAGACGCGGGTCATCTGCGAGGTCTGGGCAGGCGAGGTACTGACAGTCACGGCCGATTCGCTGTTCGTGCGTGTCGACACCGAGAAGCTCAAGCACAAGGCCCACGGCCAAGCGTGAGACGCCAGGGTGGGGCGGCAACCGGCCGCCCTCTGGTTGTAGACCGCTATCAGTGATGTTGAAAATTCCTACAGAGCCTGACGAAGAGTCCTATAGGGACTACGTGAGTATCGGAATAGTCTGACCGCGTTTTCACCGCAGGCTGTCCGAGATGCTCGACTCTACTGATTTATCTCTATGCACCCGCTGCCGGCTTGCCGAGCTGCAGGCTGGCGTATGGACATCTCGGCTCACTTTTCCCCCGAAGCAAACACTGCCTGATCGCGGCAATCGCCGTGTACTCGGACGTTCGCGGACGCACTAAAGGAGATGTCCCATGCATGCCAGATTCAACCCTAAAACCCTGACTGTCGCAGGCTTGCTGCTGGTGCTCTCCGGCTGCGCCAGCGTGGTCGTACCCAACGAGCAGATCGAGCTGACGCGCAGTGCGGTCAACCGTGCTGTTTCGGCAGATGCAACCCAGTATGCACCCGTTGAAATGCGCTCTGCCCAAGACAATCTGCGTGCCATGGAAAGGGCGCTGGGTGAGAAGAAGTTCAAGGAGGTGCGCATCCTCGCCGAGCGAGCCGAATCCGATGCCCGGCTAGCCGAGACCAAGGCACGGGCCAGCAGAACTCAAGACCAGCTCAAGGTTGCTCGCGAGGGCATCCAGGTGCTGCGCAAAGAGTTGCTGGAAGACCCGATCCTCAAATCCGCCCACTAACAGGAGCCGATCATGTCGAAATTGTACATTCTGCCTACCGTGTCGATCCTGAGCCTGCTGTTGGCCGGTTGCGGCACCACCCCAGAAAACCCCACGCTGGTGGAGGCCCGTGAAGGTTTCTCGGCGCTGCAAGGTAAGCCTGAATCCAGCCGTATCGCCGCTCTGGAAACCCAGGAAGCCTCGGTGGCGCTGACTAAGGCTGAGCAGGCTTCGCTGAAAAACCGCAATGGCGATGATGTCGAGCAGCTGTCCTATCTGGCCAATAACCGGGTCAAGGCAGCTGAAGAGACCATCAAGTTGCGCCTGGCCCAGGCTGGCATGAAAAACATCGAGGCCGAGCGCACCCAGGCGCGTCTGGATGTACGTTCCGAGCAGCTCAAGGCGGCGTTGGCCAACAACGCGCCCAAGGGTAGCAAGGAGACTGAGCGCGGCACGGTAGTGACCTTTGGCGATGTGTTGTTCGCTACCGGGCAAGCCACATTGAATCCGCGCAGCCGTGGCAACATCCAGGAACTGGGGCGTTACCTGCGCGATAACCCCAGTCGTAGGCTGCTGGTAGAAGGCCATACCGACTCCACTGGCGGCGACGCGCTCAACCAGCGCTTGTCCGAAGCTCGCGCCGCCTCGGTGGCCAACGCCCTGCGTCGTGAGGGTATTGCCGCCAACCGAATCGTCACTGCCGGCTACGGCAAGGATTACCCGGTGGCTTCCAACACCACCGCGCACTCCCGCCAGCTCAACCGGCGTGTTGAAGTGATCATCTCCCGCGACGACCAGGAAGTCGTGCGTCGCCGCTAAGCAGTACAAGGCGCGGCCAGTGGCCGCGCCTTTGCTTTGTCTTTCTCCTGCAACGGGAGATAGTCAGCGCCCGTCGTTATGCCTAAAGTGTTCGGTCGATGCTTCCCGCTTCTGCCACCAAGGGCACCCACCATGACCGATCTGAGCGCATTCCCCATCACCCGCAAATGGCCCGCGCACCATCCCCAGCGCCTGCAGTTGTATTCCCTGCCCACGCCCAACGGCGTCAAGGTTTCGATCATGCTCGAAGAGATCGGCCTGGCCTATGAGGCGCACAAGGTCAACTTCGATAGCGATGAACAGCTCAGCCCCGAGTTCATCTCCCTGAGCGCCAACAACAAGATCCCTGCCATCCTCGACCCCGATGGCCCGGGTGGTAAGCCGCTGGCGTTGTTCGAGTCTGGGGCGATCTTGCAGTACCTGGCGGAAAAAACCGGGCAGTTGCTCAGCGAAGACCCGGCTACTCGTTACCAGACCATTCAATGGCTGATGTTCCAGATGGGCGGCATCGGGCCGATGTTTGGCCAGGTGGGGTTCTTCCATTTCTTCGCCGGCAAGGACTTTGAAGACAAACGCCCGCGCGACCGCTACGTCAACGAGTCGCGCCGCCTGCTTGGGGTGCTCGATCGGCACTTGGCAGGGCGCCAGTGGATGGTCGATGAGTACAGCATTGCCGATATCGCCATCTTTCCCTGGGTGCGTAACCTGGTTGATCGGTATAACGCGCGGGAGCTGGTCGGGTTCGAAGAGTTCGCCGAGGTGCAGCGCGTATTGGCGGCATTCCTGGAGCGGCCAGCCGTGCAGCGCGGGCTGAAAATTCCTGGTTGAACCTTCCGCGTCGTATCTGTTTGGGCCTCATCGCGGGACTAATCGCAGCGGCGTGATGAGGCCCTGGCGGGCAATTTCAAAACAATTGATTCAACAACCAGTACAGACTCCCCGCCAAGATCATCGCCGCCGGCAACGTCAGCACCCAGGCCATCATCAGATTGATCAGCGTGCGCTTCTGAATCCCTGAGCCATTGGCTACCATGGTCCCGGCCACCCCCGAGGACAGCACATGGGTGGTCGATACCGGCAGGCCAAACATGTCCGCCGCGCCGATGGTGCACATCGCTACCACCTCGGCCGAGGCGCCTTGTGCGTAGCTCAAGTGGGTCTTGCCGATCTTCTCGCCCACCGTCACCACGATACGCCGCCAGCCGACCATGGTGCCCAGGCCCAGGGCGATGGCCACGGCGACTTTGACCCACAGCGGAATGTAGCGGGTAGCGTCATCGAGCTGGGTCTTGAACAGTTGCAAGTGGCTGCGGGTATCGGCGTCGAAGGCCACCAGCTGATGCTTGTCGATCAGGCGGATCGCCTCGCTGGTCAGGTACATGTCATTGCGCACGTTGGCCATGGCCTCGGCCGGCACGCGGTTGAGCGAGCCATAGCCTTTGACCTGGTCGCCGATCATCCCGGTCAGCGCAGCCAAGGCCGGCACCAGCTGCGGGCTGGCCTTGGGCTCGGTGATGAAGTTGGCCAGGGTCTGGCGTGGGTCCTGGGCAAGCAATTGCGGGTCGCTACGCAGCAAGGCCTGGCGGGTGACTTCGGCGACAGCAGAAAACTGCAATGCTTGTTCACTGGGCATGGTCTTGTTCAGCGCGTAGGCCATCGGCAGGGTGCCGACCAGGATCAGCATGATCAGGCCCATGCCTTTCTGGCCGTCGTTGGAGCCGTGGGCAAACGACACCCCGGTACAGGTCAGGATCAGGATCCCGCGGATCCACCACGGCGGCGGCGTCTTGCCTTGCGGCGCTTGATACAGCTCGGGGCGCTTGATCAGGATGCGCAGTGCCAGCAGTACCAACGCTGCGCAGGCAAAGCCGATCAGTGGCGAGAACAGCAAGGCATAGCCCACCTTGCTGGCCTGGCTCCAATCCACCCCGCTGGTGCCCTCGCGGCCGTGCATCAAGGCGTTGGCCACACCCACGCCGATGATCGAGCCAATCAAGGTGTGCGACGACGAGGCCGGCAGGCCCAGCCACCAGGTACCCAGGTTCCAGATAATCGCCGCCAGCAGCAGGGCGAAGACCATGGCAAAGCCTGCGCCGGAGCCCACCTGCAGAATCAGCTCGACCGGCAGCAGGGCAATGATGCCGAACGCCACCGCGCCACTGGAGAGCAACACGCCAAGGAAGTTGCACAGCCCCGACCAGACCACTGCCACCGGCGCCGGTAGCGAGTGGGTGTAGATCACCGTGGCCACCGCATTGGCAGTGTCATGGAAACCGTTGACGAACTCGAAGCCCAGGGCGATCAGCAGGGCCAGGCCCAGTAACAGAAAAGGCGTGACCGTGGTCACCACGGTGCCGCTGGCGCTGACGTCCTGCTTCAGGCTCCAGGCGGTGTACGCCAGCCCCGCCAACAGCAGGCCGATAAACAAGCTAAGGGTGGCGCGCCCCGGTTTGTGTGACAGCTGCGGGCGCGAATCGTGGTGGCTCAGGTCGGGTTGGCTGGCCAGTGACGGGGTTGCCATGATGGCTCCGATTGACGTCGGGCAAGGTTGCCGAAGGCCTTCAGCATAGAAACAATTCGTTACCAGGACGTGACCTCGGTCAATGAACGCCCTAGGCTGATAGGGAAACAATGTCGCAGGAGAGGGCAATGATTTGCTGCAAACGGGTCTACGACGCGCTCGAGCCCAGTGACGGCCAGCGGGTGCTGGTTGACCGCCTGTGGCCGCGCAACACGCGCAAGGACGAGGTGCATGCACTGTGGCTGCGCGAGGTGGCGCCGTCGGCTGCCTTGCGCAAGGCGTTCCACCAGGGTGAGGTGGATTTTGCCGGCTTCAGCCAGCGCTACCAGCAGGAGCTGGCCGCGCATCCCGAGCATTGGTATCCGCTGCTGGACCTGGCCGCCAAGGGCAACCTGACCTTGCTGTATGCCGGCAAGGACACCCAGCACAACAACGCCCAGGTGTTGGCGGCCTGGCTGGAAGATGAGCTGGAGCGCCAGGGGCCGGGCAGTTCGCCGGTGTGCTATGCCCCTTGAACTGATCCGCGCCAGCGACCAGTACCGCAACTTCGCCCGCGACCTTACCCGGCGGGCGATGCTGCCTTATTACCGTGAGTTCGACTTGCTGTGGATCGAAGAGGCCTTCGATGAAGCCTGGGGCTGGCGCGAACAGTGGCTGGTGGTCGACGGGCCGCGGGTGCTGGGTTTTTGCAGCTTGAGCCAGGACCGGCAGGCGTTGTTCATTCGCGAGCTGCATCTGCTGCCTGAACAGCGTGGGCGCGGGGTCGGCAGCTGGGTGCTGCAGCAATTAGCGCAATGGGCGGCCGAGCGGCGGCTGGGGCTGGTGCGCCTGATGGTATTCAGGAGCAACCCGGCGCGGCAGCTGTATCTGCGTCACGGTTTTGTCGAGATGGGCGAGGATGAGTGTTTCGTGCGTATGCAGCGTACGGTTGGCTGATGGAGGGGGCAGTACTGGCCTCATCGCGGGGCAAGCCCGCTCCCACGAGGTCAGCGTCCATCGTGTAGCAGCGGCGGTGCGCCGCTGCGACTTGTCCTGCAATTAGGTATTACTAGCGCAAATTTACCGCCAGCCGATCAACGTTGCGTCACCCGCACCGTTTCGCCCTGGCGCACCGTGGCATCGAGCAACGCCCCTTGCACCGGCATCAAATCGCCAATCAGCAGATTCTGCAGCACCGGCTTGCCATCGAAGCTGTTACCACCCAGTTCCACCACGCGCATGCCTTCGACGCGCACCACCGCCTTGCCGACCTGCCCCAAACGGTTGCCGCTGAGCAGCAAGGGCCCTGCCATGGGCGTGCCATTACGCAGGCTGATCGCATACTCCGGGGTATTGCCAATGCGGTTGCCGATCAGCGTCAACGCCGCCACTTCGCTGGCATCGATAGCGCTGCCCTGGCTGCTGGCCAGCAGGTTGTCGTCGATCACCAGCGGCGCTGCCGGAGTCGGGGCGAGGTTGCGCAGTTGAATGCCGTTGCCGCGGCTGTCGCCTATGCGGTTACCGACCAGCATGACGGCGCCTTGTTGCTCGCTGACTTCGATGGCGGCTTTGGCGGCGCCGAGAATCAGGTTGTCCTCCACCCGCGCACGGGTCTGTCCACGCAGGCGCACGCCACTGTTGTTGTCGACCCCGCGCAGATGATTGCCCGTGACGCTCAGCTGGCTGTCGCGGGCATCGATGGCGTACTGCTGGGACTGCTCGAACTGGCTGCCTTGGATGCTCGCCTGGCTGTGTTGCAGCTCCACTGCGGTGGACAGCTCGCTGAACTGGCTGTCGCGAATCAGCACCGTCGCCGGGCGGCTGTTGGGCGACTGCTGGGCACTGAGGGCGGTGGTCAGGCCGCGCGAGAGGTTGGCGTTGTAGCCCAGGCGCTTGAGGGTCGAGCCGATCACCTGGGTGTGGCTGCCAGCCCAGGCGATCACGAATGGCCGCCAGGCGCGATCGGTGTTGCCCGGTTTGTCGCCCGCCATGCTCTCCAGGTTGGATTGGTTCAAGCCCAGCCAGCCCTGGTTGATCAGCGCGGTGCCGGAGAAGCTGGAGAGGTACAGGCTGGTGCCTTCCAGGACAAGCCCGGCATCGGCGCCGATCATCAGCGGGTAGCTGAGCAGGTAGCCATCTTTGTAGCGCTTGATGATCCGCGGGTCGTTCAACGCGTCGTGCAGTTGCGCCAGGCTGATGCTCCCGCCGCGCAGCATCACCACCTGTGGGTGATGCGCCTGATAGCCGGCGATCGCCCGGAACAGGCCGTTGTTGACGAACGGCTCGAACGGCCAGCTGCCAGCCTGGGACGAGAACATCGGTTGCAGGCTGACGCTGGCGCGGCCTGCCGGGCGCGGGCGCTCGGCCTGGTTGAAGGTTGTCGCCTGGCGTGCCTGCTGGCGCAGTTGCTGCAGATGCAGTTGGTGCTGTTCAGGCTGTAGCACCTCCAGTGCCTGGTTGACCGCCAGCGCCTGGGTGGCGGCCTGGGCAGTGCTGGCCAGCAGCAGGGCGGCCAGGCAAGTGAGGGAGAAGCGGGCGAGCGGGGCCATAGGGGACTTCCTTGTTCAACGCAAAGGGGGATAAGCCGGCTGGATCGGGCCGCCGAGCTGACTGTAGTTGTCCACCTCGCCGTCCTCACTGTCGTACAGCTCGCGGGCCAAGTGATGGCTGGGGTTGCGCTGCAAGAAGGGGATCAGCCAGGCCAGCTTGTACGGCGCGACATCGACTTGCGATTGGCCCTTGAGCTCGGGCAACTGGTCCGGATCGAGCACGCTGCGCGCGGCGAAGTTGGCCAGCAGGTCGAGGGTCTGCTGGTCTTCGGCGCTCCATGGCAAACCGTTGGCGCGTGCCGATTCTGCCAGCAGCACCAGCGGCACCAGGGCATATTGGCTGTAGGTGGCGGCCAGTTTGGAGCGGGCGACTTCCAGCGGCAGGTAGGCATAGCTGCCGTCGCTGCTACGCACTGCTTGTTTGAGGCCCCGGCGCAGATTGCCGTCGGCCCACTGGATGAAGTCATCGCGCCCCACCAGCATGCCGGTGGCGGCTACGGCCCAGGCGGCCCAGTAGTCGTGGTTGTTGAAATACACACCGCTGGCGCTGCGGCGCGGATCGTACTCGCGGATGACCTGTTCACCCAGGCGGGTGAACCAGTCTTTCTGTACGGACGTCAGCTCAAGCTTGCCGGCGCTGGCTGACTGGGTCAGCAGCACGGCGCCGGCCATCGACGCCAGGGCCCATTTGCGCGCGGCCATGCCGGTGCTGCTGGCGTCTGGGTTGAGCAGGGCGCCGGCGCTGGCCCAGTGTTGCAGCCACTGGTCCTGGCAGGCCAGGGCCATGTTGGCGTCCTGCGGTTTCTTCGCGCGCTGGAAGCGTTTGCTGGCGTAGATCAGACCGCCGACGAACTGTTTGACCTGCTTGGCGATGCGTTCGCTGTCGGCGTCGGGGCTGGAGCGCAGGGTCGACTTGCTGGCGTCACGTTGGTCGTATTTGCTTTCCAGGCGCAGGGTGCCGGTGTAGGGCGCTGGCGGCTCCTTGCTACAGGACAGGGTGCGGTAGTCGGCGATCATTGCCGCCTGCGGGGTGGCGCGGGCGGGCCAGATCGAGTGTGCGGCTTGGGCTTGGGGCAGCAATAGGGCGGTAGCGAGGGCCAGGAGGGTTCGGCGCCCAGGCAAGCCCGTTGCTACAGGTTTGGATGGGTACCCAGCTACCGGCACCGACTCGATCCCTGTAGGCGCTGGCTTGCCTGCGATGGGCCGCAACGCGGCCCCAATCACACGGTTCAAAGGCATAGTCGAGTTTCCACGTCAGTAGCCGCGCTACCGGCCTTGGTCGGCTCGAGGAACACCGAAAGCAGGTTGGCCCCGGCGTACGCAGGATCCTTGCTCAGCTCCAGGTAATACTGCCCGCCGGTCACTGCCGCCTCACGCCGGAACCACACTTTGTCGCGCGCGCCATTGTCGTAGTAGACGATCACGTAGAAGTCCTTGACGTTCTTGTCACTCAGGCGGATGTCGAGAAACCCTTTCGATCCACTGAGCGCCTTGCGCTCACTGCCGGCATTGGACAGTAGCTCGATACGCTCGCCAATCTTCAGCGCCGGGCGTTGCAGCTTGGAACTGAGCACCTCTTGCGAGGCCTTGCAGCCACCCTGTACCGCTGGCACCAGTTGCCGGTACATCAGCGGCGAGTCGAGCCGGTAGTTGGCTGGCAGCTCCCAGATGATCAACTTGGGGGGCGCCTCGGCCTTGTAGTCATCCGACAGCAGGTACTCAAGCAACGAGCCATCCTCGCCGACACCGGGCAGGGCGTAGTTGAGAATGTCCACGCCCAGGTATTGCTTGAGGTAGCCGTCGAAGTTGAACTGCTTGCTCTCGTCTTCGCGCGCTGCGGCGTTACTGTCGCCGACCAGAATCACTTCCGGGTCCGGCGCCTCATCGAACAGGGCATCGGCGCCGTCCGCCACCGGGATGGTCTGGTAGCCGCGCACGTACTGGAAACCGTAGTTGTTGCCGCAGATGTAGCTCAGCGCCAGGTTCAGCGTGCCGTCCTTGGGCACCATCACGCCAGGCTCGGTGCGGTACTCCTTCTTGGTCAGCCCGGCATAGAACGGCTGGCGGCGGATTTCATCGGCCATCAAGCGTGCGGTCGCCTCGGCGCCTGCTGGCGTCCAGTGGTGGTCGCGGCGGAAGAAGAACTCTTTGCTGGGCGGCTGCTGCACCAGCTGCATCATCGGCGCCACCACCGCACCGCCCTGGCGCAACTGGCCGAGGTAGGCGGCCAGGTTGGCGCTGGCGCGGTTGTAGTCAAAGCCCAGCGGGTGCTCGCTGGGCAGCTTGTCGCGGTGCATCAGGCCACGGGTCGGCTGGATCGCCATGGCCACGTGAATGCCTTGCTGGTCGAAGGCCTTGATCAGCCGGGCGAATTCCGGACGCATCGGGGCCGGGATGCCGAACTCGTTGGTCAAGTCGACCACCGAGCGGAACAGCCAGCGGTCCTTGCCGGGCACGATCTCGCGCATCAGCTTCATACGCCCTTCGGCGTAGCGCTGCGGGTCGCTCAGGGCCGGGCAGACCATGCACTGCAGGTTTTCGCAGCCAGATTTGGCCGCAGCGCTCGGCTCGGCGGCCTGGCCGGCCTGGCTGAGCAGGGCCAAGGCGGCGCCCAGGCCCAGGGTTACGAGGATCTTCATGTGCCATTCATCCTTGCAGCGGGCGGTCACTCGGTCGGGTCGATGCTGTTGGCCAGGCTCATGCTGCGCCCACCTGGCAGCAGCACGTAGCTGTAGGAACGGCCTTTCTTGAGGAACAGTTCATCGAAGCTGGCCACCTTCTGCTCGGCCTCATAAGCGGCAAAACCGATCTTGATCTCGTTGACCATGCGGCTGCCGGTCTGGCCGTTGCTCAGCGGGTCGACGATCACGTGCTTGCCATCCACGGTCTTCAGCGCGGCCTGCTTGTCGGTCAGGTTGTAGAAGGCGATCTGCGCTTTCTTCGGCTCGTTGACGTACTTGTCGGCGATCAGCGTCAGTTGTTTGCCGTCGTAGACCACGGTGCTGGCCGCATTGGCCTTGAGCTGGGGTTCGATGGCCTTGCCGCCAACGGCGATCTTGTGCGCACCGGCCGGGATGAAGCGGTAGCCGCTGAGCTGGCCGGCGGCGACGCGCTGTGGGTTGACCTTGCCGCTGAGGCTGACATCGATGTTGCCTTCCGACAGGTTGAGCACACGCACGAAGGCCGAGTCGGCCGGCGCCACGGCGTCGTACAGGTCGGCGTTGCCTTCGGCGGCAAGGGCGCTGTGGCTGGCAGCAGCCAGGGCGATGGCGGTAAACAGGCTCGAGAGTTTCATCAGGTACTCCTTTAATCGTCAGAAATGCTGGGGCTGGGCGCTGCGGCTCAGCGATCCCGGGCGGTGGGCGAGCAGGGTGCGCAGGGGGAACTCCCAGACCACGGTGTCGATCTGCGGGTTGCTCAACTGGTCACTGGCAAGAAACTGGCTCATCGCCTCGAACGGCCCGCGGGCCTCCACGGCGATCGACAGCAGGTCGCGGTTCAGCGCTTCCTTGAGGAAGCCGACGAAGTTCCAGTCGTCGATCTTGCTGTAGCTGGTGCCGACCAGCAGCAGGCTCTGATCTTCTTCAGCGAACAGGTCGTCAGTGTTCTGCTCGGCCTTGAGGGTTTCGTACAGCTCGATCTGGTTGGGGCCGAACTGCGGCGCCAGGCGGCTGTGGTCGAACTGGATGTAGTTCATCAGGTCGCCCTTGATGCTCTTCTCGCCGGCCTTGTGCGACACATACACCTGGTCGCCCAACAGCTGCGGGCGCTGGCGAGCTAGCTCGTAGGCCGACAGCCGGGCACCCTCCGGGCTCCAGTGGGTATCGGACTTGAGGAACAGTTGCGGCCCATTGAGGTTGCTGAGGAAAGCGCCCCGCAGCGGCACCACGTCCAGCTGGCGCGCCTGCAACTCGCCGACGAAGCGGTCGTAAAGGCTCACCACGCGTGGGTCGAAGGCGTGCTGGGCATGTTCGGCATACACATCGAGCTTCATCGGCAGGGGCAGCAGCACCAGCTTCTTGCCATGCTCGGCCAGTTGCTTTTCAACCTTGGCGATCTGCTCCAGCTGGGTGGCCACATTGGCGTCGAGGTCGTTGGGCACGCGGTATTCCTGGCTGGTGTAGAGCCAGCCCTGCTTGCCCAGGACGACACCCTTGGTGCCTTCGCCAAACAGCTGGAACTGGGCATCGGCCCACAGCTCAACCGACGGGTCACGCAGGAAGAAGCGTTTGTCGTAGGCCTGCTCGAACTTGCGCAGCAGCTTGCCGTCGACGAACAGGTTCCAGGTGTCGGTCTGGGTGCGCGCGAAGCTGAACACCGGCGGCAGCGAGTAGACGAACATCGCTGCCAACACCAGGGCGAAGAGAATGCCGTTGACCTTGCTGGCCGTATTCATCACCGGATACATGGCCGTCTCCTAAAACTGGAAATACAGGAAGGGCGAGAACGAGTTGGCCGCCAGGCTGCTCAACGCCAGCAAGAAACCACCCCACAGCAACACGCTGTGCAGCGCGCCGACGTGACGCATGAAGTAGCCCTCTTTGTTGCCGGCGTAGAAACGCACGTTGTTGATCCCGGCCAGCAGCAGCCAGACCAACGCCACCAGGGCAAACGACATGGCCATCTTCGAGGCACCGAGCACATACAGCTCCAGCGAGCCAAAGCCGTTGAGGCCGAACAACGCCTTGTAGATATCCAGGCTGTGGCGCAGGTCCATGGTGAAGAACAGCGGCATGCTCAGCACGATCAGCAGCGCCGTGCGCAGGTTGCGGCCCAGGTGGTAGGGCGTGGTGATCTTGGTCGCCAGGTTGAACTTGCGCTCGATGACCATGCCGACGCCGAAGAACAGCCCCCAGCAGATGAAGGCAAAGCTCGCGCCGTGCCACAGGCCCGACAGCAGCATGGTCCAGATCAGCGCCGGCAGGGCGCCGGTGACGCGCTTGCGCACCAGCGGCATGTACACGTAGTCGCGCAGAAAATGCGCCAGGGTCATGTGCCAGCGTGCCCAGAATTCGGTGATGCTTTGCGACACATAGGGCTGGTTGAAGTTCTCCGGAAAGCGAAAGCCCATCATCAGCGCCAGGCCCAGGGCCATGTGGCTGTAGCCGGCAAAGTCGAAGTACAGCTGCAGGGTCGAGACCACCAGGCCGAACCAGGCATCGCTGAACTGCAACGCGCCTTCACCAACGAACAGCACGTTGATCGGCGCCAGGCGGTCGGCGATCAGCACCTTCATGATGAAACCGAGCATGAACCGGCACACCCCCAGCGAGAACAGCTCCAGCGAATGGGTGCGTTCACGCAGCTGCGGCGCCAGTTGGCTGTAGCGCAGGATCGGCCCGGCCACCAGGTGCGGGAATAGCGCGACGAAGGCGGCGAAGTCGATGAAGCGGTTGGTCGGCGTGGCGTCCTTGCGATAGATGTCGACGATGTAGCTCAGCGCGTGGAACACATAGAAGGAGATCCCCAGCGGCAGGAAGATGTTCTCCAAGGTCCAGGTATTGATGCCCAGCGGTGCCAGCAGTACGGCCAGCACTTCGGCGCCGAAGTTGGCGTACTTGAAGTAGCCCAGGGTCGACAGGTTGCCGATTATCCCGATCCACAGCAGGCGCAACGCCCAGCGCTTGTCGCCGGCATCCAGGCGGTCCTTGATGCGCAGGCCGAACCAGTAGTTCCAGTAGGTGATCGCCACGAACAGCAGCAAGAAGTCCGGCCGCCACCAGGCATAGAAGATGTAGCTGGCGGCGACGATCACGGTCGAGCGCCACTGTGGCCTGGACAGGAAATACACGGCCAGGAACAGCGGCAGGTAGAGGAACAGGAACACATTGGAGGCGAAGATCATGGCAGGGTCCGTCCTTAGTAGCTGATCACCACGCCGACGCTCAGCTGGTAGTCATCGCCGGTTTCCAGCGCACTCCCGGCATTGAGGTAGCTGGCGCTGACCAGGGCGTTGATATCCAGGTGCTTGCCGTCCAGGGCTACTGGGAACATCTTCCAGTAGTAATTGACGTCGAGCATTTGCCCGACGTTGCGCCCATTGCCTTGAGTGCCTCGGTCGATGGCGCGGTTGCGCTCGGCACGTTGGTCGCCGTTCATGCGGATCGGCAGGGTGCCGTCTTCATCGCGCAGGTTGAGCTGGGTCACGCGCAGGTCGAGGGCGCTGCGTGGGGTCGGGCGGGTCTCCAGGGACACGCCGTAGTAGCTCAGGTTGCGCAAGTCTAGGGCCACGAACGAGCTGGTCAGGCGAGTGCTGTAGGAGCCACTGCGGGTGATGCGGTCCGACTGGATGGCGTTGAGGCGAAAGCCATCGTTCTCGTCGCTCGGTTTGTCGGTGAGGCCACCGCGCAAGGCAAGCCGTGGGGTCCAGGGCAAATCGTCGAAGCGCTTGCCCAGCTCGCCCAGGGCCGCCCAGCCTTTGCTGTTGTGGCCGTTGGTGGTTTGGCCGCGGCCGTCGGTGTTGTCCATCTTGCCGTCCAGCGCGGCCAGCTCCAGGTGGTAGTCGCTGAGCACCGGGTAGGCCAGGTTGTCACCGTTGAAGAACAATCCGTAGCGCACGCCCTTGAAGTCGTAGCGGTCGTCGGCGTCATGGCCGCTGTGATCGTTCTCGTGCATCAGGCGCACGCCGACCCGGTTGTTCTGGCTCCAGCGATAGGCGTATTCACCCATCACATAGGTGGTGCGCTCTTCGCTGTCGGCCAGCGAGTTGACGTCGGTGTTGTAGTTGTGGAATTTCTGCCCGACGGCGATGAAGGCATCGGAGAATGTGTCTTGATAGTTGAAGCGCAGCGACTCCAGGCTGTCGTCCCACCAGATGCCGTAGGTGTCGTAAAAACGCTGGCGGCCGAGCGACAGCGAGAAGCGCGGGTCATCGCCGATCAGGTTGCGCTTGACGTACAACTCACGCAGCTCGGCGTACCAGCCTTCAGCTTGTTCGCGGGCCGTGTTGTTGGTCGATTCGTTGGTCAGGTTGCTCGACTGGCTGGAGTCGTAGTTCAGCCACAGGCGGCCGTAGACCATCCATTTGGCCCAGCGCTTTTCCGGTGAATACCAGGCGAAGGACGGCTCGTAGCGCAGGCTGTAGAACATCTCGCGGTCGCTGCCGACTTGCGAGTCTTCTGGGCCATAGCCGGTCTGTACGGTGAGCTTGTTGAAGAACTCCGAGGTGATCACCGGCTCGCTGCCATCGGCCGCAGCAACGCGCACCGGCTCGTTGCTGTCGGCCTCGGGGCCAGTGATTTCTTCAGCCGCCCACGCCGCTGGCAAGGGGGCCAGGGCGAGCAGGGCGCCGAACAGGGGGGAATGCGCTTTCACAGAGTAGCCTCCTTCAACAGATCGTTGCGTGCGGCCAGGGCGCGCTCGATGTCATCCTTGGGCAAAGTTCTTTCCAGTCGGCGTACCAGGCTGCGCGCACCGCGCTCACCCATGTCCAGCGCGATGCGGGCATAGGTGTAGGCTTTGACGGGGTCGTGGCAGATGGCGCGGCCATAGGTGTGCAGGGTGGCCATGCGGTACCAGGCGGTGGAGGAGCCCTTGTCGGCTTCTTCCCGGAACAGTGCCAAGGCTTTCTCCTGATCTGGCTGGTCTTCGACGCCTTTGCTGTAGTACTCGGCCAACAGCAAGCCGGCATCGGGGTAGCCGCTGGCGCGCAGTTCGTCGATCAGCGCGCGGGCTTTGTCCGGGTCCAGGGTCAGCCAGTTGTTGACCATGTAGAACGACGCTTGCAGGGCCTTGGCCCGGGTCGGGTCGCGCTGGCGCACCTGATCGATCAACGCTTGAGTCTCCTCGGCGTTGTGCTCGGTGGGGTTGGAGATCATGTAGTTGGCCTTGGACACCATCGCCGGCACGAAGCCACGGGCGACGGCATCGTCCCGCCAGCGCTGGACCTGCGCAGTGGCCAGCGCCAGGGCGTCGGCCTGGGCCTTGTCGCGGGCCAGTTGCTCAGGGCTTGGCGGCAGGTTGGCGGCGGCAGGATTGCTGGCTTGGCGCTCGAAGCGATCAGCCTCCTGTTCGGCACGCTGGACGCTGGTGATGTTGTCGAGCAAGGCGGCGATGCGGTGGACGATCTCTACCGGCAGTTGCGCCCGCTCCGGCTCCAGCTGGGTGGCGAAGGCGCGGAACGCCTGGTCCTGGTTTTCACCGAGGAACGCGTAGTAGCGATCGATGGCGCGTACGTCGGTGCGCGCCGCCTCCTGGTACCAGCGCTCGGCGCCGGCGCGATCGCCCTGGCGCTCGGCCAGTACCGCGCGGTACAGCTGCGGCCGGCAGTTGAGCAGGCACGACTGTTCATACAAGCCGAGCAGTTCGGCGGCCTGCGGCACGTCGATCAGCTCTGGATAAACCAGAAACACCTCCAGCGTGGTGCTGGCGTTGCGTGGATCGAGGCGGCTGGGATACCGGCTCAACGCCTGCTCGACCCAGGGCCGCTGGGCTTGTCGCAGGCTCGGCGTGCGGTCGATCAGCCGCGCCAGCGAAGCGAGCGCCGGGATCAGCCCGCGGCCTTCAGCGAAGGCCTGGTGATACAGGCCCACCACTTCCTGGGCACTGGCGTCGGCCCGACCCGACAGCACGTCGCCCAGCAGCAGGGCGCTGGCCAGGTCACCGCGGCCGACCAGCTCGCGCAGGTCGCCAGTGACGTCGGCGCTGGGGTCCTTGTACAGGGCGTAGCGGATCTGCTCCAGGCTCTGCCCGGCACAGGCCGCGCTGGCGCAGGCCAGGGCCAGGCTGGCCAGCAGCAGGCGCGAAGGCGTCTTCAGCTTCATCAGGTCATCTCTCTCGACGCGCTCAGTTCGCGCTGGCAAACGGCAGGCCCAGGAACAGGTCGACCGCCACCGCCTTCTGATAGGCCGCTGCCGGCAGCGGGCTGTCTGGCTGGATGGTCAGCGCCAGGTTGCGATTGACTTCATCGACTCGCGCATCGACCACCTTGCCGCTGTAATGCTGGTCGAGGCCGAACACCTGCATGTCCACCGAACGCACGCGGCTGACATCTTCGAGCTTGTCGAACGGCACGTTGGCGCGCACGAACAGGCCCTGATCCTTGGGCAGCAGGTGCATCAGTGGGGCGTCCTTGTAGCCATAGCCATTGAGCGGTTGGCTCGGGTAGTACACCTGGCAGTCGCACGGGCTGTTGATCACCGTCTCAATGGTGGCGCGGCCGAGCAGGGCTTGCAGGTCGCCAGGGGCGAGGTCGGCCACCGCCTTCATGTCGGCCGGGCTGGTGAAGCTGGTCGCCAGCTGCGTGGAGATGCTCGCCAGTGGCTGGCCGGCCTGGACTTCAGTGGTGCCGGCTGGCAGCAGGTACTTCACATAGCCGTTGTCGGGCATGCTGATGATCTGTACGTTGGTCGCCACTTGCGCCTGCACGGCAGGAATGCGGAAGAACAGCAGGTAGCCCTTGTAGCCGACGAAACCCAGTGCTGCCAGGCCCGCGGCGGTGTACAGCAAGGTGCCGGCCATGGCCTTGAGGCGCGCGCCGGGGGTGCGTGCAGTGGCGTGCTTGTGCTTGCGTTCCTTGATGTAGTTTTCCCGCTGCATCACGTTGAACAGGCCATTGATGTCGGCGATCTCGCCCGACATGTAGGCGGTGATGATGTAGCGCAGGATGTCGCGTTTTTGCGCATCGAGGTCGACGAACTGCGCACCGACCTCGTTGCCGCGCTGGGAAACGATGCGCACCTTGCCCTCGATCGCCAGGTCGACCTGGTTCAGGCGCAGCTGGATCGAGGCGTCATACAGCGCGCCGATCTTCAGCGGGGCTTCGTGCAGCAGGCCGATACCGCCCAGGGAAATATCCTGCAGCTGGGTTTCGAAGGCAGTCTGGCCGCCACTGGAGAGGCGCACGCGGGCATTGATTCGAGTGCGCACGTACTGGCGCTCGTCGATCGCCTCGTGAACGATGTTGGCTGCGGACTTGCTCGGGGCTGCGGGGATGTTGGTTGTACTCATGTGCAGGCGCCTTTCCTTAACGTTGCGAGAGTTCTAGAAGCACGGTGATGACCCCGAAGAAGATGGCGATGGAGCTCAACAGCATCGCCTTCGAGGACCAGCGATTGAGGCTGGCGTCGAAGTCGACGCTGCCGGTGGCCAGGGTGGTTTTCTGCCGCGTCCAGCTTTGCTGGTCCATGTGGAACATCGCGTAGACCTTCATCACCGAGCCGACGATTTGGTTGTAATAGAGAACGAAGGGGTACATCGGGCTGACGGGGTGGCCGGCGAAGACGAACAGCACCGTCACCAGGCTGCGCGAGATCAATACCCAGAACAGGTACACCAACAGGTACTGGATGCCGAACACCAAGCCGGCGACCACCGAGGCGGTCAGGCCCATCAGGCAGGTCCACATCGACACCCGCTGATCGAGCAGCACGTACAAGGTGAACAGCCCCAGGCGCGCACGGCCGAGCAGGGCGGTGGCACGGAAGTTCTGCCGCAGCGAGTTGCCGTACCAGCGGAACATCAGCTGGCGGGTGGCGACCCAGAAGCTGTCGCTGGGCGGGTGCTCGACGGTCAGGGTGTGGCTGTCAGGTACATAGAAGGTGTCCCAACCGGCGCGCATCAGGCTCAGCCAGCTGGACTTGTCGTCGCCGGTGAGAAACTGGAAGCGCCCCAGTCGCCAGTGTTCGAGGAAGTCTGCCTCGACGTCGCGGATGAAGTCCGGGTCGGTCATCACGCTGGCGCGGAAGAACGACAGGCGCCCGGTCAGGGTCAGCACCCGATGCGACAGGGCCATCGAACACATGTTGATGTGCCGTTGGACGAAGCGCATCGAGTGCCACTGACGCATCCAGCGGCTACCTTCGACTTCGCAGAACTCGTTGGTGGTCAGGCCGCCAACGTTGGGCAGCACGGCAAACAGCTTGACCGCCCGCTCGACGCAGCCAGGCAGCATCATGGTGTCGCCATCGACCACGCCGACCACCGCGTCCTCCATCGGCATTTGCCGCGACAGGGCGCGGAAGGCGTGGGCCAGGCCATCACGCTTGCCGGTGCCACGGGCACGCACGATCACCAGCTTGATGTCGTCGCGATCGCGCACCTCGTTGCGCATGATGTCCTTGATGAAGTTCTCATCGCCTTTCTCGACGATCGAGGCGATCACCGTGCACGGCACTTTCAGCCGTTGCACTTCCTGGAACACCGACTGGTAGACCTTGAAGGTGGTCAGGGTCGGGATGCGGAAGCTGGTCACCACCATGAACATGTGCGAGGGCAGCGCGGCATCGCCCAGCCGCTCGACCTGGCGGCGCATCCGTGGAAAGCGCCAATGCAGGAAGTACATGCCACGCAGGTAATGGACGATGGCGTTGCCATAGCGCCACATGCCCAGCGTGCCGATGATGAAGATGAACAGGTGATGGTTCGGGTCCAGGTACTGCGGCGCGATCATCTCCGACGCCAGCGCGATCAGCCCGGCCAGGCACGCCCAGGCGCAGAAGCTGGCGGCTGCGCGCAGGTAGCCGGGGGCCTCGAAAGGTCGCTGTTGCACTCGTTCCATGTAGCCTTTGCTCCTGTTTGCGCCCACCCCCACCCCAGAAAGGGCGGGGCGGGCGCGTGTCGGTTACCAGCAGATGCCTTGGCGCTGGGTGTCGCTGGTGCCGTCCATGAACCCGACCAGGTCGATCACTTGCTTGTTGCCGCCCAGCTGCAGAGCGCTGGCAAAGCGTTCGTCGTTGTTGCCCAGGACGATCACCTCGGCCTCGTCGATCACCTGCTGCAGGTCGCTGTGCAGCAACGACGACACGTGCGGGATAACCGCTTCGATGTACTCGCGGTTGGCACCGAACACTCGTGCGTACTCGACGTTGGCGTCGTAGATGCGCAGCTCGTAACCCTTGCCGATCAGCTGTTCGGCCAGGGTCACCAGCGGGCTTTCGCGCAGGTCGTCGCTGCCCGCCTTGAAGGCCAGGCCAAGCAGGGCAATCTTGCGTTTGCCCTGGCGCTCGATGAGGTCAAACGCGGTGTCGACCTGGTTGCGGTTGCTGGCCATGATCGAGGCCAGCAGCGGATGCTCGACGTCGAGCTGGCCAGCGCGGTAGGTGAGGGCGCGCACGTCCTTGGGCAGGCACGAGCCGCCGAAGGCAAAGCCTGGACGCAGGTAGTAACGCGACAGGTTGAGCTTGTAGTCCTGGCACACCACATCCATCACTTCACGACCATCGACGCCCGAGGCCTTGGCAATGTTGCCGATCTCGTTGGCGAAGCTGACCTTGGTCGCGTGCCAGACGTTGCAGGTGTACTTGATCATCTCGGCGACTTCGATCGACTTGCGAATCACCGGCGCATCGAGGCCTTCATAGAGCGAGGCGAGCAGATCGCCCGACTGGCTGTCGAGCTCGCCAATTACGGTCATGGCGGGGAAGTCGTAGTCCTGGATGGCTGTACTTTCACGCAAGAATTCCGGGTTGACGGCAACGCCGAAGTCGACCCCGGCTTTCTTGCCCGAGCTCTTTTCCAGAATTGGAATCACCACGTTCTTGACGGTGCCCGGCAGAACGGTGCTGCGCACCACGACTGTGTGGCGGCTGCCTTTGTCGCGCAGGGCGGTGCCGATTTCGCGGCATACCGCTTCCATGTAGACCAGGTCCAGGTCGCCGTTTTTCTTGCTAGGCGTGCCGACGCACAGCAGCGACAGGTCGCTTGCCAGAATCGCCGCTTGCACATCGGTAGTGCCGCGCAGACGGCCATGGCGTACACCGTCGAGCAGCAGTTGCTCAAGCCCCGGTTCGACAATGGGCGACTTGCCCTGGTTGATCAGGTCAATCTTGGCCTGGGAGATATCCACCCCCAGTACATGATGCCCACGAGACGACAAGCAGCCCGCGCAGACCGCGCCCACATAGCCAAGTCCAAAGATACTGATATTCATAGATCCCTCTCCCAAGGCGCGGCAAAGCCGGCCGAGATTCTCAGTTCAAGAAGTGTTCAAAGTGGCAGACGCGCAGAAGTAAGCCGCGCTCAGGAAGTGGCGTTACAGGCTGTTTCTTAGTGGTCTATTTTTATCCTAAAGGCGTTTTTGTTTGTTTCGCAAGCTTTCAAATTGCTTGCGATAAAAATACTTTAATCGCGTCATGTTAAAGTTTAAAAACCGTTATAAATCAATGTGTTAAAGTTTGGCTTTAGTTGGGCGTCAAAAAAACGATTGTGGTGTTGATGCCGAGAAAATGGCGTCAAAAGCGCGTTTTGTTGGCTTCGTCCGGGTTTTTTCATGGCTCTTTTTTTGTCGTTTTTCTTGCTTGTGTGCTGTTGCTCGATTGATTTTCCTGCTCTCGGACTGACAGTAAAACGTTGTTTTAACAGGGCGATATGCTGAATGGGTGGGAGCATCTTCGAGTGTGGCCTTCTGCTGTTTTTGCCTGCGGCGAACTCGCCCCCTTGCGCCTGTTGGATCCAATTGGCATAGTTCCATCTGGATTCATGGCTATTCACATGGGTGCGGGACGCATCCGTTCTGGGATGTAAGGGCAAGGAGTTGCAAATGAAAGGATTCGGGCCGCGTTTAAGGGAAGAACGCGAACGGCTGGGGCTCACTCAGCGCGTGTTCGGCGACATTGGTGGCGTCGAACCCAACGCCCAGGGCAAATACGAAAGCGGTGAGCGAACCCCGCGAGTCGATTACCTGGCCGCAGTCGCAGCTAAAGGGGTCGATGCGCTGTATGTTCTCAGTGGTCAGCACACACCGGCGCCGCTGGACAGCCTCAGCGTTGACGAAGACCGCCTGTTGGGCGCCTTCCGACGTTTGCCGCCCAGCGATCAGGCAGCCCTCTGGCACTTGGTCGGACGCTTGCTGGGGGAGTCCGGTAGTGATGATTCTGTAAGGAATCGCCGGCTAGATCGTCAGGCATATCTCTAGGACGCATTCCACTAGGTTCAGGCTGAAATTTTTTGTTAAGGTGGCGGGATCCAATCGCCCCCATGACGAGGTGTCTGCTTGATTAGGGTCCTAGTGGTCGACGATCACGATCTGGTGCGTACCGGCATTACCCGCATGCTCGCCGATATCGACGGCCTGCAGGTGGTGGGTGAGGCGGATTCCGGGGAGTCGGCCCTCAAGCTTGCCCGTGAGCTGAAACCCGATGTGGTCCTGATGGACGTCAAGATGCCGGGTATCGGTGGCCTGGAGGCGACCCGCAAGTTGCTGCGCAGCCATCCGGACACCAAGGTGGTGGCCGTCACCGTGTGCGAGGAAGACCCGTTCCCTACGCGTCTGCTGCAAGCCGGCGCTGCCGGTTACCTGACCAAAGGTGCGGGGCTGGATGAAATGGTCCAGGCGATCCGCCTGGCGTTCGCCGGCCAACGCTATATCAGCCCGCAGATTGCCCAGCAGTTGGCACTCAAGTCGTTCCAGCCCCAAGGCTCGCCGTTCGATGCGCTGTCGGAGCGGGAAATCCAGATCGCCCTGATGATCGTCGGTTGCCAGAAAGTGCAGATCATCTCCGACAAGTTGTGCCTGTCGCCCAAGACCGTCAATACTTACCGTTATCGGATCTTTGAAAAACTCTCGGTTACCAGTGACGTCGAACTGACCTTGCTGGCCGTTCGCCACGGTATGGTCGACGCAAGCCTATAAAAGCCGCTCATGTCCCAAGTCTTTGATGCCAGCGCGTTCCTGGCGACCTGCAGTGGTCGCCCGGGCGTGTACCGTATGTTCGACGCCGAGGCGCGGCTGCTCTATGTGGGCAAGGCCAAGAACCTCAAGAAGCGTCTGGCCAGCTATTTCCGCAAAACCGGCCTGGCACCGAAGACCGCCGCGCTGGTGGGGCGCATTGCCCAGGTCGAAACCACCATTACCTCCAACGAAACCGAGGCGCTGCTGCTTGAGCAGACCTTGATCAAGGAATGGCGGCCGCCCTACAACATTCTCCTGCGCGACGATAAGTCCTACCCCTATGTGTTCTTGTCTGACGGAGCCTTCCCGCGCTTGGGGATTCACCGTGGCGCGAAAAAAGCCAAGGGCCGCTATTTCGGCCCGTACCCTAGCGCCGGTGCCATCCGCGAGAGCCTGAGCCTGTTGCAGAAGGGCTTCTCGGTGCGCCAGTGCGAAGACAGCTACTTCGCCAACCGCACCCGGCCTTGCCTGCAATACCAGATCAAGCGTTGCAAAGGCCCCTGCGTAGGGTTGGTCACGCCTGAGGAGTACGCCGAGGATGTGCGCCACTCGGTGATGTTCCTCGAAGGCCGCAGCCAACAGCTGGGCAACGAGCTCAACGCCGAGATGGAACAGGCCGCCATGGCCCTGAACTTCGAGAAAGCCGCCGAGCTGCGCGACCAGATCGCCTTGCTGCGCCGGGTCCAGGATCAGCAGTACATGGAAGGCGGCTCCGGTGATGTCGATGTGGTCGCGGCGTTCGTCAACCCCGGTGGTGCCTGTGTGCACCTGATCAGCGTGCGCGGCGGGCGCGTCCTGGGCAGCAAGAACTTCTTTCCCCAGGTCGGTATCGAGGAGGAGGTCAGCGAAGTCATGGCCGCCTTCCTGTCCCAGTACTATGTGGGCAATGCCGAGCGCGAGCTGCCGGGCGAACTGATCGTCAATGTCGTGCACGAGGACTTCGAAGCCATCAGCGAAGCCGTGCACACGCTGCGCGGTCGCGAGTTGGCCATCACCCATCGCGTGCGCGGTACCCGTGCGCGCTGGCAGCAACTGGCCGTGACCAACGCCGAGCAGGCCCTCAACGCGCGCCTGGCCAATCGCCAACACATGGCCGCGCGCTTCGAGGCGCTGGCCCAGGTGCTGGGCCTGGACGAGGTCCCGCAGCGCCTGGAGTGCTACGACATCAGCCACTCCAGCGGCGAAGCCACGGTGGCCAGTTGCGTGGTGTTCGGCCCCGAAGGCCCGCTCAAATCCGATTACCGGCGCTTCAACATCGAAGGCGTCACCGCTGGCGATGACTACGCCGCCATGCACCAGGCGCTGATGCGCCGCTATGGGCGGATCAAGGACGGCGAGGGCAAGCGCCCCGATGTGCTGCTGGTGGACGGCGGCAAAGGCCAGTTGAACATGGCCCGTGACGTCATGCAGGAGCTGGGCATGACCGACATGACCCTCCTTGGCGTGGCCAAGGGCGTGACCCGCAAGGCCGGTTTCGAGACCCTGTACCTCAATGATGTGGCCCACGAGTTCACCCTCAAGGGCGACTCTGCAGCCCTGCACCTGATCCAGCAGATCCGCGACGAAGCCCACCGTTTTGCTATTACTGGCCACCGCGCGCGGCGCGGCAAGGCCCGCACCACCTCTAGCCTGGAAGACGTCGCCGGGGTTGGGCCAAAGCGCCGACGCGAGCTGCTGAAACACTTCGGCGGCCTGCAAGAGCTCAACCGCGCCAGTGTCGACGAGATCGCCAAAGCACCGGGAATCAGTAAAAAGCTTGCCGAGTCGATTTATGCCAGCCTGCATAGCGAGTAGAATGCCTGGCTCAACCCGCAGCCAGTCGTACCGATGAATATTCCAAATCTGCTCACCGTTCTACGCGTCCTGCTCATCCCGATCTTCATTTTGCTGTTCTATGTGCCCTATCACTGGAGCTACATGGCCGCCAGCACAGTGTTCGCGATAGCCGCCGCGACCGATTGGCTCGACGGCTACCTGGCCCGACGCCTGCAGCAGAGCACCCCGTTCGGCGCCTTCCTCGACCCAGTGGCAGACAAACTGATGGTCGCCGTGGCCCTGGTGCTGCTGGTGCAAGTGCACGCCAACTTCTGGCTGACCCTGCCGGCAGCGGTGATCATCGGCCGCGAAATCGTCGTTTCGGCCCTGCGCGAGTGGATGGCTGAACTGGGGGCGAGGGCACACGTCGCGGTGTCCAACCTGGGCAAATGGAAGACCGCCGCACAAATGCTGGCGCTGGTGATCCTGCTGGCCAACCCACCGGTGCTGACCTTCTGGGTGGTGCTTGGCTATGGCTTGCTGCTGGTTGCCGCCGGCCTGACCCTGGTGTCGATGATGCACTACCTGATCGCCGCCTGGCCGCACCTGCGCGAAGGTTCCGAGCAGAAATAAAGTTTTTTTGAATCAAGGGGTTGACGTTGTTTGCTAGATCGCTAGAATAGCGACCTATCACGACGCGGGAATAGCTCAGTTGGTAGAGCACGACCTTGCCAAGGTCGGGGTCGCGAGTTCGAGTCTCGTTTCCCGCTCCAAATTCGATCCTCAGTGCGTCGCTGGGATCACAAGAAAGAGGCCTTAGGGCCTCTTTTTTTGTGCCTGGAATTTGGCTCGCGCCTAAGCAGATGGGGCACGGCCAGGCTTGATCCTTTTCCGCTACTCATCCAGTAACCATCCGCTATCGCCCTCGACGATAATCCCACCGTGATCGCTGCGATCACCTTGGCGCGCGACGCATTGGCCGTCTATTTGATACTGCGCGGTGCCACTGACAATCAGCGCTCCGCAACTGGTGCGATCTCCCAATCGAGCGACGGCTTTGCCATTGAACCGATAGCTCGTACTGCCGGTTTCCACCACGCCTGGACCATGTATCGGGCAGTCATGGCGATGGCCCACCAGGGCAACGGGTTTCATAGATTAGCTCCTGCAGAGGGTGCCGTACGCGATTCAATGTCGATATCGGTTGGCCATTGAACTTTCGGGGCGATGCAGTGAATAGGGCTCAACTGCGAATCATCGTTCCAGTCTCGGGGAGGGTGGACGAACTCGGGCAGGGCCTCTGGGCCTTGTTGCATGAACAACTGGGCAAGTGCCCAATATTGCTTTCCTTGTTCGATATCGTGGGTGAAAAACAGGCGGTCGATTACCGCTTCGGTACCGGGCTTGATGACCGAAATCATGACGCTTTCGATTAGACCGCCATTACCCATCGGTGCGTATACGCTGCAGGCTTCGGCGACCAGGTCATCCCAGTCGTAGACGACCGGGCGTACACCCCAGCGTTGGCGGCTGAATAGGTGGAATCGGTCATAGTGGTATTGGTAGAAATAGACTTTGCGCCGTAGTCGGTTGAAGCGGATGGGTTCGTCGCGGGGGAGTTCTATGTCCATGCGGATGGTCGGGATGACTAGCCAATATAAAACAATAGAGAAGCCAACTGTGAAAACTATGAGGTCCACGCCCGCCTCCCATTGGTGTGTCAGCGTCTCATAGAGGAACTGCAAGAGCCACACGGTATAGCTCGCAGTCAGTATTGTGCCCACGAGGCTGCCAAGTCCTCGTATTCTTAACGATGACCTGGAGAGTTCGAGATTGATGTTGTTGATTTGGTTTGGTGCGGGATATAGGTGTCTTAAGCTTAGGTTTAGCTCAGGCGGCTCATTAGGTTTGCTTAAGTCGTATTTCCAGCCTGGCGCACGGCGCGGCATGTTTGGCGCGTGGGTTTTCATTCGACGTCTCTCTTAAGAAATGGTGTGGACTAGGTGTGTGATTCAATAAGAGCCCGGCGCGCTGCGTGATTCGAAATCTATCTCTTCTGGCCATCTAACTTTAGGGGCAATGCAGTGGATCGGGCTCAACTGCGAATCATCGTTCCAATCTCGGGGTGGGTGGACGAACTCGGGCAGGGCCTGGGGGCCTTGTTGCATAAACAACTGGGCAAGTGCCCAGTACTGCTTTCCTTGCTCGATATCGTGGGTGAAGAAGAGCCGGTCGATTACCTCTTCGGTGCCGGGTTTGATGACCGAAATCACGACGTTTTCGATTAGACCGCCATTACCCATCGGTGCGTATACGCTGCAGGCTTCGGCGACCAGGTCATCCCAGTCGTAGACGACCGGGCGTACACCCCAGCGTTGGCGGCTGAATAGGTGGAATCGGTCAAAGTGGTATTGGTAGAAATAGACTTTGCGCCGTAGCCGGTTGAAGCGGATAGGTTCGTCGCGGGGGAATTCTATGTCCATGCGGATGGTAGGGATAACAGTCCAATACATTAATACTATGAAAAATAAGCTAAGTAACGTATATTTGACTTCGAGTTCAAAGCTGGGTGTTAGTGCCGTATATATAATCATCAGTGCTGTAGCGCTGATTGCACAGATACAGACAATCCCCCCGAAAATCCCAACCCCCCTAAGTCTAATTGTAGATCGCGGTAGTTCTAAATAGGTATCGCAGAAATGGTTAGGTGGTGTCCTAAGTCTTGCTGTAGGAGAAGATAATTGTGGCTGTTCATTCGGTTTGTTTAGGTCGTATTTCCAACCTGGAGCACGGCGTGGCATGGCTGGTGTATGGCTTCTCATTGGACTTCTCTTAAGAATGTTGCGACTCATATACTTGAAATTATTTCGTCATATACATTGCTGCAGGTAGAGTCTTGTTGGGCGTGTTGTGCTTATCATTGAAAGTATGTATTGATTTTTTGGGTAAATAACACCGGGCTTCAAAAGCATTGCTCGGAGAGCGGAGCGCTACGTGATTCGAGGTCTATCTCTTCTGGCCAACTAACTTTAGGGGCAATGCATCGAATAGGGCTTAATTGCGAATCATCATTCCAGTCACGGGGTGGGTGGACGAACTCGGGCATGGCCTGGGGGCCTTGTTGCATGAACAACTGAGCAAGTGCCCAGTACTGCTTTCCTTGCTCGATATCGTGGGTGAAGAACAGGCGGTCGATTACCTCTTCAGTGCCGGGCTTGATCACCGAAATCACGACGTTTTCGATTAGACCGCCATTGCCCATCGGTGCGTATACGCTGCAGGCTTCGGCGACCAGGTCATCCCAGTCGTAGACAACCGGGCGTATACCCCAGCGTTGGCGGCTGAATAGGTGGAGTCGGTCAAAGTGGTATTGGTAGAAATAGACTTTGCGCCGTAGCCGGTTGAAGCGGATGGGTTCGTCGCGGGGGAGTTCTATGTCCATGCGGATGGTGGGAATAATCAGCCAGGACATAAGGGTCGCAAATCCAAAGCAGGCAAGAATGAGGTGGGTTCCAATCTGAAGATTTTGTGTCAGCAGTAAATATATAATGAATAACAGCCAGATTACATTGATTGAAAGCATCAGTGTGCCGCCGATTATTCCAAATCCTCTGACGTTGAGGGAGCTTCTGGGTAGCTCAAGAAACGCTTCGTTAATATGGTTTGGCGAGGGTAGTAAGTACCTTGAATCTGGGTGCGGCTCTGGGCGTTCATGCGGTTTTGGTAAGTCATACTTCCAGCCTAGCGCACGGCGCGGTAGAAATTTCTGTTCTCTATTCACTTGTTTTTCTGCTCTTGAATGATTTCGGCGTATGCATCTACAGCGCTTCTGTCCGGCCAATAGGTGACAGACAATGTTGCCGCTAAGATGTTGTGCTTGCCGATATCGGGATTCAATTCGATGCTTCCGCTGATCTCTTCATGGTAAAAGTGTTCGCTTGTATGGGGGCGAGTTTGGTGTCTGGATTTATTCACCACGATGCTGTCTTTTTTGTAGTCAGGAAATTTTGGAAGTCGGGAGGCTTGTAGTGAAACCTGTCTCAAGGCTGTCGTGGAATGCGGTAAGGGGAGGAATTCGCCGTTTATAATAGTCTCGCCGCCCGTGTAGTTGGGTGAGTGACCATCTCCATGACGGTGCACAGTTAGCGTCCAGTGATAGGCGGATTTAGTCTCGTCAAAACCAGGGAGGATGATTCTGAATTTGATGTGCTGTAGCGTAGCTAAACTCGCCAGGCCTCCGATTTTCGAGCTGACTGTTGGATCTGCGTTGCGCGTCTCGAATCCGATTTGGGTGATGAGACCTAGTGTGGCGGCGTTGAGTTCGGCAAGGGCAATGTCCGCGTGCTCAGGTCTATTCCAATGAATGGCGGGTGTCTCATCGGCTTTACCGAAGTAGCATCGTCGAGCCCACCGCTCTAATGAGCTAGACTCATTATGTTCAGCCCATTTAGCTAAGCTATAGGCGGTTAGCGTCAACACTATCGCGATGCCCAATGGGCCAAGCAGTGCGGGACTTAGGACGGCAGTCATCGAGAAGTAAGCGCCGAAAGCGAATGTATATTTCGCGATCGAATAAGCACTAGATGCGTGCTTATCTCCCGCTGTAGATGTGCGCCTTGCGGCCAAGTGTGCTTGGGTTGCGTCATAAACTCCCGCTGCCGCACCAATTATCGAGCCAACTCTTACCAATGAATGGCCCACCGCTACCCCCGAGCTTGCGCCTGACGCCCCGGCCGCCGCCAACGCCGCGCTTTTCTGAACCTGCAAAGCGCTCTGCCGGACAATCAACCCGACCGCTTCAACGCTCCCCCCGAGTATCGCCAAGCTGGAGCCCTGCAATGCCAGCCAGGCTTCCATGGACTTATCGCCAATTTCGGCCTCGGCCTTTTGCATGTTCTTTTCCAGGCTGTCACTGAGCAGGTACAGCCCGCCCATGGCCAGCAGCAACTCCCAGCTTCCCGCGACCCCGCGCAGCCCTGTGAAACTGGTGCCAAGCAACTGCGCCGCTTGTCGCGAGGTCACCCGCAGGCCCTGCAGCGCCTGGCGCGCATTCGGCTCCAGGGTGCCCACGGCGACGCTCAGATCGAGCATCGTCACCTGCGCTGCCCGGTTCAATTCCTCAAGGCTGGCGCGTGTGCCATTGACCAGCGTGTCGCGCACTTGCTCTGCCGTTCCTTGGACCCAGACGCTGACGACAATCACGCTGTGCGCCAGCTTCGGATCGAGTACCGCCAGGCTCAGCAGCCCGTTCTGGATGATCGGCCGAACCTTGCGCAGGCTGGACTGCGACTGCTGCTGCAGCTCCTCAAGGCTCACGTGCATGCGCTCGCGGGCCTGGGCCATCGCGGCATTGGCGGTGCGCTGCATCTGCCGCAAGTGGGCACTTTGCAGGGCGTAGTACTCGCTGAGCTTCATCTGCACCTGCAACTCGACCAGCTGTACGCCGTTGTACAGCCACTGGCTGGCACAGTTCAGGCGCATCACCGCACGCTGAACCCCGGGGCCTGCCAGCGGGTGCAGGCGTTGGCTGGCCGCGTTGAGTGCGCCTTGCGCGTCGCTGATCGCTTGTTGCAGCGAAGTGCGCAGGCGCAAGCCGGCATCCTCGCTGGCAATGACCTTGCTCAGCGCCGCATAGAGCTTGTCGCTGTCGTTCCACTCGGTGGGATCGGTGATGGAGAAGCTTGGCAGCAAGGCCGCCAGCAACGACTGATCACGCAGGAGCAAGGCGCGATAGGGCGGGCTGTGCGGGTCTTGCAGCCACTTCAGCCAGAGCGCTGCGCTGCTGCCCGCAGCCGGCTGCGCCTCGGGGGTGGCGGTTGGCGCTTCGCTGATGCCGCCAGCCAGGCACAGCGCCATGGTCTTGCAGTAGGCAATGCCAGACTCGCGATCATTGCCGTCATAGTCGTATTGCTCGATGCGCTTGAACGTCGGGCTGGCGCACAGCGACGCGTAGAACCTGGCATTGAGGTCAATGTAATGTTGGTACTGCGCCTCCTGGCGGTCGTACTCGGCTTGGAAGGCGGCGCGCATCGGTTCGTGATAGCGCTGCTCGAGCCGCTCGTCGCTGTTCTGCGCCGTGTAATCAACTATTCGCTGGCGCTCCACCGCAGGGTCGACGAACAGCGGTGGGCCATCGCCGGTCTGCGCGTCGAACGCTGGCGTCTGTTGCTCGGCCCACTGCCGGTGCATGGCGCGGATGCTCAACAGCAGTTGCGAGGTTTGCAGTTGATAAGCCCGCAGCGGCTCTTCACGCCATCGCTGCCGGGTGGTGATCCAGTTCAGCCGCGCATGGTTGAACTCCTGCACCATGCCAACCGTGTCATCGAGGTCCAGGGCGAGCACACCGTGCTCCAACTGGTGCTTGGCGATGGCGTTGAGCACATAGCCGCGCAGCGCAGTCTGGCGCAGGAAGCGGCTGTGAAAGCCATGCACGCTGTCGAAGTCGCCGGGCAGTTGTTCGGCGTATTCGAAGACCTGGCGATCGACTTTGAGGGCGTCCGGGGTCATCGCCAGGCCCAGTTCGCCAGGGGCATTGCGCACCTGGGCCAGGTCCAGCACCTGAAAGCGCTCGGGCGGGGCCTTGCCATCGCGGTAGGCATTGAGCACGCTCGGCGGCCAGGCATCGCTGGAGAAGGCAATCCAGGCGCTGCTGTAGGTCTTGCTGTCGAGGGTGAGGAAGGCAGACGGGATGTCGTGGTCTTTGCCCACGCACCGTTTGGGCAGCGGCCGCGGCGGTGCCGGTGGGGGTTCGAGCGGGTTGAAGCGGCGCAAGTGAGCGTGTTCGGTGACCTCGAAGGCCTGCCAGACCTTGCGGTCGAGCAGCACATACAGGTAGCCCATGCGCAAGGTTCGCAGGCCCAGGCGGGTTTCCACGGGTTTGCCGCCAATTACGGGCGCGTTGTAGGCGGGACGGGTGTCGGGCACCAGCGCCCGGCGCAGGGGCAGGATTGGCAGGCCTTGGCGTTCGCAGGCCAGGCACTGGTCGGGGGGCATCGCCGACTCGGCGATGGCGTGGGCGATGTGCCGGCTGATGGTCATGAGTGCACCTCGGCTGCTGGCAAAGTGGTTGTCACGTGTTTCCAGTTCGCATTGGTGTATTGAGCGAACTGCTGCCCAAGCGATCGCTGCCCCTGCGCAGCGCTGTCGATCATGGCGCGCACGCTAGGGTGGTTAGGTAGCGCCGGGTGCAGACATAGCTGGTGCACCACCAGGTTGAGAATGTCGTCGACTGCGCTCAAGCCGAGCGCTCGCGCGTGACGGATATGTTCGGCCGCCTGCGTGGCCGCAAAGCGGGTGATGGGCGTGAGTTGTTGCGCCAACGGACCTGTACGCAATGCCCGCCAGCTAGCCAGCACTGCCTCGATCAACGCCGTTTCTTCCTGGTCATCGCCAGCGTTAGCGGGAATCGGCCGGCGGGGCTGAGCTTCGCCGGTTACCCGAGCAGGAGCGCCGCCGCTGGTTAGAAACAGCCAATGCTTGATTGGCCACCAGTGGCCCTGGTCCGCTTGAGCGAAGGCTCCGGCATACAGCTCAAAACGCACCGGTTCGAACAGCGGGTAAAAACCTACTGCGCCGGCACTGTTCTGAATTCGCCCCATGGACGACAGATAAGCGGCAGTCGCAGGGGCGGGTGCGCTGCTAAATAGCCACGCGCATACCTGGCGTTTACGGCGCCGCAGATCCCTTATCGCGGCGCTTGCTGTCTGCTCAAGCAAGCGCTGGCAAAGGCTGTTACCGGGGGATGCCAGGCAGGCCAGGATCGGCAAAGTTTCAGGAGAGTGGGCGAGGTCTGCACGCCAAACCCGGGTCAACGCACTTTCGCCCAATGCCTGGCGCAAACTGCCCAAAAGCGTCTGATCACTGGTAGCGGCTATCGCCAAGGGGTCTAGGAGTACGTAGCAGTACAGCTGGGGATCGTGATGTTTGCCGACGTACTCGATCAAGGCCTGGGTGCTCATTAGGCGTTTTCCTCGCACCGGTTGCCTTCGTCAGCAAGCAACTCCACGACCACGCTGTTACCGGCACCGGGGGTACTGGCTTGGGTCGGACCCTTGAACGTGAGCGTCAGGCCATCGAGGGTGATGCCGTGTTGATCCAGAATGATGCTGCCGCCGGGGCTTCTGAACTCAATGCGCTCATTTACCTGTAGTTGGTAGACAGTGGTCTGATGATTGACACCCTGACCGACGCTCACGGTCTGCCGGCCGTTGACGACCAGCTCGTTATCGCCGCCAACTGTTTGGTAGTGATTGGCATGGGTTGACTCGCGGCGCTCGTTACCCACCTGCTCGAGCAGATCCTGGCCAATGCTCACTTGGCATGTTCGACCTATGCTGTGGCTATGATCGCGACCCGTTTGCTGTCGTAGGTCGTTACCCACCGCGGTTTGCTCATCGTTACCCACGCGCTCGACACGGTTGCGGCCGATGCAGCTTGTTTCGTCATTACCAACGTGGTTGTTCTGATCCCTCTGCGCATGAATGAACACCTCCTCATGCCCCAGCTCATCCTCGAAACGCAGTTCGTTGAAACCTTGGCCCTTGTGGGTCTGGCTTTTGATGGTCATGCGCGTCTTGTGCTTGGGCAGCTCGTACGGCGGTAGCTGGTTGGCGCAGTAGGTGCGGCCGGTGATCAGCGGCTGGTCGGGGTCGGCATTGACGTAGTGGATGATCACTTCCTGGCCGATCCGTGGGATGGCCATCGCGCCCCAGCTGCCGCCGGCCCAGCCTTGCGAGACGCGCACCCAGCACGAGCTGAACTCATTTTCCTGGCTGTCGCGGTCCCAGGGGAAGCTGACCTTGACCCGGCCCCATTCATCGCAATAGATCTGCTCGTTGGCCGGGCCGACCACGGTGGCCATGTGCGGGCCGTCGATATGCGGCTTGGGCAGCAGGGCGGGTTTCCACTCGATGCGCCCGGGAATCAGCGTCGCCTGTTGCAGGTAGCGGGTGCCCTGGTCGGCGCCCACCGCCTCTTGCTGCAGGCTGGTGAACTGGCAGCCCTCGTGGTGCACGCCGATCACCCGCCAGTGGGCGTTGAGGTCTTCGCGCGGGTGGTCGATCAGGTTGAAACTCAAGCCTGGTTGCAGGCGCACATCGTCGCCTTCGACCTGGGCGATGCGTGCATCGTGGCGCAAGGCGGTGAGGCGGTTGTGGGTGAACGGCTTGCCGACCACATCCCGCTTGTAGCGTCCGGGATAGTCGAAGCGCTCGTAGGCCGGGGACTGGTGCTGCAGGTCGCTGGCCGTGGCGGCATGCTCCTGGCGGTAGGCGGGGTGCTTGAAGCTGTAGTCGCGCTGCACCTGGCGGGCGCTGCGCACCTGTTCGCTGTAGCGAAAGCGGTGCAGGGCGGGTTTGGCCTGATCGCCGCCGCCGTTGGGCTGGTAGAGCACGGCGATGGGGTCGGCGTCGGGTGTTTCGACGTCATCGACGAAGCCTTCATCGTCGTCTTCGGCCTTGATCACGCTGCGGCTGATCAGGCCCATCTCCAGCAGGCGGTCGGTGATGATCAGTTGATGGCCGGTGGCGCTGTGCTCGAAGCTGTAGATAAAGCCTTCTTCGGCGGCCAGGCGGGACAGGAAGTCGAGGTCGGTTTCACCGGCCTGGACACAGAACTCGCGAACCTGATGGTCGAAACAGGCCACCAGGCTGACATTGCTCAGCCGCTGGGCCTGGAACATCAGTTCAAGGATTTGCGGCACGGTCTTTTGCTGGAAGATCCGCCAGTTCGAACGCAGGCTGGCGCGGGCCAGCTGTGGTTCGACCAGCGCCTGGTAGCGGGTGCGAGAGAAGCCGCTGTCACCCTGGCTGAAGCTGCTGACCAGGCCGTGCACGTAGCGCACCGGGCGTGGGCCGTCCCAGATAGTGAACAGCACAGGCTGGTCGAGCAACTGGGCAAAGTCGACGTCGGCGTCTGCGCTGACCAGCTCCAGGTTGAGCTTGAACGGGGTGCTCAAGGCTTCATCGAGGGTGAACGAGACCACCTCGAATGCGGCGTCGCCGACCAAGGGTTGCAAGCTGTAACGAAGATCGGATTGGCGGGGCATACAAGTCCCTGTGCGCGGTCTGAGAAAGAAAATGCCCGGGCAGGCTGACCCTGCCCGGAGCACTGCTGTCAGGAGGCGATAGGTTTGCGCCAATCGTCAGAACCCTCGGTCCCCGAGGTTTCGTGGGTCCAGGTGATTTTGCGATAGGACAGGGATACTTCGATCAGTTGGGTGTAGTTCTCGTTCTCCTTGTCTTGGGCGTGCGGCAGCACGGTGTTGATGTCGACGATGGTTGCGTCCTCAAGCTTGGTCGTGAAGAAATGCTCCTGTTTGCCCTCCACTGAAGTGCGGTACCAGTTGACCTCGACGGTTGGCAGCATCTCTCCGCTGGCCAGTGCGCCATACATCAGCGGCGTGGCTTTGTTCAGCGCGCTGGTGAAGATGAAAGGCTTGTGCACCCGTTGGCCGGCAGGTTGACCACTCTGCGGATCGGTCGGGACGCTCACCTGGTGTTTGATTTCCTGTACCAGGATCTCGTCTTCATGACCCTCGACAAAGACGTTGCCGACCGAGTCGGAGGTGAAGGCTCCAGCAGTGATGTTGCCCTGGGTTTTGCCTTCGATCTTGATGTAAGCGGGTGTTGGCATGGCAGACTCCTGTGTCCATGTAAAAGCACGCAACCCTCAGGGGCAGGCGTGGCCATCGCGGGTCGATGGGCTTGTCAGCAAGGCATGGGCCTTGCTAATTCGTTGAATTCCAATCACGTGCTTGCCGGTCACTGCAGGATGCCGTTGAGCGACTGCAGCACCTCGGTAGTAATCACATGCAGGCGGTAGCTATAGAAGGCGTATAAGGCGGCAAGGGCGACTGCGCTGATCACCAGTGGGCTCCACCACGGCCATTGGCGGTTCATCCGAAAGTTACGCGGCGCGACATTGGTCAGTGGGTCGCTCAAGTACTCCGGGACCGGGCCTCGCAGTTCTCGAATCTGCCGGTGTAGCTTGACGATGAGGTTCTGCAAGGCCTCGTCGCCCTTGGGCAGGATGGCGTATTTGCCCTTCAAGCCCATGCACAAGCACAGGTACATGAACTCCAGCACCTGCTGATAGCGCTGCGGTTCGAGCATCATTCGCGAGAGCACGGTAAAGAACTTTTCCCCGCCCCAGGTTTCCTGGTGAAAATCGCTCAGCAGCGGCTGTTGGCTCCAGCTGGAGTTCTTGCCCCAGGGGGTGCTCATCACGGTTTCATCCAGGTAGAGGCACAAGGAGTAGGAATAGGCCAGCAGGTGCGCAGGCTCATAGTTGTGCTGGCGCAGCTCTGCCAAGACGCTAGTGATCTGGTTGTGGACGTCCTTGTACAACTGCTTGATGTCTTGATGATCGTCCAGTGTCTGCAAGCGCATGGCCAAGCCAAACAAGGGCATTGCCGCATCGATCATGAGGTTGCTGAAGGCGCCGCGCAGTTGAAATTGCGGGTCGGCTGGGTAGCCCGGGTAGTCGGCTGGGGCCGCGCTGCGCGATGCCGCGCTATGGGGTTGTTCGAGCAGGCCGTGCAACTCGGTATCGATGGCGCCAGGGGTATTTTGCTTGTCGCTCATGTCATTCGCTCCTGATCGCCCACAACTGCAACTCAAGCCCTGGGAACTCGCCGGCGATGTGCAAGCCAAAGCCGCTACTGTCGTTCATCACCTGCCAAGCCGGATTGCGTCGATCCAGCTCGAAGTAACTAAAGCCTGCATGGAACGGCAGCTCGCGCGGGGCTACCGGCAGCGGCAGCAGCGGAATACCAGGCAATTGCAGCGGCACCAGATCGGTCAGCGCTTCAAGTGAGGTGACCTTGGCTTTCTGCGTGAACTGCTGGCGCAGCGACTCTGCTGGCACGCTGGCGCGTATCGCCAGGATGAACTGCGCGCTGTCCAGCAGGCGCCGGTCTTCGAGGGTTGCGACCAACACACCGTATTGGCGTTGCTCAAGCGGCAGTGACACCGCCCGAGGTTGCAGGACAATGCTCAAGGTGCGCCGCAAGGCGTCTTCCAGCGGTTTGAAGGAAGTGTGCAACGCGCTGTGCTGATAAGCCGGATACTCCTGTGGCAAGCGACTCTCATCCGTGAAGGTCACCAGTTCGCCACAGGCTTGGCTCATGGCCAGGTACAACTGCTCAGGGTGGGTATGCGGCTGTCGCGCCAGATGCTGGAAGCACGGCCACCAGCGGTTCATGGCTTGCAGCAGATTGAAGTCACTGATGTCGGCCACCCCCGACTGTCCTGACGAACCTATCCGTGCCGCAAGGTTGCGAGCGCGCTCGCGCAGGGTGTTGCAGACTTCATCGAGAAAACGTTTGAGCGAGGGCACCGCTTGCACAGAGATGCAGGTGGGGTAGACGCTTTCGTCCAGCACCAGGCTGCCGTCGGGGCGACGCTCCAGGATGCGCCCCAAGGCTAGGCGGGTGTAGGCGCTGGCGTCTTCACTGTCTCGTTTGAGTTGCAGGTTGAGCACTGCCAGGTCCACAGCCGCGATGTCGCCGTCGTCGGTATGGGTATCCTTGATATCTTCGGTGTTGGCGATGTAGCGATAGTTGGCGCTGCTGTCTGGCCAGCGTACTTCACGGCCGCCGTCGCTGCGCAGTGGCAGGCACAGGTACACGTCGTTCTGGTGCGTGAGGTTGTCGATGATTTCCAGCGGTGCAGGAGGCGGCAAGTCGCCGGGGATGTCGAACACCGTGCCGTCGGGCATGACGCCCCGAGCCCGGGTAATGGCGATCTTGCCAAAGCATAAGTACTCCTGATTCAGCTGCAATTCGCTGAACCCATAGAACGAGCTATTGAGGCTGCTCAGGCGCTGGTGAACGGCGGCTTCGCTGGCCCTCGCCAACTGCTGAAAGTGTTGCGGCTTGACGAACAAGCCTTCGCGCCAGACGACAGGGTTGCGTGAGCTCATGGGCGCTCCGAATCAGAAGGGAAGGTGCAGAGGGACAACAGCCAGGTGAGCATCAGCTTTCTTCCTTGAGCAGGATCTGTGAGTCGTTGATCTGTACGGCGAGCACCACCTTGCGACCCCGCGGCTGGACGCGCAGGACCTGCTTCCAGGTGGTGTCCTGTTGGTTGCTGTAATTAGCAATTACGGCAATGAAACGGGTGTCGGCATCGAGCGCTTCGAAGGGCACGAACTTGAACTGACCTGGCGTCAGGAGATAGTCGTCGTCACGTATGTAAGTGCTGCGCAGGGCCTTGGCCGGGTCTTGTTCCAGGCCCGAAAAGACGGCGTTATGCAGCAGTGAGTCGTCACGCAACTGGAAGATCTTGATGGCGATGGGCGTGGCGATCTGCTCAGCCGATACCGTCTGCGGCTGCGCCAGGCTCAGGTGCACTGCCGGGTCGTCGTAAGTGCCTGGGCTGCTGTCCTCCATGGACGAGCGCGGCAGGGTTGGTTGTTCCTGTTCCTGTTCCTGTTCCTGTTCCTGTTCCTGTTCCTGCTCTATAGGAGACACGGCTGGAAATTGCTCTTGCAGATACGCCAGCAGTACTTCGACCTTTTCAGTCAAGACCTGTGGGTTGCCAGCAGTGAGACTGACTGCATAGGGGCTTGGCTCCAGTACTGCATCGGCAACCGTGGCATCGAGGCTTCGTGGGTTGCCATTGAGGGTGGGGCTGGCATACAGGCTGAAAGCAACCTGGGTTGGCTGATCACTCGCAGCGCCCACCGGTATGCTGGGGTCCATCAATACCTGGCCAACCTTGCTCAAGACCGTGCAGCCCAGCAGGGGTAGAAACAGTGCAGCGATTATCAGGGGACGCAGCTTCACAGCTTTTCCCCTGGGCGGATATTGGTCATGGTGGTGTCTCCTGCAGGGTGCAAAGTAGATGGGGCTTCCAGTGCCAGTAGGGGGTCGCAGCCACTGTCGGCTTTGAACGCCTGGCAGATGTCGAGCACGGCGGGACAGGTGGGGGCTGCTGGCTCCAGGTCCAGGGTGCCGGCCGGCAGATCGTTCACCAGGGCATCCAAGAGGCGCTTGCCAGGCTCGAACAGTTCTTCCAGGGCGCCGCGACTGGCCAGCTGGCTGGGTGGGTCGCGGTGATAGTGGACCAACACGCGATGGGCGCCGATACGCAGGCAATCGCCTTCCTGCAGGCGCACCGCAGCTGTGCCTGCAAGGCTCATCTGGTTGTCATTGAGGAAGGTCTGGCCGCAACGATCAACGGCGCAAAAGCTCTTTTCAAGCCAACGAATCTCGCAATGGATGGGCAGAATGCGTCGCTCGCGATCGATCAACAGCCAGTCGGCGCCGACGCTGCCGAGCGTGCCGCCGCGGTTGTCGAACTGATGGCTGACGGTGACGCCATGCTGCAGTTGATCGGGATTGCTGATAGTCAGGGTGATCTTCATGAGCGCACCCTGATGAGTACCTTGGGGCTGGTCGCGCCGTGCCGATCATCGATAAAACTGGTCCAGCCCAGGTGGCTGCCTTGCGAGCGGCTTAAGTTGAACGGCGGCAGTTGCTGCTGTTTGAGGCGCAGCTCCAGGTCGTAGGCCAGGCCATCACGCAGGAGAAAATCAATCAGCGCCCGCAAACGCCCAAAATTGATACCGCTGGGCAGGAAGTCGCGTAGTTGGGCTTGGTCGAGATCACCAATCAGAATGGCGAACTTGCTGCTGCGGGTTCGGCTGCGATCACCGACAATGAAAGCGCTGCCCAACTGGCCATTGGTCAGGCCAAGACTGACCCTCTGGCGGACATCGAATGACACCGAGCGCTTTTCAAATTCGCGGATCTGCACCTGCCGCAGATCAAAGCAGTGGGCGATGATCCCGGCCACCGTGCCGGGGGCGCGGCTGCGGCTGGCAATCACCCCGGCAAAGCTGAGCAGGCGGCTCCAGGGCAATGCCGTATCCACCCGCAGTTGCTCGTTACCCAGGCCGATCAAGGCGTAGATATAGGCAGAAAAGTGGTCGCTGGCTTGGGTCTGGAAGCGGATGTAATAGCGGTACTTGCGCCAGATCCGGTGGAGCAGGCTGAGCAAATAGTGATTGAAGAAATCGAAGAATGCCGGGCGCACGCCTTTGCCCTGGGCATGCTCGTAAGCGAGCTGGTCCAGGTAGTAGCTGGGCAGCGGTGAGTCTGTACCGTGCAGCCCCAGGAAGGTGGTGCAAACCCGGTAGCGGTCATCGTTGTCTGCCCGCTGCGGCAGGCGCTGCGCCTCCAGCACGTCGGCCACCGGAAAGGTCAGGCGAGGGTCGCTGCCAAGGCGTAGCCGCGGCTGCGTAGCATCTGCTGGCCTATGTGGCTCAAGGTCATCATCGTGCAAGCCATGCAGCCTCTCCAGCAATTGGAAGAAATTGTGCAGATGAGCTTCGGCGAGCAGCGTGTCGGCTAGATCAGCGGTTGTCTGCCGGTCAGCAAGGGCCATGTGTAGTGCTCGTTGTTGGTGGTGTTGATCACTTCCAGTTGATGGAAGGAATTGATGCTGGCGTAGAGGGCAAAGAAGTGCGACAGCACGCAGCCGAACAGGTACAGGTCGCCTTCGCAGCGAAAGGCGTCCTGATCGAGTTGCAAGTGTGTGCGCAAGCCGCGTACGGGCAGGCCCTTGATCAGCCAGTCCAATGGTTCGGTCTTGGCATGGCCAATGCCATCGAGGCGCTTGCGCGTGGCGCGTGCCTGCTGAATGTCATGCAGGGCAGCGAAGTCGTAGGCGCCGAGCACCGCCTTGAGCGGTTCGGCCGAGAGCAGCGAGAGATAGTTCAGCGACAGGTTGGAGATCAATGTCCATTGCAGCTGGCCATCCAGTACCGGTCGGTACGGCCGGGTCGGTCGGCAGATGTTGCGGTAGCTGGCCAGCGGTGGAGTGGCCTCGGTGGTGACACTGATATCGCCAATGCCCAATGCCAAGGGTAAATCCCGATTGGTACAGGTCAGGTCGACCGAGGCGGTTTCCAATTGCCCGACATACAGGCTTTCGTCAGCGCGGACGAACGCCATGCGGTGCACCAGCCCGTCGCCGCGCAACGACTCTTCAATCCGGCAGCGGTAATACAGCGCGGTGCGTCCCTGGGCGTGTTCGATTTCATGGGCGAACGATTCAAAAGGTTGGAACACGCGCAGCTGTTCACCTCGGCTGCCATCTGCGGTTACTCGCCAGCTGGCCACGCGGTCGACGCTGAAGATCTCGTAGGCCTTCGGGCGCTGACCACTGGGCGTCAGCCGCACCTGCTCGGCCTGGCCAGACAAGTCGATGGGTTCGGCGCTGTGCTCGAACAGGTTGATGGCCGGCGTGCAGAACAAGCTGAAGTCAGCTCTGCTGATACGTATCGTGCTGGGCAGTGGCCGGGTGAAGTGAAACTCGATGCGCACCCTGCGGCTGTCCTGGTTCGGCCACAGCTGGGTGAGGCCGGTCAAGCTGAAGAAGTGGAAGCGCTGCGGGAAGACAAAGTACTCCTGCACAATCCGGTAGCCGTCGAAGACGTTGCGCGGATAAGGCAGCAAGGCCTCTTCGGGGCTAAAACCGGGAAAGCTGACGGTGCAAGCCGGTAGCCTGCGCACTTCACCGTTGATGATCACGCTGATGTTCTTCAGGTATTGCGATAGCCACAGGTACAGCGTTTGAGCGCTGCCATGATCGCCACTGAGGTGGAAGTCCAAGCTGTGGCAGGCCAGGGTGTTCAGCGGGCGCTCAACCAAGGTGTTCAGGTCAATGGCAACGCTGCAGTTATCGAGTGTCTGTGTGGCACTGGCCTGGTGGATCTCAAAAGGATGAAGTGTGACCTCGGTACAGGTTCGATACTCGCAAGCGATGCCGTCCACAGGGCGGGAAAACAGCCGTGAGCCCTTGGCTACGCGTTGTGACTCACTCAGAGACTGCTCCAGCGGGGTGAACTGGATTATCGTTGCGCTGGGCAGCGGCCGTAGGTAATTGGGCCACAGCATCTGCAGCATTGAATGGGTCAGCTCTGGCAGGTCATCGTCGAGTTTCAGGCGCAGTTTTGCCGTGAGAAACGCGAAGCCTTCGAGCAGCCGCTCGACATCTGGGTCGCTACTTTCTTTACCTAGATATTGCGCGAGCTGCGGGTTGTCCCGAGCAAAGTCGGCACCCAGCTCGCGTAAATAACGCAGCTCTTCGCTAAAACGTTGTTTCAATGGCATGGGTTACCTCACCCGGGTGTAGCGGTTTTGGCCGTTGACCAGCAACTCGATCTGCAACTGCTCGGCACGGTTGTTTACCCGCACTTGGCAATCGAGGCGAAAGTGCAGCTCCAGCGGGGTATTGGCGTCCGGTACGCCATGCAAGGTGCGAATGCGGATGCGCGGTTCATAGCGTCCAATGGTGCGGCGGATGTCGGCACTCACTTGAGCCAGCAAATCACCGCTCCTCAGGTCGTGGCCGTTGAAGTCGCGCAGGCCCAGGTCAGGGCTGCTTTGCGAGCAGCCCTGACGAGTATTGAGCAGTGTCTCGAGGTGGTGCTTGATGGCCTCGAATGTCTGGCCTGCCTGTTCATGGCGGCATTGCTGTCGACTGGGTGGGTTATCTGCAGCCAGGCGATCGAACAGGCTGCTCATTCGGTATCGAGCCGACCGACCAGGGAGATCTCGAAATTCGCTCCCATGTACTTGAAGTGTGGCCGCACAGCCAGGGATACCTGGTACCAGCCCGGATCACCGGCAACTTCCGAGACTTCGACTTTGGCGGCGCGCAGTGGTCGACGGCTGCGTACATCGGCCGAGGGGTTTTCTTGGTCGGCGACATACTGCTTGATCCACTTGTTGAGCTCGCCTTCCAGGTCGGCGCGTTCCTTCCAGCTGCCGATCTGTTCACGCTGGAGCACTTTGATGTAGTGGGCCAATCGGTTGACGATGAACAGGTAGGGCAGTTGGGTGCCGAGCTTGTAGTTGGTTTGCGCCTGCTGGCCTTCTGGCGTCCTGGGGAACGTCTTGGGCTTTTGTACCGAATTGGCCGAGAAGAACGCCGCGTTGTCACTGTCCTTGCGCATGGTCAGGGCGACGAAGCCTTCTTCGGCCAGCTCGAACTCCTTGCGATCAGAGATCAACACTTCGGTCGGTATCTTCGCCTGCAGTTGACCCAAAGACTCGTACAGATGCACGGGCAGGTCTTCGACGGCGCCTCCGGATTGTGGGCCGATGATGTTCGGGCACCAGCGGTAGCGAGCGAAGCTGTCGTTGATGCAGCTGGCCATCAGGAAGGCGGCGTTGCCCCACAGGTAATTGTCATGCTGACCGTTGATGGTCTCGTCATAGCTGAAGCTGCTGATGGGTTGCTCATGGCGGTCGTAGACCGAGCGCAGCATGAAGCGCGGCAACATCATGCCGACATGGCGAGCGTCTTCGCTGTCACGGAACGATCGCCATTTAGCGAATCGCGGCCCCTCGAAAATGTCTTTGACCTCCTTGAGGTTGGGCAAATCTTCGAAACTGCTCAAGTTGAAGAATTCAGGGGCGGGTGCGGTAATGAACGGCGCATGGGACATTGCACCTACCGAAGCAACATAACTTAATAGCTTTATATCGGGCGAGGAGGGGCCGAAGTTGTAATTGCCGACCATGGCCGCCACCGGCTCGCCACCAAACTGGCCAAAACCTGCGGTATAGACATGTTTGTAGAGCCCGCTGCTGGTGATGTCGCCGGCATTGTCGAAGTCTTCGAGGAGTTCGGCTTTGCTGACGTGGAGCACTTCGAGTTTTATGTTTTCGCGAAAGTCGGTGCGGTCCACCAGTAGTTTCAAGCCGCGCCATGCCGATTCAAGTTGCTGGAACTCGGGTTGATGCAGGATAGCGTCCATTTGTTTGCTAAGGACTCGGTCGACCTCAGCAATCATCTGGTCCACGCGATGCTTGTTGATCAGTTGATCAGGCTCATCGCTTTTGAGGATGTTGGATATGAATGCAGCGACGCCCTGCTTCGCGACTTGATAGCCTTCTTGACTGGGAGTGAGCAGGGTCTCGGCCATGATCTGGTCGAGCAAGGTCTGGTTGCCGATTGTCTGGTCAGCAACGTCAGAGGTGAGGGTCTGGGTATTTTGGCTGGGCATGGTGACGCTCCGTTGTCAGTGCTTCATTGACCTGATGCTCAGGTCTTGGCTGCTTCAATCTTGTTCGGTGGCTTCGATCACCAGGTCCAGCTCATGGGCAAGCTGCTTGCGTGCTTGCTCGTCAGTGAGCAGCTGTTGCAAGTGTTTGCGAAAGGCAGGGACGTTGCCCAGCGGGCCTTTCAGGGCCACCAGGGCTTCGCGTAACTCGAGCAACTTGTTCAGTTCGGGCACTTGGCGGGCGATTTGGTCTGGGCCGAAGTCATTGATCGAGTTGAATTGCAGGCGCACTGCCAGTTCAGCATCGGGGGCTGCGCTGAGGCTCGAAGGCACGGCCATGCTCAAGCTCACCGCAGCCTCGCTCAGCACGCTGTTGAAGCTGTGCTTGTCGATGCGCATGAGCTGGCGATCTTCCAGAGTACGTGTATCGATCAGGCCGAAATCGCCCAAGACCAGCATCTTGTGGGGCAGTTCTATTTCGGCCTGCTGGTCGCCTGTGGCAGGTACGTATTTGATGTTGATACGTTCTTTGGGTGCAACGGAACTTGAGCTTTTAGCCATGCGCTATATTAACTCCCTGTTAAGTTTGTAGGATGTTTCTTACAGTGCTTCCTGTTAGGGTTGCTTTTGTAGGTTTATTCTGACAGTTGATGTTGCATTTGTACTTATTGTTTATTTGAGCTTTTGCTTTGTATTTAAACGATGCATGGCTGAAAGTGGCTTGGTCGAGTTTAAAAGTGTAAAGAAATATTTGTTTGTGGCCTGGCCTGAATCTGCTCTAAGCTCTGCGCTTGTCGAGTTTTCTAGCTTTGTACGCGGCGCATTGCTCTTCAGGTAAATGCTTTGGAAGTGTGCGTCCGTATGGGCGTATGAGAGTGGAGTAGAGCTGCGGTGAACAAACAATGCACTTATGGAATGGGTGTTTTATTGTTGCTCGGCTTGGGGCAAGTGTTCGCCGAGCCTGAGCGCGATTGCACGCGAATTGTTTCCAATGTCGAGCGTTTGGCCTGTTTTGATGAGGCGGCCGGAACCCCTTCGCGGGTGCCGCTGGTAAAAGCCACGTGGTCAGCACCGGAGCTGAGCGCACCTAGCGTGGCTCGGGTCATGACCAATGAGGCCCAGCGAATGCCGGACGACCTGGCGTTTCGCATGAGCGTGCAGCGTGAGGGGCAAGTGGGGCAGACGCGACTGGTGATTTCGGCGCCTGCGATCGCCGCGGTCGAGCCGCGGCCCTACCTTGCCATCAGTTGCGTGCAGAACATCTCCAGATTGCAGTTGATCACCGCGCGACCTGTTGAGGGCAGCCGAGTGATGGTGCAGCTGCGCACCGAGCATCAGGCGACCAGTGTGCAGCCCTGGCAAGTCATGGAAAACGGCCAAGTGTTGGATGCTGGCCGGGGTCTACCGGCCATTGAGCAGATCAAGGCGTTGATCGGCGCCAAGCGGATCCACATCGTCAGCGACCATCCGGCGCTCGATGGGCTGAGTTTCGATGCTCAAGGGCTGGACCCTTTGATTGATCAGGCGCGCCAAGCATGTCGTTGGTAGCCAGGGTGTCGAGCGATGACATCGCCAGGCTGCTGGCGCCCATTGACCTCAAGCTTGCCGCGGGTCTGTTCGATATCGAGGATGAGACCTACCAGGCGATCGATCAGGAGATGGTCAAGCTTGGCGGATTGCATGAGGGGGCTATCGATTGGCCATTCATCGAGGAAGCCTCCCGTCAGTACCTCAGTAGCCACTGCAAGCATTTGCGTATCGTCGGCCATCTGGGTGTCGTGTGGTTGCGCAAGCGCTGCTGGGAGCACTGGTGCCACACGCTGCAGTTGCTGGCGGGCATGGTTGAACACTATTGGGAAACCGCCCATCCCAAGCCCGGCCCAACGGGATTTCTGGGCAAGCGCAAACTGGTTGGTGTGCAGGTCAAGCGATTGACCGAAGCGCTGCCTCAGCTCGACCGCTTTAGCTACACACCGGCCTGTGCCGAAACGGCGCAGAAGGCAATTGCCTCCCTGTTGCAACAGGCGGGCTCGGCGCAGCTTGATCTGCCGGCGTTGCAGGCGCTTGAGCGCTTGCTGGTAAAGCACAGCGAGTCTGTCATTGGAGTCGGTAACGAACCTGCTGGCAAGCCTGTTTCACCCGCCCGCAATGCTACCCCGCTCGCTGAAGCATTCCTCCCGGCCAAGACCACCGTGTCGCTCGGCAATGAGCGCGAAACTCGGCGCGCGGTGCTGAGCATGGCCGAGTTCATCAATCAGCAAGACCTGTATGACCCGACCGGCTATCAACTGCGAAGGTTTGGCTTGTGGGCGCACATCCAGGCTGCGCCGGGCGCCAGGCAGGATCATCGCACCGAACTGATGTCGGTCCCGGCAGACATCGTCAGCGGATACGAGGAGGCGCTGTCGAGTACCGCTATTGATCCGGCCCTGTTGCTGCGAGTGGAGAAAAGCGTCACTGCCTCGCCGTATTGGATTCGCGGCAGTTTCCTCGCTGCAAGCATCGCATCGCGTTTGGCCATGGCTGAAGTCGCCGAAGCGATCCGCTGCGCAACGGCTCGCTTCGTCCGTCGCTTACCCGCCGTGCAACAGCGGTGTTTCAGCGATGGCGTAGCGTTTGTCGATGAGCAATGCCTGGCATGGCTCAAGGGCGCGGAAGCATCGCCTGCCCAGGCCGCAGGCTCGCAAGAATTTTCTGGGCTGCGCGAAGCGTTGGTCGAGCAGATGGAGGTTGAAGGGGTGGAAGCGGTGCTGTTGCGCCTACAGGCCCTGCAAGCACAGCACAGTTCGCCGCGCGAGCGCTGCCATACCACGCTGATCGCTGCCGATCTGCTCGGTGCCCGTGGCGTGTCTTGGCTGGCTCACGACCTGTGCGCCAGTGTCGCCCGGACCATGCAGGCCACCACCGCCCAGCTGTGGGAGCCGGAGGTTTATCAAAAGCTCAAGCACTACGCAGGCACATCATCACTGATTGACCAGGACAAGGAGTAGCAGTCCCTGATGAGCACATATTGGAGACATCTGAAACGTTGGGGCTTGCTGCTGGCCACCCGCGCAGGGCTGGCCATGCCGCTGCTGCTCGCAGTGGGTGGGGTGTTGTTGCTGGTCGCCATCTGGTGGCTTGGCCCGCAGTGGACTTGGCGTGGGCAGCAGCCACTGGCCAGTCTTGCGCACCGCAGTATCGCCAGTTTGCTGGTGGTACTGGTGCCCTTGCTATGCGGGTCGCTGGTGCTGGGCGCGCGTCTGCGTCGCTTCCAAGCACAGCGTCAGCAGGAGGCCGCTGTCGAGGCAGATCCGAGCCTGCCGTTCGTGCAAGCACAGGAGCGAGCGCTTGATCGAGGGCTGGCAAGCTATCTGGACAATGCCGGCGGCCGTCGTGCGCTCTATCAGTTGCCGTGGTACCTGGTTGTCGGCGAGCAAAACGCTGGCAAGACCAGCTTCATCACCCGTTCCGATCAGCATTTTTCTCTGACCCGTATCAGCAAGGCACAGGCCCTCAGTCGCCAGGATGACGACCTCGCCTATCCAGTGGACTGGTGGATCAGCAATGAAGCAGTGATCATCGATCCGCCCGGCGAATTGATTACCCAGCAGTCACTTGAGGGCCTTGTGCCTGACGCTGATGGCAAGCCGTCAGCCGTCCTGCCTGCGGGCACTCAGGCCAAGCTCTGGCTGCACCTGCTGGATTGGCTGGCGCGCAAGCGCAGCCGTAGAGCCTTGAATGGTCTGGTGCTTGTGGTCGATCTGGCATCGTTGTTGCGTTCGACGCCCGAGCAGCGCATGGCCTTGGCTGATGTGCTGCGTACCCGGCTGTATGAGGTGAGCCGTCAGCTGGGCTCACGTTTGCCTTTATACGTGGTACTGAGCAAGTTCGATTTGCTTGACGGCTTCGATCAGCTTTTTGCGCGCATGAGCCAGTCTCAGCGAGAGCACATGCTTGGATTCAGCTTCAAGCTCGATGCCATTAGCTCATTCGACGCGTGGCTGGATGAGCTGATCGCCCATTACGATCAGTTGATCGAGATCGCCCAAGAAATGGTGCTCGATAGCATGAGCGGCTTGAGCAGTGCTGAGCAGCGCCAGCGGCTGGTTTCGTTGCAGGGGCAGTTGATGGGGCTGCGCCCGGCATTGATGACGTTCCTTCGACACGCATTGGCCAGCGATCGCTTCACGACGCCGGCACTGGTGCGCGGACTGTACCTGTCTTCGGTGTTTCAGCAGGGAGAGATGAACAACGCGTTTGTCCGCGAAGCGGCGCAACCCTACAACGTTCTGCCACCGCTGAGCGATGGCAAGCCGCAAGGCAAAGCCCTGGTCTATTTTGCCCAGCAGGTGTTCAAGCGGGCGATATTTCCCGAAGCGGGATTGGCGGGTGACAACGTCAAGGTCGCTCGCGACAAACGCCGTCTGTTGTGGCTGAGTTCGGGCGTTGGTGTGCTGGCCTTTGCCGTGCTTGGGGCAAGCTGGCATCGCTACTTTGATCACAACCGGGACCAAGCGATCAGCGTGCTGGCCAAGAGTCAGGCGTTCAGCGATGGCGAAGTCGATCAGCGCCTGGATCCTACCGGCCGCAACCTGCTGGTGCCTTTGGATCAGATCCGAGATGCCGTTTCGGTGTTTGGCGACTATCGCGCTGCGTGGCCGGTGGTGGCCGACCTTGGTCTCTACCAGGGCCGTGCAATTGGTCCGATGGTCGATCAGGCATACCTGACGCTACTGTCGCGGCGTTTCCTGCCGGCCCTTGCCAGTGGGGTCGTCGACGCGATGAATGCCGCCGCCGATGGTAGCGAGCAACAGATGGCGGCGCTCAGGGTCTATCGGATGATCGAGGACCGGCAGAACCGGCGAGCGCAGTGGGTAGAAGATTGGATGGCACACCAGTGGCAATCTGCCTACCCTGGGCAGGGGCAGCTACAGCGTGACCTTATGCGGCACTTGCAGTACGCCTTGGCCTACGCCGACACCGATCTACCGCAGTTCCGTCAACGAGTCAGTGAACTCCAGCAGATACTGGGTAAAGTCCCGCTGGCGCAGCGCGTCTACGCAAGCCTTAAGCGGCAGGCTCAAGATCAGTTGCATACAGGCTTGGATTTGCGCCATCAGATAGGGCCTGCGTTCGACATCGTCTATCAGCCAACCTCAGCAAACGTGGCTGCGAGCGACGGCATCCTGCTGGCGCGATTGCTGACGGCGAAGGGTTTCAGGGACTATTTCGAACCGCACAGCGAGCACATCACGGACATGGCCATGATCGACCAGTGGGCCCTGGGTGAGCGGCGTCAACTGGACTACTCCGCGGCCGACCGCGCTGCATTGACTGAGAAGATCAGCAGCTTGTACCGCGCTGACTACATCGACAGTTGGCGACGAGCGTTGAATGAGTTCGCGGTGACGGACTTTCACGACTTGAGCCATGGGGTGTCGGTCCTCGACCAGATCACAGGACCGGCAGCGCCGCTGCGCCGCTTGTTGGAGACTGTACGCGATAACACCACCATCGACTCGTTGACCGCCGCGCAGTCCAAGCAAGCAGGGGCTATCACGGCACTGGGGGGAGGCGGGGAGCCTGCCCAGCAACAGGCCGGAGGAATACGCAGGGCGTTTATAAGCTTGAATGAAATGCTTGAGGCGAGGGGTGAGCGGCCAAGTTATTACGACGAAACCCTTGGCGCGATCACCGCGCTCTATGACTACGCCAAGGCCGTGCAAGATAGCCCCGATCAAGGCAAGGCTGCCTTGCAGGTGGTGCTGCAGCGCTTTTCGATGAAGGGACCTGATCCGATTGCAACCCTGCAGCGGGTCTCAACCGGCCTGCCTGAGCCCATCCGCCAGCAGGTTAAAAAGGTCGCCGAGCAAACTGCCCAAGTGTTGGTAATCGAAGCCTTGCGAGAGCTGGAGCGGCGTTGGGATGCTGAGGTCTACAGCTTCTTCCAGCAGCGGCTTGCGGGGCGTTATCCATTCGTTGCACAAGCCCCCGATGCGGCGTTGGATGATTTCGAGGCCTTCTTTGGGCCCAAGGGGCGCCTGCAGCAATTCCAGGATCAATACCTTAAGGTGTTCCTGAAGGACAACCTCGATGCACTTTATGCCGACAATCGTGGCGGCTACCTGATACGCACCGATGTCATCGAGCAGTTGGAAGTAGCAGATCGAATCCGCGAAACCTTTTTCGATCACCGAGGCAATTTGAGTGTGCAGTTCAGCATCGAACCCTTGGGGCTCAGTGCGAACCAGCGTACCAGTGTGCTTGACCTGGATGGCCAGCTGATTTCCTACACCCATGGTCCTAGCTTGATCACCGGGGTGATCTGGCCCAATACCTTGAACCCGCAGGTGCGTAGCAACCTGACCTTGCTCAAGCTCAATGGCAACAGCAGCAGTCTTGAGTATCGTGGCCCGTGGTCGATGTTCCGCTTGCTCAGTCGGGGCGCGCTCAATGGGCGTACGGCGACCAGTGTCGACCTGAGCTTTCGTACAGGAGACGGCATGATGCGTTATCAACTGAGTTCGGAGAAAGCATTCAACCCGATCACCCAACAGCCGTTCAAAGGCTTCCGGCTACCGCGCACCTTGCTTGAGCAAGGTAGCCCGCGGGTGGTTCAGGCTGGGTTAACCAGCAGTGGCGTACGCTAGGCGCAAGAAGCGAGTCGAAAGCAAAACCGGGCCATCAAGGCCCGGTTTTTTATCGTGTGATAGACCACTTACTCGGTTGTCTTCGGCGCCCAGCGCAAGATCACGCAAGCGATCACCGCCGACAGCAACGACCCCAGCAGAATCCCGATCTTGGCCTGATCGATCAGCTCCGGCTGCCCTGGAAACGCCAGCTCGCCAATGAACAGGCTCATGGTGAAGCCGATTCCGCAGAGCATTGCCACCCCGTAAATCTGCAGCCAGCTGGCGCCCTGCGGTTTAGAGGCCAAGCCGGTTTTCACTGCCAGCAGCACCCCCGCGAACACGCCCAACTGCTTGCCCAGCAACAAACCCAGGGCGATCGCCAGTGGCAGTGGTGCCAGCGCATCGCTCCAGCTCAGGTTGGCGAACGAAACACCGGCGTTGGCAAAGCCGAATACCGGCACGATCAGGAACCCCACCCAGGGCGCGATGGCGTGCTCAAGTTTGAGCAGCGGGCTGTCGCTGGCGCCTGCGCTGTACGGAATCAGCAGGGCGCCGACGACGCCGGCAATGGTCGCGTGGACACCCGACAGCAAGGTGAAGTACCACAGCGCCGCAACGCCGATCAGGTAAGGCCACAGTGTCACTACGCGCATGCGGTTAAGGCCCAGCAGCAGGGCAACGATGCCCGCTGCAGCGCCCAAGGCGAGCAGGTCGATCGATGAGGTGTAGAACAAGGCGATGATCGCCACCGCGCCCATGTCATCGATGATCGCCACCGACACCAGCATCACCTTCAACGACAGCGGCGCGTGCTTGCCGAGCAGCGCCAGGGCGCCGACGGCGAAGGCGATGTCGGTGGCGGCGGGGATCGCCCAGCCGCTGGCCAGGCCCGGTTCGACCGCTGAAACCTTGAGGTAGATCAGCGCGGGTACGGCCATGCCCATTAGCGCCGGCAGCGCCGGCAGGCGGCGTTGCTCCCAGGTCGCCAGGCGGCCGTCGACCATCTCGCGCTTGATCTCCAGGCCAACCATCAGGAAGAAAATCGCCATCAGGCCATCGTTGACCCAGTGGTGCACGGTCATCGGGCCGAGCTTGTCAGTGAAGGTCGGGCCTACCGGTAGATGCAGCAGGTGTTGATAGGCGCTGGCCCAGGGGCTGTTGGCGATGACGATGGCCAGGGCGGCAGCGAGCATCAGCAGCACGCCACCAGCAGCCTCGCTGGCCAGCAAGCGCTGCAGCAAGGGCCGCCGCTCGGCGGTAGGTAGGGAAACGTTCATGGGAAGGTCCTCGTTCATGGATTCGCCCTCGATGCCGCTGCGGTTGGCCAACTAGCGAGCACAGCAAAGCGCTGGCGGGGGTTGACCCGAACCAGTGCGGCGGTAGGCGAGAAGAAGGGAAGGGGCGTGCGCAACCCAGCTAAAAAAAGCGGGAACGGAAAACGCCATAGACATTGGACAGCTGCGTGCAACATGGACGGACTCTCGGAAAACAAATGAATGTTCTCCGTATTCGGGATGGCTCCCGGGCGCACGCAGCACACGCCAGGCGGCAATTTTACAGAGTATTGGCGGCAATGTTCCAGTTTAATGCATCGAAATGTTGCTAATAGCCGTTTTTGCTCAGCAGCGGCCTATCCCTAGGCACGTGCGTTAGATGCGCTCCTCAAGCCGTCACGGGTCAGCAGTGGCATGAGCTGGCTCGAACTGGGTTGCTTGACCTTGCTTGTTAAAATGCATATTAGGTTATTCCTAAAATCAATTTAATTAATTACGCAATGCTCTATAGAGTCTGTTCCAGACAGCTAGTACCTGGCCAGGGACAACCCTTAAGGAGCACCATGCCAATCCGCTCGCGTTTTCTGCTTTTCGCCGCCGCTTTGCTGGCGGCTACCCAGGCGCTCGCCGCCGACCGCCTGACCCTGCGCATTGGCGATCAGAAGGGCAACATGCGCGCCCAGCTCGAGGCCGCCGATGCCTTGCGCGACTTGCCCTACGACATCCACTGGGCCGAGTTCCCCGCCGCCGCGCCGTTGGCCGAAGCATTGAATGCTGGCGCCATCGATGCCGGCATCATCGGCGATGCGCCGCTGTTGTTCGTACTGGCCTCCGGAGCGCCGATCAAGGCAGTTGCGGTGGACAAATCCGATCCCTATGGCACGGCGCTGTTGGTGCGTCCGGATGCGCCACTACAGTCTGCAGCTGATCTCAAAGGCAAGCGCATCGCGACCGGCCGCGGCTCGATCGGTCATCATCTGGCACTCAAGGCTTTGGATAAGGCCGGCCTGAGTGAAAAGGACGTTGAGTTACGCTTCCTTGGCCCAGTCGACGCCAAGATCGCATTGGCCAATGGCTCGGTCGACGCCTGGTCGACTTGGGAACCCTATACCGCATTGGCCGAGTTGAGTGGCCAGGGTCGGGTGCTGGTCGATGGCCGTGGCCTGTCCAGCGGCAACAGTTTTCTCGCCGTGACCGATAAGGCGCTGCACGACTCAGACCGCCGTGCGGCTTTGCAGGACTACCTCAAGCGGCTGGCTGGCGCCCAGGTGTGGGCGTATCAGCACCTGGATAGCTATTCGCACACCCTGGCCAAGATCATCGGATTTCCCGAGGACGCCGCTCGCCTGCAGTTCGAGCGGCGCCAGTTACGCTGGCAGGCTATCGACGCCAAGACCATCGCCGAGCAGCAGGAAACCGCCGACTTCTACCACGCCCATGGGCTGATGCCTCAGCGCCTGGATGTGTCACCCACTTTTGCCAAAGACTTCAGCGTGCCGAACGCCGAGGCCGTTGCGGCGCAACATTGATCGGGAGAACAGCTCATGCTTGCATTCAAACACTTGCGCCATCTGGCCGTTGGGTTAGTGCTCGGCGGCCTGCTACCGGGTATCGCCAGCGCCGAACAGACCCTGCGCATCGGTTACCAGAAGTCCTCGACCTTGCTCACCCTGCTCAAAGCCCGTGGCACACTCGAGCAGCGTTTACAGGCCGAGGGTATCCGGGTCAGTTGGCACGAATTTCCCAGTGGCCTGCCGCTATTGGAAGCGCTGAACCTGGGCAATGTCGACCTGTCGGCAGACGTTGCCGACACGGTCCCCGTGTTCACCCAGGCCGCTGGCGCGCGGCTGACTTACTTCGCCCGAGAAACGCCATCGCCTAGCGCCCAGGCGATCCTGGTGCCTGCCGATTCTCCGCTCAAGACCCTCGCCGACCTCAAGGGCAAGCGCGTGGCCGTGACCAAGGCGGCGGGCAGCCACTACCTGCTGATCCAGGCCCTGGCCAAAGCAGGCTTGACCTTCAAGGATATCAATCCGGCCTACCTGATCCCCGCCGATGGCCGCGCCGCATTCGAGAACGGCAAGGTTGATGCCTGGGTTACCTGGGATCCGTACGTAGCCAGCGCCCAGCGCCAGCAAAATGCGCGAATCCTCGCTGACGGCACCGGGCTGGCCAGCTATCAGCGCTACTACCTGGCTGGCGGTGACTATGCCAAGGCGCATCCGCAAGTGCTGGAGCAGGTCTACACCGCCCTGCGCGAGGTCGGCGCCTGGACCAAGGCCAATCCCGCGGCCGCAGCCCGAGTACTCGGCCCGCTGTGGGGCAACCTGGACAGCGCCACGGTGCAGCAGGCCAATGCCCGGCGCAGCTATGAGGTGCAGCCGGTGCAGGCGGATAACCTGGTTGAGCAGCAGCGCATTGCCGATGCTTTCTGGCGTGAAGGCTTATTGCCCAAAACGGTTGATGCGCATGCGGTGACGCTGTTCGAACCACGGGTGAGCCAATGATTGCCTGAATGGGGGGTGGCGCAGACATAGCTACCGCCGTCGCCGTAAGGAGGAATGATGTGCTGGCGGCTTTGCCACAAGAGAGCACGCAGCATGTCCAACGCCCCCATCCCCGATGACTCCGTCGATGCCCTGATCGCCAGTCGGCTGCCCGCCTGGCTGGTTACAGCCTCGCCAGCAAACGTGAACAAGTTGCATCAGAGCCTGTGCGCGCAACAGCGTGTCCAGCATCAGTTACACGCGTTGTTCGAGCGTGTCACGCCGCTGGACCACTTCGCCGAACCATTGCTCAAACAGGCGTTGGCGCCGCTGATGCTCGATGTGCGCACAGCCACGTTGCAGCTAAAGACAGTGGTGCACTTTTCGCCCTATGTGGCAGGTGTGCCTGAAGGTAATGCGATCGTGACCCGGACGCAGCCGCTGTTGGCGGCCGCGCTGCATAACTTCAGTGAAGGCGAAACACTGCCATTGGCCTTGTTGGAAAGCTCGGCGGTGCTCGATGCGCTCGGGCAGCGGCAGACGCTGACGGTTCAGGCGTTCATGAGGTTGTGTCGAACCCTGGATCTGGGCGAACGCTACCAAAACCACTTGCGCGCCCTGTTCACTCCACGCTTGGCGGGGCGGGTGGGCCGGCTAGGTTTCTGCGTCGCTCGCAAGTGGCGCGACGCATTCGCCGGGCCTGGCAGCGTCAGACCCGTACTGTGTCCGGTGGCTTTGAGTTGAGCCTGCGGGGCATTCGAGTCGGCTCGCTGCCCAGTTTGCCAGAGACGGTCGACTTCACTCACGTGACCCACCTGACCCTGTGCAACCTGGATCTTACCAGCATGCCCGAGGGTTTCTTGAGCCGCTTTGGTGGGGTGACGCATCTGGACTTGAGTGGTAATCAACTGACTGCCATTCCGAATGAGCTCGAGCATCTGACTCAATTGACAGAGCTGCATTTGCCGGGCAATCAGATTGTCATCGATGCTCAAGGCAGCCAGCGCATCGCAGGGTTGCGTCGATTGCAAGTGCTGACCCTGGATCATAACCCTATTGGCGGCGTACCAGAGCTCAGTCGGCTGGCCTGGCTGCACAGTCTGTCCGCGCGCGACTGCGGTTTGAGTGAGCTACCGCTGGGGGTGCTGCGTCATGCCAATCTGGTGCTGGCCGATCTGCGCGACAACGCTATCGTCGAACTCAGTGATGAGGCTATACACCTGCTGCAGGTGCGCCCAAGCCGTATCAACCTGCATGACAACCCATTGTCGCCAGACGCAGTTGAGCGTTTGCAAGAGTTGCTGCAGGCACACAGCCACATGCTGCGAGCCCTCATGTCGGGGCTCTGGCGCGTGATGCCTGGTTGGACAGTCTTACTGGCGCCGAGCGTGCGCGGCGCAGTGCGCAATGGGAGCGTCTGGTCGCGGAGGAAGGAGCAGGGGATTTATTTCGGTTTCTGGCTGACCTATCTCGTTCCAGTGACGCGCTTAATCAGCCGGAGGAATTGCGCCGCAGGGTTTGGCAAATCATCGAAGCTTGCGTGCACAACACTCAAGTGCGCGAGGCGGTGTTCCAGCAAGCGGCGGGGCCGCGCAGTTGCGCCGATCAGGTGCTGCTGATCCTGAGTACCCTGGAGGTACGGGCGTTGGTGGTTCAGCGTACGGCGGGGCTGCTCGATGCAACGGCCCAGGCCCCGTTGCTGCAACTGGGCAGTGAGCTGTTTCGCCGTGATCAGGTCGACCGGATTGCCACTGAGCACATCAGCCGGTTACGCCTGAACCCCGAGGCCGTGGTCGACGAGGTCGAGGTTCACCTGGCGTATCGAGTCGGCTTGGCCAGGCTGTTGGATCTACCAGGCCAGCCCAGTCACATGCACTATGAGCATTTCAGCGACGTCAGCTCCACCCAGTTGATAGCCGCCAGGGCCGCCATCGTGCGGGCCGAGACCATTACTGCGTTGAGCGAGTCACTGGCGGCGCGCGAGTTTTGGCAGGAGTACCTGCGGGCAGTCCACAGCGGGGCCTTCGAGACGCTCAATGCGCCGTTTCATGAGCGCCTCGAAGCACTGCTGGAGCAGGCATGGACACTCGGCGAGCGAGTCTATCTGGAGCGAGTCGCAGCGTTGTCGACCGAGCGCGCAGCGGCCGAGCGGGCCTTGCTCCTGCGATTGACCCGCGAGGCCTATGAACGTGACTCACGTTGGCACACAAGGGGAAGGCCCGAGCGGCCCTGAGCCTGAGTAAACGTTGCAATGCACCATTGCTTTAAGTAATGCCGATGCTGGCTTGTGGAATGGTCTGCTTAGGGCCTTCTCATCAAGGACAGGATCGCCCAATGACAGCTGCATTGTTTCGTCAGGATAGCGTTGATGCGCTGATTGCCAGCCGGCTACCCGCCTGGCTGACCGACTCATCGGCAGAACACATCGGCCGGCTGCGCAGCAGCCTGAACCAGCAACAGCGCAGTCAGCACCAGCTGGCGGCGCTGTTTGCCAAGATCACCCCGCTCGATACATTCGCTGAGCGCGCGCTCGCCAATGGTCTGCAAGCGCAATTTCAGCTCAGCATCGATGTGCGTCAGGCCAAGCTGCGTCGCACCAGCAGCGCCATCATTGCCTCAGTTGCGCCCGGTGGGCTGGGCAGGACCGTGCAGGAAACCCGCGAAATCAGCCTGCTGGCAGCTGCGCTGCATAACTTCGCCGCGTCGGAAACGGCGCCGTCGGGTGGGCTTGAAACCGCCGTGCTGGTGGACGCCGATGACGAGGCGCTGCCGCTGTCGGTGCAGTCGTTCATGGCGTTGTGCGGTAGCCTGGACATTGGTGCGCAGTACCAGCAGCACTTGCGCTCAGTCCTGCCGGCGACCGGCGCTGCCGGAAAAAAAATCGAAGCGTTGCTGGAGGAGGGCGCTCGGGCAAGCCTTGATGCGGCTGTACGCCTTGCGGCGCTGCGCGGCGATATTGATCAGCGCAGCTATTTTCAGTTTCTTCCGGTCATGGCCAAGGCGCCGGTGGTGGCCGCCGATGCTTCGCGGCTGCTGCCTTTTGATCTGCGGGTGCTGGGTAAGCGAGTACGTGGGGCGGTGGCGTTCGAAGTGCGTCGCGGTGGTTTGGCCACTGCGCCATTGGAAGGAGTAGTTGCGTGGATTCCAGATGATCCGCAAGGCGCGCTGAGCCGCTACCGCACTTGGGATGAGTTGTTTTCAGACCTGGGCCGGCGCTTGCAAAGCCCAGGTTACAGAGCGTTTTTCCAGCGCTTTATCAGTGAACGTGATCGTGTCGCGTTCAGCAGTGCCCTGGCGCCTCTGTTGAGCGCTAACACAGCGGCTGCGATCGAACTTGACGGGCGCTACTTCAGCATCGGCACACCACTGTTCGCGCATCTACGTAAAGTGCGCATCGACACTTTGCTCGACGATGCGCAAGTGTTGGCCACGCCTAGCGCCGAGGTCGACAGCGCGCAGCGCGACAGGCGCCTGAGCGACTACGCCAGCGCCGGCCTGGATGTGCTTGGCTTGGCCAGTTTATTCATCCCTGCGCTCGGCTTGCCGTTGTTGGGTATCACAGCCCTGCAAATCGCCGAGCACGTGTATGAGGGGTATGCCGATTGGCGCTTGGGCGATCGTCAGGGTGCGTTGAATCACGTGTTGGGGGTGGCAGAGAATCTGGCTCTTGGTACGGCGGTTGCGGCAGTAGGGGTTGCTGCAGGCAGGCTGATCGAGCGCTCTGCTTACGTTGATGGGCTGATACCGATCCAGACCGCAACAGGTGCGCTGAAATTGATCAGCGCCGATCTACCCGGCTATGCCCTGGGCGATCTTGGTCTGCAAGTGGGCGAGCGTAGCGCTGTGGCCGGTCAGTTGCGGCTGCGCACCCCATCGGCGACGTATCAAGTGCTCGAACGTGCGCCAGGGGCAGAACTGCGCATCCAGCATCCGACCAATCCCCACGCCTATATGCCGTTGCTGGAGGACAATGGCGAAGGTGGTTGGCGCCATGAGCTGGAAACTCCTCAGGAGTGGCAAGGTGCCGCGCTGTTGTTGCGCCGCCTGGGCAGTCGTTGGGCCGAGCTGGACGAGCAGAGCGCAGAGCGAATCATGCACATTACCGGCTTCGATGAAGATCGCCTGCGCCGCTTGCATTTGGATCATGCGCCAGCCCCGGCGCGTTTGCACGATGCGTTACAGGCGTATCAACTGCGCGAACAACAGCCCGGCTTGATTGGCGTGGCATTCGCCCAGCAGTTCAGTGCCCTGCAGGTGCCATCAACACCAGCTCAGCAGTTGTTACGCCAGCACTTCTCCAGCCTGAGCGCACGCGCAGCGCAACAGATCGTTAGCCAGGCAAGTGCCGAGATGGTCGAGCAGATGCTCGCCTCCCAGCGCGTGCCGCTGGCCCTGGCGAGCGAGGCGCGTTGGTTGATCCGCGATTATCGGCTGGACCGCGCCTGTGCCGGTTTCTATCAGGCCTCGGCGATCAACGCAGATGGACAACGTTTGGCACTGGGCCTGATCGCCGACTGGGCGCCATGGTCGTCGGCAGTGCGTATCGAGTTGCGCGACCTGACTTCGACCGGCGCGCTGCTGGCTGAGGCCGGCCCGGCAATGGCCGCGCAAGTGCGGCTAATCGTCAAGACTGCGGAAGGTTATCAAGCCCTGGCAGCCACTGGCGCATTGCTGACGACTGCTGCACCGAGCGACAGCCTGTTCACCGCGCTGTGGCTGCATCTGGATGAGGCCCAGAAGCAGCTCATGGGGGGCGCTGGGCGCTCAGCACAACAGTTGGCAGAGGCCCTGGCAGTTCGTGCGTCGACTCGACGCGAGCAAGTCGCTCAGTTGCTGGGTATGGCGCCGATCGAAGGCAATGTGCGCGCGCCGGTGCGCCTGGGTGATGGCCGTCTGGGTTACCCGTTGAGCGGTGGGCAGCCCGACAGGAGACTGACCGGATCGGTACTCACTACCGAAGATCAAACCGCTCGACGCTCGATCCACGCCGGCTTGCGTCAGCTGTTCCCGCATTGGCACGCGGCGGATGTGACCTGGATGGCCCATCAGCTTGCCCAACGCCCCGCAAGGACGGTGTGGACGGCCTTCAGCGAGCTGAGCAGCCAGGTACGTGGTTTGCGATCGAGTCTGTGGCGCTGGTACGTTCAGGCGACAGGTGCAACGTATACCAGTCGCCAGCGGGTCGGGCGTTTGCTCGCCCAGGCCTGGCAGCCCCACGACTTTGGCCCTGGCGGCATCAGTAGCTTGAGAATCGAGGGCGAGCGTGTCGGTACGCTGCCCACGTTGCCGGCCAACGTGCACTTCGCTCATATCCGTAACCTCAGCTTGAGCAACATCGGTTTGTCGACGCTCGAGCAGGCGTTCTTGGCGCGCTTTTCCAATCTAACCAGCTTGCTCCTCGGCGGTAATTCCTTGACCACGGTCCCGGACCTGGCATCGTTCACGCGCCTGACGCGATTGGACCTGCAGCGCAATCAGCTGAGCCAAGTTCGCGGGCTTGGCCAGCTTACCCAGTTGACTCAGTTGAGACTCAATGACAATCAGCTGAGCGAGCTGCCAGGGCTGGAAAACCTAAGGCGGTTGTCGCGCCTGGATTTGCAGGACAATCGACTGACTGGCGTGCCTGGTCTTGAAAACCTCGGTTTGCTAATCCAGCTGGATCTCAGCGGTAATCGCCTGACGGCGTTATCAGGGCAGCTCGAACGGCTGACTGGGGTGCAGTTTCTGAACTTGGGCAGGAATCAACTCACGGCTGTACCGCAGGGGATCGAGCGGATGGTCGGGTTGAATCAGTTGAACCTGGCCAGCAATCAGTTGACTGAACTGCCAGACTCGCTGGGCCAGCTAGCAGGGTTGCTGCATCTGCATCTGGGAGGTAACAGGTTGTCTGTCGTGCCAGTTGCGCTTGGCAATCTGACGCAATTGAGGATTCTCAACTTGGCCTCCAACCAGCTCACTGAAATTCCGCTCGGTTTGGAACGGTTACGGCAAATGACCGAGTTGTATCTGGGTAATAACCAGATCGTCATCGATCTCGCAGGCGGGCAGCGGCTTGAGGCATTTAGCCGTCTGCAGATGTTGAGCCTGAACCGTAACCCGATAGGTATGATCGCGCCACTGCGCAACTTGGACCACCTGCGTCACTTGGCGCTACGCGAGACCGGCTTGACTGAGTTTCCGCTGGCGTTCCTTCAGGCCCATCCGCAGCTGCATGTAGATATTGCCGGCAACTTGATCGTGGAGTTGAGCGAACAGGCGCTGCAGTGGGTTCACCAACATCCGCATCGGGTCAATCTAGCCAATAACCCGTTGGATGAGGAGGCTATGGCGCGCTGGCGGGCTGCGCAGATGCGTATCGATACCTTGAGACGTCAGGGGCGCAGTGTTTCCTGGGAGCAAGAGAGGCTTTGACAGGGCTGGGATACCGCGCTCATTCGTGCCAAAAGGCCAGGATGAGCGCGGGGTGAAGCAGGCTTAGGCGGCAATCGCCGAAGGCGTAGATTGCAACTGCCAGCGGCTGCGCAAGCTTTGCAAGGCGTCATCGAGGATCGATGCGCCGGTTTGCTCGCGAGCGTTGCGCTCACGGCGCATCACATCATCGAGCACGCCCAGCAGGTTGCGCGACTGACTCGCCGAGGCCGGTGTGGTCACATCTTCGGTGAGTTCACCTTTGACGTAGGTGCGCACCCGCTCGCTCTGGCTGGCGTGCTGAGTAGCGCTGGCTTCTACCAGTCGACCTTTGTCATAGGCCAGGCGGGTGGAGCTGCTCGATTGGTCGTTGATCTCGTGGTAGCTGTAGTTCTGCGACTCGCGGTCCATCCCCAGCTGTATGTCCACCAGGGGGTTCAGGCCTTTGTGATAGGCAGCCTTGAGTTCGGCTTGCTGGTCTTGTTGCACTGAGCGGTTCAAGCCACTGCCCTTGAGGCTGGTTGACTGCGAAGCACGATAGCTGAAGCGGTCTGATTCCTCGGGGTGCAGAGGGTTGCTTTGCCCAGGTGTCTGGCTGATCGAGGCGGAAAAGTCCGCCAGGCCACTGAGCAAGGCGCGCGAGCCGGTATCGATCAGCGAGATACGGTCGTTGACCGCCTTCTTGCCATTGTCTGCGGCATTGAGCTGAGTGAATGCGTCCTTGAACTGGCGCATCAGGTTCTCGTCGCCCTTGCCACGTTTTTGCGCCGCGTCGAACTGGTTCAGGTAGTTGTCGATCGCCGCCTGACGTTGCGCCGTGCTGCCAAGCCGGGTGCTGGAGGCGTCGAGGTCGAGCTGCACGCGCCCCGACGGACCTTGTAGGGCGAGGCTGCGCGACTGCTCGTCCAGGCGCAGGTCGAAGGTCTGTGTTTCCCCGGCTACATCAAGGCTGGCGTTGAGCTGTAGCGAGGTGAACAGCGCAGGATCGACCTTTACCAAGTCGCCAATCTGTACCCGCGGTGGTACTTGGGTCAGGCCGTTGAGGGCGGACTGGAAACCGTCCGCCAGCCCGGCCAGGCCCTTGAGCTCGTCTGCGCTCAACTGGCCGCCTTGCACTTCTGCGCTTACCGCCAGCCCTTGTTCGCCGCTGGCCAACGACAGCGTCACTGTAGCGCCCGAAGCCGTGGTGAGATTGAACGTCACCTTGTTGGTGGCGTTTTCCCGCAGGCTGTCCTGTTGCAGGCGCAGTCCAGTGGCATCAGGTTGTTCAGTGCCTGAGAAGGTGAGCACAGACTGCGAGATGTTGCGCCCACCATTGGCCGCCAACTGGTCGAGCAGCGCCGCGCCAATGCCGGCGAAGCGGCCGCCATTGGACGAGGCTTGCACCGCGATGGTCATGGCCGTGCCGAGCTTGTTGCCGCTGTCTTTTTCCCAGATGTAGCGCACCTGGCCAGTGCTGGCCAAGCCGTTGGGGCTGTAGGTTTGCACCGGCGTGGTTTGACTCTGGCCAAGGCTCACGCTGGTGCTGGGTGTGGCCGCGGCGGTGCTGCTCTGGCTGCTGGTGCTAATGGGCGCCAGCGCACGCACTGGTGGCGTGTAGACAGGTGTGAAGCGCTGTGCGGCAGTGATCGCATTCATGGTCGGCTTCCGTGCAGATCTTAGGCTGTAGCCCTTGATATCGGCATGCCACTAGAAAACCTGAGGGTTTATTGCGCTCTGCGTGTTCAGCCAGGAGATTACGGCAGCGCAAAAACCAACCAGCCCGCGCAAGGGCGGGCTGGAGGGTGAAGCGATAACGATCAGCGTCGACGGAACAGCGGCAGCGGTTCGTCAGTGGCGGCCTGGTAGGTCACCGAGAAGTCCTTCAGGCCTTCAAGGGCATCCACTGGATCCTTGTCGGCGCGAATGGCAAATGCATCGAAACCGCAGCGAGCCAGGAAGAACAGCTGGTCGCGCAGGACGTCACCGATGGCACGCAGCTCGCCTTTGAACTGGTAGCGGTCACGCAGCAGGCGCGCATTGGAGTAGTTGCGCCCGTCGGTGAACGCCGGGAAGTTCAGGGCGATGACCTGGAAGTGTTCGACGTCGTCACCGATCTCTTCGGCTTCTTCGTCGCTGTCCAGCCAAATACCCAGGCCACCATCGCGCGCCTTGAGGGCATGCGCGTGGTCGCGCCACAACTGCAGCGGCACGATGTAGTCGTCGCAGTTGGTCAGCTCGTCGAACGAGGTTTCCTTGGGCAGCAGGTGCCAGGTTTCGTCGACCAGCTGGTTGTTCTTAATGATTCGCTGCATAGACGCGCTCCTTGAAGGGGTCGATGCCAATACGTTGGTAGGTGTCGATGAAGCGCTCTTCTTCGGTACGTCGCTCAACGTACACGTCGATCAGCTTCTCGATCACATCAGCCATTTGGTCTTGAGCGAAAGACGGGCCGAGGATCTTGCCCAGGCTTGCGTCACGCGCAGCGTTGCCACCCAGCGAGACCTGGTAGAACTCTTCACCTTTCTTGTCCACGCCGAGAATACCGATGTGGCCAACGTGGTGGTGGCCGCAGGCGTTCATACAGCCGGAGATGTTCAGGTCGATCTCGCCGATGTCGAACAGGTAGTCGAGGTCATCGAAACGGCGCTGGATCGATTCGGCGATCGGTATCGACTTGGCGTTGGCCAGCGAGCAGTAATCGCCGCCCGGGCAGCAGATGATGTCGGTCAGCAAGCCAATGTTCGGCGTGGCAAAGCCGCTTTCGCGCAGTTCCTGCCAAAGCGCATGCAACTGGCGCTGCTCGACGTCGGCCAGGATGATGTTCTGCTCGTGCGAGGTGCGCAGGAAGCCGAAGCTGTAGCGCTCGGCCAGGTCGGCAACGGCGTCGAGCTGCTTGTCGGTCAAGTCGCCTGGGGCAACGCCGGTCGGCTTGAGCGACAGGGTCACGGCCACATAGCCAGGGCGCTTGTGCGCGCGGGTGTTGCGCGAACGCCAGCGGGCAAAGCCTGGGAATTGTTGATCGAGCTCGGCGTAGTCGACGTTGTCCAGGGCCTGGTAGGCCGGGTCGACGAAGTGGCGCGAAACGCGCTCGACTTCGGCCTCGGTCAGGGTGGTGTTGCCGCCACGCAGGTGGACCATTTCGGCCTCGACCTTCTCGGCGAACACTTCTGGGGTCAGCGCCTTGACCAGGATCTTGATCCGCGCCTTGTACTTGTTGTCACGGCGACCGTAACGGTTGTACACGCGCAGGATGGCATCGAGGTAGCTGATCAGGTCCTGCCACGGCAGGAACTCATTGATGAACGAACCGACCACCGGGGTACGCCCCAGGCCACCACCGACCAGGACCCGGAAGCCCAGCTCGCCGGCCTCGTTGCGCACCGGCTCCAGGCCAATGTCGTGCACTTCGATGGCGGCGCGGTCTTCCTTCGAGCCGTTGACGGCAATCTTGAACTTGCGCGGCAGGTAGGCGAACTCGGGGTGGAAGGTGGTCCACTGGCGGACGATCTCGCACCATGGGCGCGGGTCGACGATTTCGTCGGCGGCGACGCCTGCGAACTGGTCAGTGGTGGTATTGCGCAAGCAGTTGCCGCTGGTCTGGATCGCGTGCATCTGCACGGTGGCCAGCTCTGCCAGAATCTCGGGGATGTCTTCCAGCGCCGGCCAGTTGTACTGCACGTTCTGGCGGGTACTGATGTGCGCGTAACCCTTGTCGTAGTCGCGAGCGATCTTCGCCAGCAGGCGCACCTGAGTCGAGTTCAGCTGACCGTAGGGCACCGCGACACGCAGCATGGGCGCGAAACGTTGGATATAGAGGCCGTTCTGCAGGCGCAGAGGGCGGAATTCTTCTTCGCTCAGCTCACCGGCCAGGTAGCGGCGGGTCTGATCACGGAACTGCTTGACGCGGTCCTCGATGATCCGCTGATCGTACTCGTCGTATACGTACATAAAAGTCCTGTCTCAGGCTGCATGCAGCTAATCGCGCGCACGGCCGCGCACTCCGGTTCGGAGCCGGGGAACGATATCAGGTTGTATTTATGCGCTAAAGTGATGTTTTTGCATATGAAAAGAACTAAACGGACTAAGTGAGACTGACTGGCATTTATCCGCGCAGTCGGGGCGAATAGGTATAATCCGCGGTTTGCTCCGCAGGGATGTACCTCATGTTCAAGGCGCTGCTTCGCACCGTCGGTCAGGGCCTGTGCTTGAGCCTGCCCCTGGCAGCGGGCGCGCAGGCCGCTTCGGTGGTGTTTCTCAACCCGGGTCACTCCAATGAAAACTTCTGGGTCAGTTACTCGCGCTTCATGCAGGCGGCAGCACAGGACTTGGGGATGGAGTTGCGCGTGCAATACAGCGAGCGGCGTGCGGACCTTGCCCTGAGCCAGGCGCGGGCGATTCTCAAGGGGCCGCAGCGGCCCGATTACCTGGTGCTGGTCAACGAGCAATATGTGGCGCCGGAGATCATCCGCTTGTCACGTGGCAGCGGGGTCAAGCTGTTTCTGGTCAACAACGGCCTGACCGCGACCCAGGCCAGCAGTATCCAGGCCCAGCCTGAGCGCTATGCCCCGGTATTGGGCACCCTCACCGGGAACGACGAGCAGGCTGGCTACCAGATGTTGCGCGAGATGGTCGCGTTGCTGCCGCGCTCCAGTGGGCCGGTGGATCTGCTGGCGTTCGCCGGGATCAAGACCACCCCCGCCTCGCAACTGCGTGAGCAAGGTATGCGCCGCGCTTTGGCCGATTTCCCCCAGGTACGCTTGCGTCAGGTGGTGTATGGCGGCTGGAGCCGCCAGCGCGCATACGAACAGGCCCAGTTACTGCTCGAGCGCTATCCGCAGGTCCAGCTGGTCTGGTCGGCCAATGACGAAATGGCATTCGGCGCCATGCAGGCGTTCGAGGCGGCTGGGCGCAAGCCAGGCGTCGATACCGTCTTCAGCGCCGTCAACAGCTCGCCAGAAGCCCTGCGGGCGCGGATCGATGGGCGCCTGGGGGTGTTGATGGGCGGACACTTCAGTGTGGGTGGTTGGGCCATGGTGATGCTGCACGATGATGCCCAGGGGCTGGCGATCAACCGTGACGGCCTGCGCGAGCACAGCCTGCCCGTGCTGCAATCGATCGATCAGGCCAAGGCCAGGCGTTGGCTCAAGCTGCTGGAGGAGGACGATCATGGCGTTGATTTCCAGCGCTACAGCGCCGAGGGGCGCCCGGCCGATTATCAGTATCCTTTTCTTAAGTCACCCGTCGACTATTGAAAGACCCTGCTTGAGGGAAGGGCATTGCTCGTCTTAACTGCTGGTGGTGAAGTGCATTCCCATAACCACTACAAGAGGCAATGCAATGGGAAACTCAACCAAGGTCCGCAAGCCTGACAGCAGTGTCGATGCCTGGGCGATCCTGTGCCTGATCGTTCTGGTGGTCGTCACCGCTGTGTATTGGGTCAGCCATCAGTAGCGCAAAAACTTCAGACCGTGGATTCAACCTGAACCGCCCGTGGAAGGGATTTCCACGGGCGGATTGCGTTTTAGCGGGCAGTCAGGTGCAGCGCCAGTTGCACCAGGCCGATCAGCACCAGGATGAAAATCAGGGTGAACAGCGTGCCGAGGGCGATGAAGTGGCTGGCCTTGCCGTGGGTGAAGTCACGGGCGCGGTTCTTGCCGCTTTGCACGCCAAAGGCGGCGGCGAGAATGCTGTGCAGCATTTGCCAGAAGGTGGGCGGTTTGCCCTGGCTTGAGTCGTCCATGAGGGGCTCCTGAAGGCTTTCAGAAACGATCAGGGACAAGTGTAGACCTTTCGATTTTTGGGGTCGCAAAGCGGCCCCAATCAATCTCAGCTGTCGTACCCGAGGTTCGGCGCCAGCCAGCGCTCGGTCACGCTCAACTCCTGGCCCTTACGCGCGCTATAGCGCTCGACCTGGTCCTTATCCACCTTGCCCACGGCAAAATACTGCGCCTGCGGGTGGGCAAAGTACCAGCCACTGACCGCTGCCGCCGGGAACATGGCGAAGTGCTCGGTGAGGAATACGCCGCTTGGGCCGGTCTGGCCAATCGCCGTGCCGTCGAGCAGGCGGAACAGGGTTTCCTTCTCGGTATGATCCGGGCAGGCCGGATAACCCGGGGCAGGGCGGATGCCGCTGTATTGCTCCTTGATCAGCGCCTCGTTATCCAGGTGTTCGTCGCGGGCATAGCCCCAGTGCTCTTTACGCACCTGTTCATGCAGCCATTCGGCGCACGCCTCGGCCAGGCGGTCGGCCAGGGCCTTGACCATGATCGAGCTGTAGTCGTCGCCTTTGTCCTGATAGGCCTTGGCCACTTCTTCAGCGCCAATACCCGCGGTGGTGATGAAGCCGCCGACATAGTCGGTGACGCCGCTGTCCTTGGGTGCGACGAAGTCGGCCAGCGACAGGTTCGGCTTGCCATCAGGCTTGATGGTCTGCTGGCGCAGGTGGTGCAGGGTGGCCAGCGTCTGGCCGTCGTCGCCATACACTTCGATGTCGTCATCGGCGACCTGGTTGGCCGGCCAGAAGCCGAACACCGCGCGGGCGCTGATCAGCTTTTCGTTGATCAGTTTGTCGAGCATTTCCCGGGCATCTTTATAGAGCGCCGTGGCCGCTTCGCCGACCACCTCGTCGGTGAGAATGCGCGGGAACTTGCCGGCCAGGTCCCAGGAGATGAAGAACGGCGTCCAGTCGATGTATTCGGCCAGCACCCGTAGGTCGATGTTCTCCAGCACCTTGACGCCGGTGAAGGAGGGCACCGCCGGCGAATAAGTGGCCCAGTCGTACTTGGGCTTGGCGGCGATCGACTGGGCGTAGCTCAGGCGCTCGGTGCGGGCACTGCGGTTGGCGGTGCGCTCGCGTACGTCGACATACTCCTGGCGAGTCTTCTCGACGAAGCCGGCCTTCAGCTCCTTGGACAGCAACTGGGTGGCCACGCCGACCGCGCGCGAGGCGTCGGTCACGTAGATCACCGCATCGTTGGAATACTTGGGCTCGATCTTGACCGCCGTATGCGCCTTGGAAGTGGTGGCGCCGCCGATCATCAGTGGCAGGTGGAAGTCCTGGCGCTGCATTTCGCGGGCAACATGCACCATCTCATCCAGCGACGGGGTGATCAGGCCGGACAGGCCAATGATGTCGCACTTCTGTTCGCGGGCGGTCTGCAGGATCTTCTCGGCCGGGACCATCACGCCCATGTCGACGATGTCATAACCGTTGCAACCGAGGACCACGCCAACGATGTTCTTGCCGATGTCGTGCACATCGCCCTTGACCGTGGCCATGAGGATCTTGCCCTTGGCTTCAGGTTTGTCGCCTTTCTCGGCTTCGATGAACGGGATCAGGTGGGCCACGGCCTGCTTCATCACCCGCGCCGACTTGACTACTTGCGGCAGGAACATCTTGCCCGCGCCAAACAGGTCGCCAACCACGTTCATGCCGCTCATCAGCGGGCCTTCGATGACTTCGATCGGCCGCGCCGCTTGCTGGCGGCACTCTTCGGTGTCTTCGACGATGTAGGCGGTGATGCCTTTGACCAGCGCATGTTCGAGGCGCTTGTCGACAGGCATCGAGCGCCACTCTTCGTTTTCCACTTCCTTGGCCGCGCCGCCGCCTTTGTAGTCGTCGGCAATGGCCAACAGGGCGTCGGTGCCTTCCGGAGTGCGGTTGAGTACCACGTCCTCGACCTTGTCACGCAGCGCGGGCGGGATCTCGTCGTAGATCTCCAGCTGTCCGGCGTTGACGATGCCCATGGTCAGGCCATTCTGGATCGCGTGGTAGAGGAACACCGAGTGGATCGCCTCACGCACCGGGTTGTTGCCACGGAACGAGAACGACACGTTGGACACCCCGCCACTGGTCAGGGCGTGGGGCAGGTGGTCGCGGATGTAGGCGCAGGCTTCGATGAAGTCCACGGCATAGTTGTTGTGCTCTTCGATGCCGGTGGCGACGGCGAAGATGTTCGGGTCGAAGATGATGTCCTCGGCGGGGAAGCCAACCTCATTGACCAGGATGTCGTAGCTGCGTTTGCAGATCTCGCGCTTGCGCGCCGCGGTGTCGGCCTGGCCGACCTCGTCGAAGGCCATCACCACTACCGCAGCGCCATAGCGCTTGCACAGGCGGGCGTGATGCTTGAAGGCTTCGACGCCTTCCTTCATCGAGATCGAGTTGACGATGCCCTTGCCCTGGATGCATTTAAGGCCCGCTTCGATCACTTCCCACTTGGAGGAGTCGATCATGATCGGTACGCGGGAGATGTCTGGCTCACCGGCGATCAGGTTGAGGAAGCGAACCATGGCCGCCTGAGAGTCGAGCATCCCTTCGTCCATGTTGATGTCGATCACCTGGGCGCCGGCTTCGACCTGCTGTAGGGCGACTTCCAGGGCTTCGGTGTAGTTCTCTTCGCGAATCAGGCGGGCGAACTTGGCGGACCCGGTGATGTTGGTCCGCTCGCCGACGTTGACGAACAGCGACTGGCGATCGATGGTGAACGGCTCCAGGCCCGACAGGCGGCATGCCTTGGCGATCTCGGGGATTTCACGCGGCTTGTACTTGGCCACCGCTTCGGCGATAGCCTGGATATGTGGCGGGGTGGTACCGCAGCAACCACCGATGATGTTGAGAAAACCACTGGCGGCGAACTCTTCGACCACGGCGGCCATTTCGGCCGGGGTTTCGTCATACTCGCCGAAGGCGTTCGGCAGGCCGGCGTTGGGGTGCGCCGATACATGGGTGTCGGCCTTGGTCGAGAGCTCTTCCAGGTACGGGCGCAGGTCCTTGGCGCCGAGGGCGCAGTTAAGGCCCACGGAAATTGGCTTGGCGTGACGCACCGAGTTCCAGAACGCTTCGGTGGTCTGCCCGGACAGGGTTCGGCCGGAGGCGTCGGTGATGGTGCCGGAGATCATGATCGGCAATTCGATGCGGTCATCTTCGAACACTTGCTGCACGGCGAAGATCGCCGCCTTGGCATTGAGGGTGTCGAAGATGGTTTCGATCAGGATCAGGTCGGCGCCGCCGGCGATCAGGCCGCGGGTCGCCTCGATGTAGTTGGCGACCAACTCATCGAAGGTGACGTTGCGATAGCCCGGGTCGTTGACGTCCGGGGAGATCGAGCAGGTGCGGCTGGTCGGGCCGAGCACGCCAGCGACGAAGCGTGGCTTGTCCGGTGTTTCCAGGGTCTTGGCATCGGCCACGCGGCGGGCGACCCGCGCGCCTTCGACGTTCATCTCGTAGGCCAGCGATTCCATGCCGTAGTCGGCCTGGGAAATCTGCGTGGCGTTGAAGGTGTTGGTTTCGAGGATATCGGCCCCGGCGTCGAGGTAGGCCTTCTCGATCGCGGCGATGATATCGGGCTGGGTCAGCAGCAACAGATCGTTGTTGCCCTTGATGTCGCTTGGCCAATCGGCAAAGCGCGTGCCACGATAGTCGTGTTCCTCCAGACGGTAGCTTTGGATCATAGTACCCATGCCTCCGTCGAGGATCAGTATGCGCTCCTTGAGTGCTTGCTGAAGTGCTTGGAGACGAGCGCTACGGTCGGACATAGGACTACCTGGTCGGGCGAATAACAGAAGGTGCGCAATGATAGCAAAGCTGTGCGGTTTTTAGGCATGCTGGGCTTTTGCATGAATTTCCCTCATGTTGACGCACCCCGCGACCGGTAGGCAATCGTGATGGCTTTACTAGAAACCAGGACAATCTGCACATGGTGCATCGCTGTTTACTTGCCATAACCACCGCCTTGACCCTGATGATCAGCGGGCTGGCGGTGGGGCAAGCCCCGCAATCGAGCCCGGCAATCTCCTACACCCGGGATATCCAGCCGATCTTCACCGAGAAATGCGTCGCCTGCCACGCCTGCAACGATGCCGCTTGCCAGCTCAATCTGGGCAGTGCCGAAGGCGCCGAGCGCGGTGCCTCCAAGGTGCCGGTGTATCAAGGCGAACGCAGCCAGGCGGTGCCTACCACGCGATTGTTCTACGACGAGCAGAATGAACAGGGCTGGCGCAAGCAGGGCTTCTATTCGGTGCTCGATCGCCAGGGCAGCCAGGCTGCGCTGATGGCACGCATGCTTGAACTTGGGCACAAGACCCCGCTGACGCCCAATGCCAAACTCCCTGAAGAGATCGTGTTGGGGCTCAACCGCAACAACATGTGCCCCTTGCCTCTTGAGTTCGACGCCTATGCCGGCGCCCACCCCAAGGAGGGCATGCCGCTGGCGGTCACCGGCCTGACCGATCAGGAGTACCAGACCCTGCAGCGTTGGCTGGCGGCCGGTGCGCCGGTCGAGTCGCAGCCGATCCAGCCCAGTGCAGTCGAGGCCAAGCAGATCGCCGATTGGGAAGAGCTGTTCAATCGCCCAGGCTCCACCGAAGCGCTGGTAGGCCGTTGGCTGTATGAGCACCTGTTCCTGGCGCACATTCATTTTGTCGGCGGCGAGCAGGGGCATTTCTTCCAGTGGGTGCGCTCGCGCACGCCAAGCGGCCAGCCGGTGGACTTGATCGCCACCCGCCGGCCCAACGATCCACCGGGCACCGACTTCTATTACCGCTTGATGCCGGTGCAGGGCGTGATCGTCCATAAAACCCACATCACCTACCCGATGGGGCCGCAGAAGCTCAAGCGGGTCAAACAGCTGTTCTACAGCGGCGACTGGCATGCCGCCGCGCTGCCGGGCTACGGCCCGCGCCACCGGGCCAACCCGTTCGAGACCTTCGAGGCGATTCCGGCCGTGGCGCGCTACCAGTTCATGCTGGATAACGCCGAGTACTTCGTGCGCACCTTCATTCGCGGCCCGGTGTGCCGCGGGCAGATCGCTACCGACGTGATTCGCGACAACTTCTGGGCGCTGTTCCAAGAGCCTGCGCATGACCTTTATGTCACCGATGCCCAGTACCGTGGCGAAGCCACGCCGCTGTTGGCCATGCCTGGCCAGATCGATGATGTCGGCAGCGTACTGAGCCTCTGGCACGCCTATCGCGACAAGCGCAACGAGTACGAGAAACTGCGCCGCCAAGCCTATGCCGAACTGCCGGCGCCGGGCTGGTCGACCTTGTGGGCGGGCAACGACAACGCGTTGCTGAGCATCTTCCGCCACTTCGACAGCGCCTCGGTGACCAAGGGCTTGATCGGTGATGTGCCCAAGACCACCTGGCTGTTCGACTACCCGCTGTTCGAGCGCACCTACTATCAATTGGCGGTCAACTTCGATGTGTTCGGCAACGTCTCGCACCAGTTGCAGACGCGTCTGTACTTCGACTTGATCCGCAATGGCGCCGAGGTCAACTTCCTGCGCCTGATGCCGGCTGACAAGCGCGGGGCAATCCTCAGCGACTGGTACCAGAACAGCGGCAAGGTGAAGATGTGGCTCGATTACGAGGACATCGACACCGATACCCCAAGCGGGCTCAAACTCGATGAGCGCGACCCCAAGCGCGACTTTGGCCTGAAACTGCTGCAGCGCACCGGCAGCCTCAACGCGGCGCCCGATCCGATCAACCGCTGCACCGGCGCGTACTGCTCGCGGCCAGAGATGACGGCTGAGTTCCGTGATGTCGAGCAGAGCCTCAGTCGCCTGGTTTCGCGCCCAGCTGCGGGCTTGAAGGTGATCAACCAGCTGCCTGAAGCGAGCATGCTGCGCATCGAAGGGCAGGGTGGCCAGCGCCAGGTCTACAGCCTGCTGCGCAACCGCGCGCACAGCAATGTGGCATTCCTGCTCGGCGAGGCTTATCGCTATCAGCCGGGGCTGGATACCTTGACCTTGTATCCGGGGGTGCTGAGCAGCTATCCCAACTTCATCTTCAACATCCCGGCGAGCGATGTGCCGGAGTGGGTCGAGGACATGGAAGCGGCTCGCGATGATCCGGCCAAGTTCGAACGGATCGTCATGCGCTGGGGCGTGCGGCGCAGCCACCCTGAGTTCTGGCGCTACTTCCATGACCTGAATAGCTTCATCAAGCAAACCCAGCCGGTGGAGGCGGGGGTGCTGGACATGAACCGCTACGAGAACCTGTAACATGACCGCCGGGAAGGTCGGCTGATCTTTCCCGGCATCCTGCGGTCCGACTCTGGGAGTGGTCCCGAATTGTGCTATCGCGGGGCAAGCCCGCTCCCACGCCATCGCTCGAATGCCAAGGGGCGTGGGAGCGGGCTTGCCCCGCGATAACCATCGACGCCGATACGGGACCTGAATGCACCCGGACACGCAGGGCTTTTCATGCTGTATTCGCTTCAGGCACTTCGGGCGTTCGCCGCCTGGGTGGTGGTCTGCCACCACTTCATGCAGATCTTCTTCGACTTCCACGCCACCGGCCCGGTCGGCCAACTGCTCAGCGATCGCGGGGCGGTGGGCGTGGACATCTTCTTCGTCATCAGCGGGCTGGTGATCTACCTGTCGACCCGCGACAAAGACATCGTGCCCAGCCAGTTCCTGCTCAATCGAGCACTGCGGATCATTCCGGCCTATTGGTTCTATACGGTCTTGATGGCGGTCCTGCTGCTGGCGGCCAGCCGCTGGATGCCGCACCAGGTGTTCGACTGGCAGCACCTGCTGTTGTCTTTGCTGTTCATTCCGGCGGAAAACCCCGGCGGGTATGGGCTGTATCCGACGCTTAACGTCGGCTGGACGCTGAACTTCGAGATGTTTTTCTATCTGTTGTTCGGCCTGGCATTCCTGGTGCGTCAACGCCATCACCTGCTGCTGGTGACTGCCGCGTTGCTGCTGGTGAGCGAGGTGCTGGGCCGGCTTGGCGTGCTCAGTCGGTTCTACAACAACGACATCATCTATGAGTTCTTGCTGGGCATCGGCCTGGGGGTGCTGTACCGCCGCGGCCTGATCCGTGAAGGCCTGTGGCTACCGCTGGCGATGCTGGTGGCCGCCGGTTACGCCCTTTATCACCTGGACGCCTCGCTGCGCCTGCTGCACTGGGGCCTGCCCAGCGCACTGGTGGTGTTGGCGTTCATCTCGCTGGAGCCGTACTTTCGCGGCAACCAGTTGCTCAAGGCGCTGGGTGATTGCTCCTATTCGGTGTACCTGATTCACGTGCTGGTACTGTATGCCGGCTGGTTCGTCAGTGAGCGATTCGCGCTGAACCCGTACCTGGTATTCGCCTTCTGCGTGCCGTCCATTGGACTAATGTCGTGGCTCAGTTATCAATGGCTCGAACGTGGCTTGTACCAGCGGATGAAGGCCTGGTTCGCCGCACGTTCGGCGCAGGAACCGGCATTGGCGCTTTCCCGAGTCAAATGCTAGGACTTTGTTCGAAGCCTGGGTTGGCGTACACTTGCCAGCAAGTCTGTGAGGAACTTCCATGAGCGCTATAACCATTACCGACGCCGCCCATGATTACCTGGCCGATCTGCTCTCCAAGCAGAACACCCCGGGTATCGGCATCCGTGTTTTCATCACTCAGCCGGGCACCCAGTACGCAGAGACGTGCATTGCCTACTGCAAGCCAGGCGAGGAAAAGCCCGAGGACACCGCCTTGGGTCTGAAGAGCTTCACCGCTTACATCGACGCGGTCAGCGAGCCGTTCCTTGAGGACGCGCTGGTCGACTACGCCACCGACCGCATGGGTGGCCAGCTGACCATCAAGGCGCCGAACGCCAAGGTGCCGATGGTCAACGAAGACAGCCCGATCAACGAGCGGATCAACTACTACCTGCAGACCGAGATCAACCCAGGTCTGGCCAGCCATGGTGGCGCGGTGAGCCTGGTCGACGTGGTCGACGATGGGATCGCGGTGCTGCAGTTTGGCGGTGGTTGCCAGGGCTGTGGCCAGGCCGACGTGACCCTCAAGGATGGCATCGAGCGGACCTTGCTCGAACGTATTCCTGAGCTCAAGGGTGTGCGCGATGTGACTGACCACACGCAGAAAGAGAACGCCTACTACTGATAGTCGGTGGTTTTCTTGCCGGCCTCATTGCGGGTCAAGCCCGCGATGAGGCCGAATAAGCGCCACAAGAATCAGCTCTCTAGCAACAATCTGTTACCGATTCAACCCCTGCGACAACAGGCCGCAGCCGCGAAATTCAAGGCCTGCAGCCCCATCGACCCCATCGTCGGGTAGAACACCCCAAGGTGTCATGCCAGAATGCCGCGGTTTTCGACCGGCCCTGCCCAAGGGCTGGCACCTTCCCTGTAAAGGATGGTTCCATGAATGATCTGTTGACCCGGCGCGCGGTTGTCGCCGGGATGGGCGTACTCGGGCTTGGCCTGCTGGCGGGTTGCAATCCGGCGCGGAGTTTGGACTTCAAGTACGGCAAGAACATGAGCAACGAGATCCTCGGGCGTTCTTTCCGCCTCAAGGACACTCAAGGCAATGTGCGCACCCTGTCGAGCTTCTATGGCTCGATGCCGATGATCTTCTTTGGTTTCACCCAGTGCCCGGCGGTCTGTCCGACCACCCTGGCGCGTGCGGCGCAGATCAAGAAGCTGATGGGCCGCGATGCCGGCTTCCTGCAAGTGGTGTTCATCACCCTCGACCCTGAGCGCGATACGCCAGAAGTACTCGACGCCTACGTCAAGGCCTTCGACCCGTCGTTCACCGCGCTGACCGGCACCCCTGAGGAAATCGCCGAGGTGGCCCGGGAGTTCAAGGTGTTCTACGAGAAGGTGCCAGCGGGCGATACCTACACCATCTCCCACTCGTCCACCAGCTACGTCTATGATTCGCGCAGTACCCTGCGCCTGAGCCTGGGGCACTCCTTGAACGCCAAGGAATGCACAGAGGACCTGCTCACTTTGATGGAGATTTGCTAATGGCTGTTTTGCTGCAACCGATCAAGCGCGGCCTGGCCGCCCTGGCCCTGCTGGGCATGGCCTTGCCGGCCCTGGCTGAAACCACCGTTAGTGATGCCTGGGTCCGCGCCACCGTGCCGCACCAGCAGTCCACCGGAGCCTTCATGGTGTTGACCGCAACCAGCGACAGCAAGCTGGTCGGCGTTGCCTCGCCAGTGGCCAAGACCGTCCAGGTGCATGAAATGACCATGAATGGCGACGTGATGGGCATGCGTGAAGTCAAGGCGGTCGAGCTGCCGGCAGGCAAGGCAGTGAGCCTCGATCCCAATGGCTTGCACGTGATGCTGATGGGCTTGCATGAGCAGGTCAAAGAAGGCCAGCAAGTGCCGCTGACCCTGACTATCGAAGATGCCAAGGGGGCCAAGCAGACCCTGCAAGTGCAGGCGCCAGTACGCGCGCTGACCGCTGAAGCGGGCGCAGGCCACGAGCACGCTCACCAGCACTAAACGCTTGGGCTGCTATGCAGCGCATTGGCGGCTCAAGGCCGCTCACGCAGGGGCCGCGTTGCCCTCTGCGGGAGCGGCCTTTTTGCTTGACGGTGGCCTCAACCGCGAAAACGTGGCAGTGGCCGGTCGATCGTCAGCGAAGTCAAGGTTTTGCGCACTTGTGCCTCTTCTGCCTCCAGCGCTTTGAGACTGTCGCGAATCTTGCCGGCCGCGGGCACATCGCCCTGCCGGTCGATCCATTCGGCGATTTCCTTGCACGCACTGGTCAAGCGGGTTTGGCGCTGGTTCATCAGCGTCAGGAGGGTGTTGAGCTCTTTTGCGGACATGACAGGATCCTCCGTTCAACCCTGTCAGTGTAGCAGTGGCTGGCATTGCTGCCGGATCCGGCTACAGGCTCAGGCAGGCCGTGCGATAAGCGCCCGGAGTGACTCCATAGGCCTGCTTGAACTGGCGACTCAGATGGCTCTGGTCAGCGAAACCCAGGGCAAACGCCACCTCGGCGGCGGCCATCCCCCTTTTCAATAGCTCCCGCGCGCGACCCAGTCGGCGTTGCTTGAGCCAGGCATGCGGCGGCAGGCCAGTGGCTTGGCGAAATACCCGGGCGAAATGGAAAGGCGAGAGGTTGACTGCCGCCGCCAGGCTTTCCAGCGACGGTGGGTCGGCCAGTTGGCTTTCCAGCAGCTCGCGGGCGCGAGCCACGGCCAACGGCTCGTTGCCCGGTGCGCGCGGCTGGGCGCCATGGCCGTGCCGCTGCACCAGCGCCAGCACGGCGTGGCGCCAGGCGGTCTGCTGCTCGAGGGCGCTGGCACCGGATTCGGACAACTGATGCAATTGGCTGAAGGCGGCGGCCAGGGTTGGGTCCTGGATCACGCTCTGCTGAAAATGCGGCATGCCATGACGGCCCAGCTCCAGCTCCTCCAGCACCCCGGTGACCCGGGCATGTTCCGGATAAAAGCCGCGATAACGCCAGCCGGCTTCATGAGCGGTGGCGCCGGTGTGCAGTTCATCGGGATTGATCAGTACCATGCTGCCGACCGGCGCCAGGTGCTCGCTGCCGCGGTGCCAAAAGCGTTGCGCGCCGGACTCGATCACGGTGAAGACGTAGCCTTCGTGCACGTGTGGGGCGAAGCGCTGCTGGAAATACCGCGCATGCAGCATCTCGACATCGCCAAGCGCCGGCGCCTGCCACAGGTGGGTTTGTTCGCGCAGGGGCGTGCTCATGCCAGACAGCTGCGCAGCAAAAAGAAGATCAACATGCTCACCAGCATGCTCAGCAACACGCTGCGGGTCAACAGCACCAGGGCTATGGCGACCAGGGACCCGAGCAGGTAAGGGTTGCTCGGGCTCAGGTCGAGCTGATGGCCAGGCAGGAAGATGATCGGCCCGCAAATCGCAGTGAGCATGCCCGGTACCGCGAAGCCGAGAAACTGCCGGGCATTGGAGCTCAGGCGCAGCGGCAGGCGCGGTTCCAGAAACGCATAGCGGTTGAGAAACACCACCAGGCCCATGGCCAAGATCAGCAGCCAAGTCATGCGCGTGCTCCCGAGAACTTCTGGCAGATGAAGCCGGCGCCCATGCCCAGCAGGCCGGCGGCGACCAGCGCGGTTTCCCAATGCCAGGCACTGAACAGCACCGAGCAAAACAGCGACACTGCCACGCACACTACGGTTGGCACATTACGCACTACCGGCGCGATCAAGGCGACGAACGTGGCGACAATCGAGAAGTCCAGGCCGAGTTGGTCCAGGTGGGGGATGTTCTGGCCCAAGATGATGCCGGCCAAGGTGAACAGGTTCCAGGCGACATAGAAGGTCAGGCCTACGCCCAGGGCATACCAGCGGTTGAATTGCTGCTGGTCGTAATGGCTGGTCAGGGCGAAGAATTCATCGGTCAGCAAGAAGCCAAGGCCCAGCCGCCAGCCCAGCGGCTGGCCCGACAACAGCGGGCGCATGGACAACCCGTACAGCAGGTGTTGGGAGGTCAGTAGCAGGGTGGTCAGCAGGATCGAGAGCAGGCTGGCGCCACTTTTGAGCATGCCAATGGCCACCAGTTGCGCAGCCCCCGCAAACACGATGGCCGACAGGCCTTGGCCCTCCCAAGGGCTGAGGTTGGCTTCGATGGCCATCGAGCCTGCCAGCAGGCCCCATGGGGCTACGGCCAGGGACAGCGGCAAAATGGCGATGGCGCCGTGGAGGAAGGCGGTACGGGCGATGGGCTGACGGCTGGACATGGTGGCTCAAACACATCTACAGGGCAGAGCAGCATGGCAGAGGGCGGGGGCGCTGGCTTGAACGATCTTGCTTGTTTGTTCCCTGCCCGGCGCTGTCTGCGGGGCAGGGGGCTACTTCAGCGGTGGCTGGTCAAGCGCTGCTGCGCGGCAGCACAGCCATTGATCTCCACGGCTTTTTGCAGCAACAGCTGGCGATGCTGCGGATCAAGGTCGCCAAGCAGGCGGTACACCTCGGCCTGATAGTCGCGCTGACGGCCCCACTGCATTTCCAGCCCCTGCGGCTGGCTGCGGTTGCAAGCCAGGCGTACCGCTGGCTGCGGATAGTACGGCGCATACAAGGTGGCCATGTTCGGAATCGCTTCCATGGCGTCACGGTAGGCAGGGCTGGCGTTATAGGGCGGGCACCAGGTAGAGATCGCTGGTGCGGGAGGGGCAAAGCCTTGCTTGAGGCTGGCTTGCAGCAACGGGCAGGCCGCATCGGGGATCTGCGCCGCTGGCAGGTAGGTCATGTAGTACAGCGCCAAGCGGTATTGCGCCACCGGATGACCCAGGGCGACCGACTTTTTCAGCAGGTCTACCGCAGTTGGCAGGGTGCGGGCCAGCGCTTGGCCCTGACGGCTGAGTTCTGGATCGCTGTCGATCGCCGTGCGCAGCGCGCTGGGGCTGTCTTCGCGGTTGTCTGCCTGCTCCAGCAAGGGTAGGGCCTGGCGGTACAGCAGATCGGCGTGCGGATCGATCTGGATCTCCAGTGCTTGCGCGCCGAGCGGAGCCAGGGCCATGAGCAGGGGCGAGAACAAGACAGCGCGACTCACGGATGAGCCTCGTAGGCGGTCAGTTGCGACCAGATGGCGGTGGTGTTCATTGCGGTTACGCATGTGCCTCAGGCAAATCAGAGCGACGACGGCGTATTCTAGCCACCCCAAGGCCCCCGCCGAAAGACCATTGCCGCGTTTATCAGACGAGCTTGATCGGCGTCACTTTGCGTTGGCTGTACTTTTCCTGGGCCAGGCCCAGCTTTGCGGTGATCACCTTTGCCAGGGCATTGTTGCCTAAGTCATTGAAATGCAGGCGATCGACGAACAGCGACTGGCCAAAAACCGGCGAGCTGCTGAGCATGCTGTTCATGTCATAGCAGGGCACCGACTCGGCTTCGCTTTTAATTCTTCGGAAAAAGGCTACATGCTGTTGACTGTCCTGCACGTCAGCCAGCAGCCGATCGAAGTTGGTCGGCTGACGTTGCGCCGCCATCATCAGTTGCTCGCCATCGGGCAGGCTTTCCCGGCACCAGGGCAGCAATGGCTGGAGAATGAAAGTCAGGGTGGCGTGGCTGTCGGCCAGCAGGCGATCCCATTGGCGCAGGGTGCGCCCGATGCAGTCGGCGGCGCGCATCAGGCGTTTGTCCGGGGCGGGCAGTGACCAGTCGGGGGTTGGCGCCTCATGACGCGGCAGCAGGGCGTGGCCCAGGCGCTGCCACAGCGATTGGCGGCGCGGCGTGTCGAGCGTCGGCACGCCTTCGTTGAAGCTGTTCAGGTAGGTCTGATAGGCGCCGCCCTGATGCTGCGCATGACCGGCCGCCATGATCTCGCCCAAGGCTTCCTGGGCGAGGGTGTTCAGCCCGCTCAGGACCACCACGTGGCCAATGTTGCCCAAGCGATGCTGGTGACTGAGAAACATCAGCAATTCTTGAGTGGCATTGAGGCCACACCCGGCCAGGCTCAACCAGACTTCGCCGGTGAGCATCGACAGGTGCGAGGCCACTGTGTGTTCATCGTTGCTGGCGCCGATGCCCAGTGCGGTCGATCCGCCTACCAACAGGTTGACCCGGGCACTGGCGCCGCGCTCGGCCGGCGAATAGCGCTTGCCCGCACAGTGGCTGTAGCGCAGGCCCAGCGCATCGGTATTGATCGTGCCGGAGCGATAGCCACGCTCGTGCATATAGAGGGTATGCGGGGCTCGGCGACTGCCCAGTTGCAGGAAGCGTTGGTAGTCCTCCTGCAAGGGGAGGGGCGCGCCCAGGACGTCCGTAGCGGTGTCGATCGGTCTCATGGACGTTCCTTGTGGGTGGGTAGGTCAGCGGCCGCGTCAGGCCGTCAGCTCCTTGAGGTTGTAGAGCAGGCCACCGGCGGCGATCAGCAGCAAGGCCACGCCCGAAGCCAGGCTGATCAGGCGGTTGCTGCGCTGCGAGGCAATCTTGCCGATGGCGAAGATGTACAGGCTGAGCACGGCGAAATCGATGGCGATCCACAGCAATGACAGCACCACCATGCTCTTTTCGAACGACTCGGTGATCTGGATGAACTGGGGGAAGAAGGAGATGAAGAAGATGATGTCCTTGGGGTTGGAGATGCCCACCATGAACCCTTGCAGCAAGCCGCCACGCCCGGGTTTTACCGGCGCTTGCACCATCTCGGTGTCCGTTACTGGAGCCTGCAATGCTTCGCGCAGCGTGGCGACGGCGATGTAGCCGATGAACAGGCAGCCCAGCAAACTCATGCCGTTGAGCCAGACCTTGTCGATGGCAGCGCTGGTCATGATGATCCAGGCTGCGGCGCCAATCAGCACCAGCGACGCCCAGTTGGTGCCGATCGCGGTGAACAGGGCTTTGCGCGACCCGGAGGCGGCGGCAGTGTTGACGATCAGTGCGACGACCGGGCCAGGGGTGGCGATCAGCAGCAGCACGGTCAGGGCGTAAGTGGCAGTCAATGCGGTATTCACGGTCAGTTCTCGATCAATGTGTCGGGTGTTGCATGGGCGTGGAATGGGCAACGTGCAGGGTTCAGCGAGCCGTGCTCCTGCAACTGGTATTGCTTCCACTCGTAGTTGTCTTGTTGGCCGAAGAAGCCCAGGGAGTCGGGCATCACGCCATCGTTGTAGTGCCTTACCCGCTCGCGGATCTTGCCGCGAATGCGCTGGCCGCTTTCGGTGGCAGCGCTGGCCACTTCGTCGAAGCTTTCCCGTGGGTTGATCACAAACACGATGCTGTCGCCCAGGTTGCGGCTCTTCATCACGCGGTGGGCGGGAAAGTTCATGTTGATGAACAGCGGCATGCCGGCGAAGCAGAATGACCATTGGCTGTCATGCGGATCGCCCGGCACGTCCTGCGGCCAGGGCTGGGGGTCGCGCGCGTGCACGCCCTGCAGGACTTTCCACGCCAGTGCCTGCTGTTGCTCAAGGCTGCCGCCAGGGGCAGTCTCGAGAAACACCAGCAGCGGGGTGCCGATGCGCTGCTTGAGCGGGATCGGCTCGATGGTGCGGACATAATCGGCCAGGCCCTGCGCCATGTCGTCGGCCATGTGCTCGGCGCGGGCGAAGACGATGTGGCAGGTCTTGGCGGCGACCGCCTTGCGCCCGAACAGGCAGGGAAAGTCGGGGTTGGCGAGAATGTCGCGAAAATGTTGGATAGTTTTATACGTCCAGTGATTGGCATTCTGGACATGTTCATTGGCCAGCTCTAGCGCATCCAAGCGATAGCAGTTTCCATAACCCGTAAACATGGTTTCCCCAGGAGTTCTAATAATCGTTTCCGCCGTTAGTTAGGCGGTTTCGCTCTATGTATTTGTTGTTTTCAAGCATTTTCTGAGAACGACTTGCAGTTGTAAAACGCCTGGAACTATGACCTACTATTAGTCTCACTCATGATTGGGAAGGCGAACGATGTCGGAACGGATTCAGGCACTGCACGCGCTGCGCGCCTTCGAAGTGGCCTCGCGCTATGGCTCGTTCACCCGCGCGGCAGAAGAGCTGGCGCTGACCCAAGGCGCAGTGAGCCATCACATCAAGACCCTCGAGTCGCTTTTTGGCTGCGACTTGTTCGAGCGGCGCGGCCCCAAGCTGCGCCTGACCGAACACGGCCGGCTGTTGGCCCAGGAGCTCAAGGTCGGCTTCAAGATCATCGAGAACGCTTGCGCGCTATTGCGTCAGGACCGCTATGGCCTGCGCCTCAAAGCGCCGTCGACCCTGACCGTGCGCTGGCTGCTGCGGGCGCTGGATGCGTTCAAGAAGGTCGAGAACAGTTGCAGCGTGCAACTGTCGAGCGTGTGGATGGACATCGACAGCGTCGATTTCTATTCCGAGCCCTACGACTGCGCCATCCTTCTGGCCAACGGACGCTTTGCGGCCGACGTCGAGAGCTTCAAGCTGTTTGATGAATGGCTGATCCCGGTCTGCCATCCCGACTACCTGCAGGACGAAGCCCCCGCTCTGTCGGCGCTCAAGCAGTGCGAGTTTCTCCATCCCTCGACCGACCGGCGCGACTGGCGGCGCTGGCTGGCGCGGATGGATGCGCTGGACATCAGCATCGACCAGGGCCAGGTGTTCGACACGCTCGATCAAGGTATCTCGGCGGCCCAGCAGGGGCTGGGGATTTCCGTGGTCGACCTGGTGCTGGCCAGTGCCGATATCGGCGCCGGGCGCCTGGTCACGCCGTTCAAGCACGCCGTGGCCACAGGTGATGGCTATTACATGACCTGGCTCAAAGCCAGCCCCAAGGCCCGGCAGATGCAGCGCCTGCGCGATTTTCTCCTGGCCCAGGTGCCGCCGCTGGCGTCCAAGGAAATCAACTACCTGTATGGCTAGGCCTGCCGTTCCTGGAACACCCGCTGCAGCATGAAGTCGATGAACACCCGCAACTTTGGCGGCATCTGCCGGCCTGAGGGCCACAGCAGGTAAAAGCTGCCGCGCCGCTCCATGAAGTCGTCGAGCACGCTCACCAGGCTGCCGCTGGCCACTTCCTTGCGCACGTTGAAATCTGGCAGGCAGGTAATGCCGCGGTGGTTGAGGGCAAAGCAGATGCGCGTCTCGACATGGTTGCAGACCATCGAGATGGGGATGTCGTAAGCCTGCTCGGGATGCTCGCGGCGCAGCGGCCAGCTCTCCAGCTTGCCGTTGCTGGGGAAACGGTAGTGCAGGCAGGTATGGCCGCTCAGGTCGCGTGGATGCTCCGGCACGCCGCGTTCGTGCAGGTACTGCGGCGAGGCTACCAGGCGATGCTGGAAGTGGCCGAGGAACTTGGCATTGAGCCGCGAATCCACTGGCTGGCCGCCGCGCATGACTACGTCGAAGCCTTCGCCGATGATATCGACCATGCGGTCGCTGAAGTCCAGGTCCAGTTCGATCTGTGGGTACAACGCCATGAAGTCGGCAAGGGCTGGCATCACTAAGCCGGTCACCTGAGGCAGGCTGACTCGCAGCCGCCCACTCGGTGTTTCGCTGGCCTGCGACAGCGCCTGCTCAGTGGCTTCGATCTCCGCCAGGATGCGCCGACTGCGTTCCAGGAACAGCGTGCCCTCGGCGGTCAGGGTGATGCTGCGTGTGCTGCGGTGGAACAAGCGTACCCCCAGGCGCGCCTCCAGCCTCGCCACCCGCTTGCCCACCGCCGAGGCACTGATGCCCAGCGATTGCCCGGCAGCGACGAAACTGCGGGTTTCGGCAACCCGGTTGAAGACCACAAAGCCGCTGAGGCTGTCCATGTGCTGCTCCCGATTGCGGACATCAACGTCCGAGGTGAGCGGAATTCTACCCATCTTTTTCCGTAATCCACACCGACGCAAGATGCCTGCCTCTTGATCAGCAACATGAGGCGTTCTCGCCATGCACCAAACTTCTCAAGCGGCCATCGCGACAGCGGCCGATACTCCCTCCTCAGCGCAACGCTTGCCGCTCAGTGGCCTGCTCGCGCTGGCCATGACCGGCTTTATCGCCATTCTCAGCGAGACCCTGCCGGCCGGGCTGCTCGGCCAGATTGCCGGTGGTATGCAGATCAGCCAGGCGATGGCCGGGCAGTGGGTGACTGCCTATGCCTTGGGTTCGCTGCTGACCGCGATCCCCTTGGTGACCCTGACCCAGGGCTGGTGGCGCCGGCGCACGCTGCTGCTGGCGATTGCTGGGTTCATTGTTTTCAACGGTTTGACGGCGATCTCCGAATCCAATGGCCTGACCCTGGTGGCGCGCTTTCTTACGGGTGCCGCTGCGGGTTTGGCATGGGGGCTGATCGCCGGGCATGCCCGGCGCATGGTGCCGGTGGCGCGCCAGGGCAAGGCGATGGCAGTGGCCATGGTCGGCGCGCCGATTGCGCTCTCGCTGGGGGTCCCGGTTGGCACCTGGCTGGGTGAGTGGCTGGGCTGGCGCGCCACTTTTGTGCTGGTTACCCTGGCCTCGGTAGTGTTGGCGCTGTGGGTATTGCGGGCGGTGCCGGATTTTCCTGGGCAGGCGCCAGGACAGCGCACCGGGGCCTGGCAGGTGTTGCGCACACCGGGGGTGGCAGTCGTTTTGCTGGTCATTCTGGCGTGGGTTCTGGGTCATAACATCCTTTACACCTACATCGTGCCGCTGCTGGCGGCGGCAAGCATGGCGGCGGACACTGGCCTGGTGCTGCTGACCTTTGGCCTGGCGGCGTTGCTGGGCATCGTGGTGGTGGGCCTGTGGGTCGATCGCCACTTGCGATTGCTGGTGTTGTTGAGCTTGGCAGGTTTTGCCGTGGCAACCCTGTTGCTTGGCCAGGAGGCGCCGACGCCTGGGGTGGTGTATCTGAGCGTGGCACTCTGGGGCCTGACCTATGGCGGCGCGCCGACCCTATTGCAGACAGCCTGCGCAGATGCAGCAGGCGAGGGCGGTGATGTCGCCCAGTCGACGTTGGTGACCGTATGGAATACTGCGATTGCCCTGGGTGGGGTGGCCGGTGGCTTGTTGCTTAGCGGTAGCGGGGTCGGCGCGTTCGCCAGTGTGGTGCTGGTGATGATCGCGCTGGCCGGGATTCTCGCCTGGTCGGGTCGCCGCGCCGGGTTCGTCGCGGGCGGGCGCTGAAGCGAACGGCTGGCGATAAGGCCGACAACGGCGCAACAAGGTAGAATCGGCGCCTATCAATGTGTGGAGTTCAACGCGGTGGAGTTGCAGCAGGGTTTCGTCCTCACCCGGCACTGGCATGACACGCCCGAGGGCACCTGCGTGGAGTTCTGGTTGGCCACTGACCAAGGCCCGCGCCAGCTACGCCTGGCGGTTCAGGAGTCAGTCGCGTTCATCCCAGAGATCTACGCCGCACATGCCCGGGCCCTGCTCAAGGATGAGCAGGGCGTTGAGTTCAAGCCACTGCGTCTACGTGACTTCGAGCAGCGTCCGGTACTTGGCCTGTATTGTCGCCAGCATCGCCAGTTGATGCAGTTGGAACAGCGTCTGCGTGGCGCCGGGGTCGAGGTCTACGAGGCCGATATCCGCCCGCCGGAGCGCTACCTGATGGAGCGCTTCATCACCGCGCCGGTGCTGTTCGATGGCAAGCCCGATGCCCATGGCGTGCTCTGCGACGCCCAACTCAAGCCGCACCCCGACTACCGCCCGCCGCTGCGCCTGGTCTCGCTGGATATCGAAACCACTGAGCGCGGCGAGCTGTACAGCATCGCCCTGCAAGGGTGCGGCCAGCGTCAGGTGTATATGCTCGGCCCGGCCAATGGCGATGCCAGCGGCTTGGACTTCGATCTGCATTACTGCGACGACCGCGCGCAGCTGCTGCAATGCCTTAACCAGTGGATGGCCGATCACGACCCCGATGCAATCATTGGTTGGAACCTGGTGCAGTTCGACCTGCGCCTACTGCATGAGCACGCCGCCCGGCTGCACCTGCCGTTGGCCTTGGGACGCAATGGTGCGCCAATGACCTTGCGCGCCCATTCAGGCCGCAACCATGTGTTCGCCGACGCCCCGGGCCGGCTGTTGATCGACGGTATCGAGGCGCTGCGCTCGGCGACCTGGAGCTTTGCTTCGTTCAGCCTGGAAAACGTTGCCCAGACCCTGCTTGGCGAGGGCAAGGCGATCGATACGCCCTACCAGCGCATGGACGAGATCAACCGCATGTTCGCCGAGGACAAACCGGCCCTGGCCCGTTACAACCTCAAGGACTGCGAGTTGGTCACGCGGATCTTTGCCCACACCCGGTTGCTCGAGTTCTTGCTTGAACGCTCCACTGTCACCGGTTTGCCGGTGGACCGCAGCGGCGGCTCGGTGGCCGCGTTCTGCCATTTGTACATTCCCCACATGCACCGGTTGGGCTACGTCGCGCCGAATCTGGGCAGTCGACCTGATGAAGCCAGCCCCGGCGGCTTCGTCATGGACTCGCGCCCTGGTCTGTACGATTCGGTACTGGTGCTGGATTACAAAAGCCTCTACCCCTCGATCATTCGTACCTTCCTGATCGATCCTGTGGGCTTGGTCGAAGGCTTGCGTCAGCCCGACGATGAACACTCGGTAGAGGGCTTTCGCGGGGGGCGTTTTTCGCGCACTCGCCACTGCCTGCCGGCTATCGTCGAGCGGGTGTGGCAGGGCCGCGAGGCGGCCAAGCGCGCCGACAACGCGCCGCTGTCACAGGCGCTGAAGATCATCATGAATGCCTTCTATGGCGTGCTCGGCTCCAGCGGCTGTCGTTTCTTCGATCCGCGCCTGGCCTCGTCGATCACCATGCGCGGCCACCAGATCATGCGCCAGACCCGGGCGCTGATCGAAGCCGAAGGTTTCGATGTGATCTATGGCGATACCGACTCCACCTTCGTCTGGCTAAAAAGCGCCCACGATGAACAGGCTGCGGCGCGCATTGGCCGCGCGCTGGTGGCCAAGGTCAATCAGTGGTGGCGCGAGCATCTACGCCAGAGCATGGGCCTGGAGTGTGCGTTGGAATTGCAGTTCGAAACCCATTATCGGCGCTTTTTGATGCCGACCATTCGTGGTGCTGAAGAGGGTAGCAAAAAGCGCTATGCCGGCCTGGTGCAGCGTGCCGACGGTCAGCAGCAGATGGTCTATAAGGGTCTGGAATCGGTGCGCACCGACTGGTCGCCGCTGGCCCGGCAATTTCAGCAGGAACTCTATGAGCGGATTTTTCGTGGCCAGCCCTATCGCGACTATGTGCGTGAGTATGTGCGTGCCACCCTGGCTGGCGAGCAGGATCAGCTACTGATCTACCGCAAGCGCCTGCGCAGGCCGCTGGCTGATTACCAGCGCAACGTTCCTCCGCATGTGCGCGCCGCGCGACTGGCCGATGAATTCAATCTGCGTCTGGGCCGGCCACGGCAATACCAGAATGGCGGTTGGATCAGCTACATCATCACCACGGCAGGCCCCGAACCGTTGGAGAACCTGCAATCGCCGATCGATTACGATCACTACCTCAGCCGCCAGCTACAACCGGTTGCCGACGCTATCCTGCCCTTCGTCGACGATGACTTCGCCGCGCTGACCGATCGGCAACTGCTGTTGTTCTGAGCGCCCGTAGTAGATATCTAGCTCTTTTCCTGTGCAGCGATCCTTAGGCTGGTCGGTTTAAACTCACAGGAGGGCCTACCCATGGGTGCCGGCCAGGTATCACAAGCAAACACCGCCAAAGCCACCGCAAGCGCTGACGATCCACGGCTTGAGACGCTGCGCAACACAGCGGCGGCGTTTCAGGACAGCATCATCGGCAAGCGATTACCGGCTTGGCTGCTCAAAGTCCCGGTCGACCAGATGAACGTATTGGGCGAGGCACTGAGTAAAAGCCTGGAATTTCGTCAGCAGTTGGCTCGAATGCTTGCGCGAATAGACAACATTGACGATTTCGTCGCCTCCGCCCTGCAGACCGCCTTGGACGAGCGGCATGCGCCAGGGTACAACGTGCGGCGTTTGAGGTTTTTACAAGGCCGCCGTGAGCCAGTCATCAATGCGCAGCCGGTGGGTAGCCATCTCACCAAAGTAGTGTACGAAGACAAACCCTTGCTCGAAGTCGCCATGCGTAACTTCACCGCCGAGCAGGCTCAGGCTGACGGCCAGCCTAGGGGCAATCGCCTGCTCATCAGTCGCCAGGGGTTGCGCCCGGCACCCACTGCGATCGAGTTTGCCGCGTTGTGTCGTGAGCTCGACCTGGGTGAACACTACCAGCGCCACCTCAGCGCTGTTCTCAATCCAAGCGATAATCCAAAAGGTGTGGAGTCGCTGCTGGTCGGTGCATACCGCTACGCCATGGCGGTAGATGCCTATCAGGCCCGGTTCATGGGCATCTTGAGTGATAGCGAGTTGCAGTTGGTGCTGGGGATGTCGCTGGAGGGCAAAACGGGGCGTCTGGCTGGAAATCTGGTGGTAGCCAAGCAGTTGCGCCTGATTGGATGCATGCTGGAGCAAATTGTCGTGCTCGAGGTCATCGACCAGGGGCCGCTTTTGAACACCACCCGCCAGATACTGTTGTATATCCCAGGTGATCCCTATGGCGCTTGGAGCACGTTCTCAAGTTTGACCCGGATGGCCAGAGCCCTCGGCCAGCGCTTGCGGAGCAACGCTTACCTGCAGTTTTTCAGACGGTTTGTGCGCTTGCGCGACAGTCAGGCGTTCTTTTCCGTCATCATTCCTGCCTATGCAGACTTGCCTGTCTGGGCCAGTTTCGACTTGCAGGAGTACCTACAGCCGTATCCGGTGCCCCTGTTCAACAGCCTGGCGCGTGCGCGTATTCGCCAGATCAAGGATGATGCGGCGCTGATTGCAACGCCCGTTGCCCAGCTTGATCGTGAAATTCAGCGTGGGCATGACCAGCGTCTGGCTGCCGAAGGCTGGACGCTGGTCAATGTCGCAGGGTTGTTTGTTCCGCAGATTGGCATCGTGCTGCTGGCGGTTACGGTCTGGGAACTGCTGGGCGAGGTTTACCACGGTATTGAGACATGGCGTGAGGGTGACACCAGCGAGGCGCTTGAACACCTTCACAATGTTGCCGTCGATCTTGCGACGATAGCTGCCACTGCGGTCGGGGTGGCGGCAGTGCGGCGACAATGGAATCGCTCAGTGTGGGTCGACAACCTGGTTCCGGCGCGGCTGGAGGATGGCAGCACAAAACTGTGGCAGCAAGACTTGGTGCCCTTTCGCAGTGCTACAGTCCCCAGTGGAACAGCGGTTGACGCGGAAGGAATCCAGCATCTGGACGGTCAGTCCTGGGTCGAGATAGACGAGCAAACCTATCCAGTCATCCGTGGCCCTGCCAATCGGACTTGGCAACTGCGCTCGATTGATGGGCATGGCCCAGAATTGCAAGGCAATGGCGCGGGGGCATGGCGCCTGTGGAGCGAGCAGCCGGCTGAATGGGACGATAGATTTCACCTTTTCCGGCGCCTGGGTCGCAATTTTAGTGGCTTGGATGACGAGCAAATCGATCAGGTTTTGATCTGCAATGGTCTTGAAGCTGATCATCTGCGCGCTATGCATGTCAGTGACCAGCCCGCGCTGGCGGGACTGCTCGATAGTGTATTGCGATGCCGACTGGATGCACGTATTCGCCGTTTGGTCAGTCGCCTGCGCTCGGGCGAAAAGGTTGAAGACATCACCGTGCTGCAGCATGCGCAAAGACTGGCCGGAGCTGCCGGGCTTGCTGATCAGGCGCTGGCTGAGCTGGCTTGGTCCGAACGTCGGAAGTTGTTCCGGGACCTTTACAATGCCATGCAAGCCACTCACAGCCCTAGCAGCAGTGCACTGTGTCGGGTGTTTCCGAGTCTGCATCGGGGCGCTGCCGATGAGCTGTTGGAAGCGGCGAGCAGCAATGACCTACGCCGCCTGCTGGAAAGTGGGCGGATCCCTTTGCGCCTAGCCGAGGCTGCGCGGGCCAGTTCGCTGGCCATTCGTACGGTCCGTGGCTATGAAGCGTTCTACCTGGATACGCCGCAGACTGCAGATTTGGCCAGGATAGCCCTCGGCATGCTCAAACATCTTGCCGGGTCCGCACAAGGGGTGCGCTGGCGCTTGTTCGAAGGCAATGCCCTTGGACCTTTACTGCTGACAACAGGGGAGGGCAAGCAAGTGGTGGACCTGGCGCATGTCAATGGTCGATTCCTGCGTCTGGGTGCTAAAGGGCTGGCCGACGGCGAGGCGGGCGAGTTTTTTGAAGTGATGGTCGGTGCCCGTACAGCGCAGCAATGGGCCTCCATGGGTATTGGCGAGCCGTTCTCGCACAACTTGCGGGTGCTGCTGGCTCGCCAGGCTGTACAGCGGCGCGAAGAGGTCGCCCAGCTATTTACCCGAGTGCAGCGCAGTGGCACCTTCCGCCCACCGCAACGCCTGGCAGATGGACGCCTTGGCTATCTGATGGGAGGGTGTACGCCCAGTGGCTTGTGTGGTCGAGATAGGTCGATGCCTGCGATGCTGCGAGAGCTGTTTCCTACCTTCACTGACGAGCAAGTCATCGCCTGGGTCGAGAATGTCCTCCAGTCTGGTCGCAGGCCAGAAATCGTCATGGCAAGCCTGCGCGCGGAGCTGGCTGATCTCAACGGTTGCCTGGATGACTGGGTCATGGAGGGCGACGTCGAGCTGGCAGCTGAGCGCGTTTTCGTCAGGCGGACGTTGCTCAATGGCTGGCGACGCCGGACGGCCGCTCCCTACGATACCAGCCAACCAAACGCCAACTTTCACATGATGCTGTATGGGGCCAAGCCAGAAGGTTTGCCGCAGTTGCCGGCGCGGGTCAGCTTCGGTCATATATCCAATCTCGCACTGCTGCACATGGATCTTGAGGAGATCCCGACGAGTTTCCTGTTGGCGTTCAGTCGCCTGCGAGTGTTGGACTTGGGGGATAACCACTTGACCCGACTGCCGCAACCATTGTTGCAGATGCAGCAGTTGCGCTCGCTGGTGCTGACCAACAATCAGATCGTCCTGGATCGGGCCCAGGCAACTGTTTTAGCCAGTTGTGAAGAGCTCGAGTACATCGACCTGTCTCATAACCCCTTGGGCCGTACTTTTACTCTGAGCGGAATGAGCCGACTGCGCTGGCTGAACCTGCGCGCCACCCGCATCAGCCAGGTTCCTTCGGCACTGACCGATCGACCGATGATGTATTACGCGGACCTGCGCGACAACCGCATCACCCACTTACCAGAACAGTTCTATCAAGCACCGTTGCTAGTCAGGCGCAGGATCCGCCTGGCGGGTAATTCATTTGGGGCGACTGAGGTCTTGCGTTTGCAGATGGCATTGACGGCACCCCTGGAACCAGTCGATGCAGACGCTGCTGGCGAGCAGTCGATCAATGCGCGCGAACTGTGGGGCGATGCCGTGGGGCCGGGTTACCGCGGTTCGATGGTTAGTCGCTGGGACGCGATTGAGCAGCGACCCGAGTCAGAGCGTTTTTTCCGGGTATTGCGCCAGTTGCTTCAATCGGCGGATTTTCACCGTCGACCTCGTCCGGTCGCGTTACGTGTGTTGGCGTTACTGCAATTGATGACTGACAACCCGGTACTGTGTGATGAACTGTTCAGCGTGGCCAATGATGAATGGGGCTGTCAGGACGGTGCTACCTGGTGTTTGAGTAACCTGGAATTAAAAGTCCTAGTGTGGAGTGCCCGGAACAATACCGAAGGGAATTCAGAAAGCGCGTTGCTGGACTTGGGTAAGCGCCTGTGGCGTCTGGATGAGGTTGACCGTTTGGCAGTGCAGGACATCGTTGCTCGCGCTGGCAATCCTGACGAAAGCGAAGTTGGCCTTGCTTATCGACTTGGTCTGCGTGAACGCCTGAACTTACCTGTGGAGGTGGGCGACATGAGCTTTCGACCCATTGCCGGGGTTGATGAGACGCGCCTGGAGCAGGCGTATGTGCAGGTCTTGGAGGCTGAAACACAAGAGCGACTGGCGCGTTCGTTAGTCGAGCGCGATTTTTGGCAGGCCCATCTGGAGCGCACCCGGGCTGACGAATTCAGTCGCATGGATGAGCCATTTCATGAGCGGCTCGAAGCGCTCTTCGATGATCAGGCATTGTCCGACCAGGACAAGAAGCTGCAATCGGACGCGATCAGAGATGAGCAGCTGGCCGCGCGTCGAGGGCTGATGCTTGAGGTGACGATCCGCGCCCTGGAGGAAGGACCGGCGGACCCGCCAATTCACGTGCGTTGAGTACGGTATAGCTGAAAGCGGCACGTCAGCTCACCTCGGGCGGCTTTGAACTATGCTTTGTCTGGGTGTCGGCATTTCCGGAGATGCCGATATCCCGGTCTGGAGAAAGCTTGGAAATCGCCGGTAACTTTTCCTCTAACCACTTGCTCTGTCAGGTGGTTTAGTCTCCAGAGCGGATTTTTCTCCATGATCTGTAGTCACTGGTTTATCGAGATAGTAAGGAGATGCACATGCTCGTCCGGTCACTGACCCTCGCCACCTTGCTCGCCGTTAGTGGCCCACTGTTCGCCGCCGACAGTGATGCCCCCCTGGCCAAAGAGTTGGGTAAGGCACGGCCTTTGGTAGTCATTGCCCCAAGCTCGGCGGATCCAACCCTGCGTGGATTGAATGAAGCCCTGAAAGATCCTGCTACCCAGGCGGCTTTCAAGGAACGTGGGCTGGTCCTGTATAGCGTTGCCAACATGATGGGCATGCGCGAGGACAAGAACCTTGAACAACAAACCACCATGGCCCTGATCCGTGAACTCAAATTAGGCGCAAGCAAAGGCACCAAGGTAATCCTGGTGGGCAAGGACGGCGAGCGGCACGTGCTCAAGGATGATGACAGTGGTGAGAAGATCGACCCGCAGGTGATCATCAAGGCTGTGGACGAACTGCCCGCTAACGAGAAAGCCGTAACGGCCCCAGAACCTGTCGCTGCCGCTGTGGCCGAGCCCAAGGCAAAGGACGCTAAACCGAGCAAACCGGCCAAGCCCGCGGCGCCTCCCAAGCCGTTGGAAGACTGAAGGCCAAAGCGCCCGGTTAAAACCTTAGGCCGTCGTACCAAGTCACCCCAACCTTAGGTACGATGGGCGATCAATTTTGTGCTTTGAGGATTACTGTGGAATTTCTTGCCGAATACGCAAGCTTTCTCGCCAAGACCGCAACCCTGGTAATCGCCATTCTGGTGGTGCTGTCGGCCATTGCTGGCCTGCGGGGCAAAGGGCGGCGCAAGCCAGGTGGGCAGTTGCAGGTCACCCGCCTCAACGATTTCTACAAGCAGCTGCGCGAGCGTCTTGAGTCAGGTCTGTACGACAAGGCCGAGCTAAAGGCCTTGCGCAAGCAGCAAGCCAAGGCGGATAAAAAGCTCAAGAAGACCAAGGCTGAGGATAAGACCCGGGTCTTTGTGCTCGACTTCGATGGTGATATCAAAGCCTCGGCCACTGAAAGTCTGCGCAATGAGATCACTGCTTTGCTCACTCTCGCCACCCCTAGTGATGAAGTGGTGTTGCGTTTGGAGAGCGGCGGCGGCCTGGTGCACAGCTACGGCCTGGCAGCTTCGCAACTGGCGCGCATTCGCCAAGCTGGTATCCCGCTGACCATCTGTATCGACAAAGTCGCTGCCAGCGGCGGTTACATGATGGCCTGCATCGGCGAAAAGATCATCAGCGCGCCGTTTGCCGTGCTTGGCTCGATTGGCGTCGTGGCACAGCTGCCCAACGTCAACCGCTTGTTGAAAAAGCACGACATTGACTTTGAGGTGCTGACCGCGGGTGAATACAAGCGCACCTTGACCGTGTTTGGCGAGAACACCGAGAAAGGTAAGGAGAAGTTCCAGGAAGACCTGGACGTCACCCATCAGCTGTTCAAGGATTTTGTCGGACGTTATCGTCCGCAATTGCACATTGATGAGGTGGCAACCGGTGAGGTCTGGTTGGGTGTCGCTGCATTGAACCGCAAGCTGGTTGATGAGCTGCGCACCAGTGACGAGTACCTGAGCGATCGCGCTCGCGAAGCGAATTTGTTCCACCTGCATTTCGCTGAGCGCAAGAGCCTGCAGGAGCGCATTGGCATGGCGGCTAGCGGGACTGTCGAGAACACTCTGGTGGGTCTATGGAGCAAACTCGGCCGCCTGCGCTAAGACCTTGAACCCCTTGAAGATTTTTTCGGTTCAGGGGGTTGCAAGGAACTTCGAATGCAGACATAATGGCCTCCATCGAAACGCAGGTTGCTTGAAAAAGCGCTTAAGTTTCAAGGAGATAGCAAAGCGTAAGCCGCTAGATCCGAACTTTGAGGCCGAGTAGCAAAGTGGTTATGCTCCGGATTGCAAATCCGTCTACGCCGGTTCGATTCCGACCTCGGCCTCCATATTCGAAAGCCCCGCAGATTAACGTCTGCGGGGTTTTTCTTTGTGGGTCGGAAAAGTTGGGAGTTCCTTGGCGGGGTCCTGCGCCATCCGGCCGATTGGATTATGTCGGGATCTGCAGAAATTTTGCGGCGATCGGGCTTTATTCGTCATTTAGGCCTGTCTTGCCGGGAGCAGGTGTATAGTGGCGGGCGAGTCCTCTCTTTGGGCGGCTCACCTACGAGGTGTCAGCATGTACCATTCCACGACCCAGCAGGCGCAACTGCGCTTGAATGAGCAAATCGAGCAGTTCCTTTCCAAAGGCGGCACGATCAAGGAAATTGCCAGGGGCGTTAGCGGATTCAATCCTGCCGCGCCTAAGGTGCACTGGACCAAAGCTCAGGCTGCCAAGGCCTGAGCGTCAATTGGGGATGGGGCTTGGCTGATCCATTTTGCGTCATCATGGACACCGAGCTTCGTCAGCGACTGACTGGCAGTTTCACGGTCAGGCTCTACCGAGCCCGGCAGTTGTTGAGGCTCGGCAATCGAATCTTACAGGATGATCGCTAGCATGCTTGAGCGCAGCTGCGCGGTCAGAGATTTGACACCTGCGGTTCGACCACTTCAGTAGAAGCTTCGGCGGTTGAGGCTGCTGGCGCGTTGGAGAGTGGCGAGATGGTTACCGCATAGCGGCCAAGATCGCTCTCCTGGCGCTGGAAGTTGATCGCGACGTTCTCACCTTTCCAGCTCATGACCTCGCTCAGATAAGACGCGCCCGAACTCATCTTGATCCAGTGACTCTGCTGAACGCCAGGTTCGCCGAAGCGATCGGTGAGCATTTCGGTGACGAGATAGAGACTGTTGGCGTTGCCGCTGAAAACCAGCTCATTCACCTTCCCGTCGCTGATGCTGGCGATCAGGCTGTAGCCTGGCGAGATAGGCAGGTAGGGCAGTCCACGAACTTCGAATTGGTTCGGTAGTGCGCTGGCGACACGGCACAGGGTAGTGGGTCTGACGCTATCGGAAGGGCACTCTTCAACTTGTTCGAGGAAGTTGCCCTGTAGGTCGATACCGAGAAAGGCCGTAGGTTCCTGAGCCCAGGGGGTTACGGATTCAGCAGCAGCAAATGGCGCCCACGCAGGCAGCGCGACGCACAGGCTCAACCTGGCGGCCAGGGAGAGAAGCGGCCTCATAGGGTCCTTCCTTGGGTATTAATGTGGAATAGGCAGCAGAATACTGGCCTGAGAATGATTTTCAATAATGCTAGTATGACATCATCCTGCGCTGTAGATCAACCCTCAGGTCGGCCTGGGGGGTGGCTTGGCCTACCACAAGATTGGGCAACAAGGCATGTTTAGCGGGGTGCGGGGAAAAGGCGGCAGAAAAAGAAAACCCGCCAGCAGAGGGCGGGTTGAAAGAACGTACGAAGCACCCTGAGTGTGCCTACGCACATGTCAGAAATTCGTGAAGATCATGTCGCCAGTCTGTTGAGGGCTTTCGCTACCCATAAAAAAGCCCGCCATGAGGCGGGCAAGGACGTTTTGAAGGGAGAGCTTGCAGTCTGATGTCGGGCAGTTAAGTCAGCATTAACGGCCCGGTGATTGACCGCGGCCGTTGAACGGCCTATATAAGCGTGCTTATTTCAGGAGCCCGGCATGCACGACGACGATGACCTTCCAGAACCTGAGCATGATCATCTGCTCGACCACGAGTTTCTCTACCAGGATCTGGATTCCGAGGCCGATGCTCAGGGCCTTGAAGATGACATTGAGGAAGATGAAGATACCCTCGATGACTTCGATGAGCAGGATCATCCCGCCTGGCATGATGACGTCGACGACGACTGAGCCTGCGCTGCACGGCCCTTACGCAGCGCGGCTCGAGACGCTGTGTTCAGTGACGATCCAGCGAAAATCGTCCAGCGCCAGTGACTGCCAGCAAAAGTAGACCACCGACGATACTCAGGTTCTTGAAGAATTGGGTCATGTTGGCGCTACGTTCGGGATCCACCATGTTCCAGTAGGGGTGGCCGATGATTGCTGTGCCGAGCACGAACAGAGCAAATAGAAACGCCAATGGCCGAGTGTAGAAGCCCAGGATCAACACGATGGCGACGAAGAACTCCATGATCACCGCAATTGCCGCCGCCAGCGTCGGCGCCGGGGCGCCCAGTGAGCCTAGATAGCCAACCGTGCCTTCGAAGCCTGTGAGTTTGCTCCAGCCAGACATGACGAACAGGATCATCAGCAGGATGCGGGCAAGCAGGATTATCACATCGCGTTGACTTCGAACAGGGAATAGCGCATGGCGGTGTTCCAATGGACCGAGACATACTCCACTTTAGCAGTTGCTCAAAAGATTTGTGCCAGGCATGAAAAAGGCGCCACATGGGCGCCTTTTCAAGGAAGATTGGTGCGAGTGGCGGGACTCGAACCCGCAAGGCTCACGCCGACAGATTTTAAGTCTGCTGTGTATACCAATTCCACCACACTCGCACGTTTGAAAGGGCCTCAAGGACCGGGGCGCTTCGTAGTGAAGGGCCACGCAATCAAGCGCGCTTTATAACCCATCGTTATAGGTGAGTCAACTCAGCGGCTGATATGGCCTGATCGAACCTAAGCTTTTACGGGGTAGTAGGGCGACAATTGCTAAAGGTGCAATTGACACATTGCCAGCATTAGGCCACTGTTCGAAACTTTGGATCCAATGAGCTAGATGCCATGTCTGCCGACCTATCGTCTGTACCATCGCCGAGTGTCGTACGGCCTAAGCTGTTTTGGCGCATAGTGTTTGCTCAGGTCTTCGTTATAGCGGCTTTCCTTTACTTCAGCCTGTTGTGTCTGGGCGGCTATCTGCTGATGATCGGCTTCGATGCAGAGCACACCGTTCAGCAGAGGGGGCTGGCGATCGCGGCTGGTGGCGGCGTTGTGCTGGCATGCCTGTGGCTGCTTAGGGTAACGATGCCGCACAGGCTCAGCCCGGTTTTGGTCGAGCGTGAGACCTGAAGAGTTTCGCTTGATGGCCTGAGGGCGAGTAGACTCTGAACTACGCTCAATTTGTCTTTCCCTGCGGTGCCCGTGGAGCTTACATGGTTTCAACCGACCGCCTGGACCAGCCTGAAGTGCCCACCAACCGCTATGAACAGCTGGTTCAGTCGGTAGTGGACTACGCCATCTATATGCTCGACCCTGCCGGTAACGTGGTGTCGTGGAACGCCGGTGCTGAGCGCATCAAGGGCTACCGCGCCGATGAAATCATCGGCCAACATTTCTCGGTTTTTTTTACCCCCCGAGATTGTGTCGAAGGGCGCCCTGGGCAACTGTTGCGCCAGGCACTGGAGCAGGGTGTTGCCCAGGATGAGGGCTGGCGAGTACGCAAGGACGGTACGCAGTTCTGGGCCTTGGCGGCCCTGGATGTGATTCGTGACGAGCAGGGCCAGATTGTCGGCTTGGCCAAAGTTACCCGCGACATCACCGATCGGCGCGAGTCGGCACTGCAACTGGATGCCATGCGTGCCCAACTGTTCCAGGCGCAGAAGCTCGAAGCCTTAGGGCAGTTGACCGGCGGCTTGGCGCATGACTTCAACAATCTGCTGACCATCATCCTCAGTTCTGCCCGCCTGGCTGCAAGTAGCCAGGATCCTGAGCGCGTGCGGCGCCTGCTCGAGCATATTCTTGATGCTGGCCAGCGCGGAACTCAGCTCACCCAGCGCTTGCTCAGCTTTGCTCGTCATCAGCAGTTGAACGTCACGCGTATCGCGCCAGCCGAGCTGATCGATTCGACCCGTGGTTTGTTGGAGCATGCGCTGCCCAGTGAGATAGTGCTTGAGCAACATCTGCAACCGGATGTACCGATGATCCAAGCCGATGCCGGCCAGTTGCAAATGGTCCTGCTCAACCTGTTGTTCAATGCCCGTGACGCCATCGAGGGTGAGGGGAGTATTCGGCTTGAGGTGAACGCTGTTGAGTTGTCAGGCGAAGTCGAGGGCTTGCACGGCAGCTTTGTGTGTTTCGATGTGCAGGACACCGGTCAAGGTATCGAGGCGAAGGTGCTGCCACGCATCTTCGAGCCGTTTTTTACCACCAAGGCCTTCGGCAAAGGCACTGGGCTTGGTTTGAGCCAGGTCTATGGCTTTGCCAAGCAAAGCAATGGTGCGATCTGTGTAATTAGCGAAGTGGGGGTTGGCACGCGCATGAGCCTGTACTTGCCCGTTGCCCAGATCGGTCCATAGCACGACATCCAATTAGGTGGACACCATGGTAGAAGCACTCAAGCGGCTGACCACCGGCATAGACGGGCTAGATGCGCTGCTCAAGGGCGGCTTGGTGGTGGGTGCCTCCTACATCGTCCAGGGGCCACCTGGCGCGGGCAAGACGATCTTGGCCAACCAGCTGGCCTGGGGGCATGTGCGTGAGGGCGGCAGAGTGCTGGTGGCCACCTTGCTTAGCGAGTCTCACGAGCGCTTGTTTCAATACCTTTCGACACTGGAGTTCTTCGATCAGGCCCTGGTCGGCGATCAGATCCAGTTCGTCAGTGCCTTCGATACCCTGGAGCAGGAGGGACTGGAGGCGGTGGTCAAGCTTTTGCGTCAGGAAATCGCCCGGCAGCAGGCGACCTTGCTCATCGTCGATGGGTTGCTCAACGCCCGGGTGCGCGCTGAAACGACCCTGGATACCAAGAAATTCGTTGCTGAACTGCAGGGCCATGCCGCCTTCGCCGGTTGTACGGTGTTGCTGTTGACCAGTGCCCGCCTACAGGAAGGCAGCCCCGAGCACACGATGGTCGATGGGGTGGTTGAGCTCAGCGAGCAGTTGGTTGGAAGCCGCGCAATACGCCATATCCAACTGCGCAAGACCCGCGGCAGTGGTGCTCTGGCAGGGTTGCATGAGTGCCTGATCGACGAGGCTGGGCTCAAGGTGTTTCCACGTCTGGAGTCGCTGTACAGCCATCCTAGCCAACCAGGCACCGCGACCCTGAACCAGGTCACCACCGGTGCGCCTACGCTGGACGAGATGCTCGGTGGTGGTGTGGCCACAGGCTCAACCAGTCTGGTGATGGGGCCCTCGGGGATTGGCAAGACATCGCTGGGGCTGGCCTTTCTGTCCGCCTCCACCGCGCAGGCGCCGGGTTTGCATTTTGGCTTCTATGAAACCCCAGCGCGCTTGCGCCTGAAGGCCGCCGCGCTGGGTTATGACTTTGCCACCCTGGAACGCTCGGGCGCTGTGCAGCTGTGTTGGCAACCGACCACCGAAGGTTTACTCGATCAGCTGGGCGCGCGGTTGCTCGCTCAAGTTAAGGCGTTGGGCGCCAAGCGAGTGGTCATCGATAGTCTGGGGGCGTTCAGTCGGCTGGCTGCGGACCCCACGCGACTCAATGGTTTTTTCCGTGCGCTGATCGGCGAGCTGCGCGCTCAGGACGTCAGCGTGCTGATGACCTGGGAGATGCGTGACCTGTTCGGCGCCGAGATCAGTGCACCCGCGCCGGATCTGTCGAGCATTGTCGACAACCTGTTGCTGACTCGCTTCGTCGAGCTGGATGCGCAGTTGCGCCGCATGCTGTCAATTCTCAAAGTGCGCGACAGTCACCACGATCCTGCGCTTCATGAACTGTGCCTGGGGCCTCTGGGCGTCACGCTGCGCAAAGCGTTCGAGGGGGCCTCGGGAGTGCTCTCTGGTAGCGCTGTGCCGCAGGAGGGTGGGTGATGGGATGAGGCGATGAATACCATCCTGATCGTCGATGACGAGTACCTGATAGTCGAAATCCTTGCCTATGCATTGGAGGATGAGGGCTTTGCGGTTGAAAAAGCGGGCGATGGCACCAAGGCACTGGAAGCCTTGAAGGAGAAGCGGGTAGACCTGGTCATTACTGACTTCATGATGCCGAAGAAAAACGGCGAAGAGCTTGCCAGGGCAATCCGTGACGAGCTGGAGCTTGCAGACCTGCCGGTGATTCTCATGAGTGGCGCGCAAGCCAGCCAGGCCAGCCCTGAACTGTTCGTTGCGGTGTTTGAAAAGCCATTCAATCCGATAGAGCTGATCGCCAAAGTGCGGGAACTGCTGGGCGGCTGAAGGCCAGGCAAAATCCCGCATCGGCGGGCCGATCGGTCAAGCGCATCCGTGCGGCTTCAGGCGATGCAGATCAGTGCTATTCGTCGTTATGTTTTTCCGGCGCTGGGTTGCCAGCCTGGATACGTTTGAAAATCTCTTCACGATGAACCTGAACATCCTTCGGTGCATCGATGCCGATCCTCACTTGCATCCCTTTAACGCCCAGAATGGTGACTTTGATGTCATCGTTGATGACGATGCTTTCGCCAACCTTGCGGGTGAGTATCAGCATGTAGTTCTCCTTGGTAATGATGAAAACCGTGCGGCCATTTACCGCTGCGGCGGGAGCTTGTCCCTCTTCCTTCTCATTAAAGACGCTTTCGGCGGACAGGAATTCCCCCGCTGACAAAATCTGTTGCCTGTCTCTAGTTGCAGGTGCCGATTTAACCCATTAAGGCGCCATCGGCGAAGGTGCTCGGTGGCAAGAATAGGGGGCTTACGCTCATATTGGAAATTTCTCTGCTTGATGGTGAGGATAGGGTGAGTCAATCGAGGGTTTGCAGGTCCTGCAGAAACCGCAGCAAGGCGACTTCTTCAGGCTCCAGGCCCTTGCGCGTGCGGGTTTTGGGCAATGCGGCGAGTCGGCCCAGATGGAAGTGCTCCAGCACCGCTGGGTGAATGTAGCAACGCCGGCACACCGCAGGGGTGTTGCCCAAGCGGCTGGCAACCTGGCGAACGATTGCGCTGACCTGGCGCTTGGCTTCGCTGTCCGGCTCCCAGGCCAGGGGGCGCAGCAGGCTCAGGGCCAAGCTGCTGCCGGCCCAGGTGCGATAGTCCTTGGCCGTGAAGTCGGCACCGGTCAGCTGTTGCAGGAACAGGTTGATTTCACTGGAACCGACGCTGTGACGTTGGCCATTTTCATCCAGGTATTGAAACAGCGACTGCCCTGGTAGCTCCATGCAACGCTTGATCAACCCGGCTAGACGACGGTCGCGCAGCGTCACGTTGTGCTCCACTCCGCGCTTGCCGCGAAACTGAAAACGAATCGTGCTGCCCTCGACCTTGACGTGCCGCGCGCGCAGGGTGGTCAGACCATAGGACTTGTTATCGCGCAGGTATTGGCGGTTGCCGATGCGAATCAGCGTGGTGTCGAGCAGGCTGACAACCAGCGCCATGACCTTTTCCCGGTCCAGGCCTGGCCGGCGCAGGTGGCTGTCCAGTTGCTGGCGCAGTGCGGGCAATACTTGGGCGAACGCCAGCATACGGCCATATTTGTGCTGGTCACGCAGCTCGCGCCACTGGCTGTGGTAGCGGTACTGCTTGCGCCCGCGTGCATCACGCCCTGTCGCCTGCAAATGGCCCTGTGGGTCGGCGCAAATCCAGACGTCGGTATAGGCGGGTGGGATGACCAGCGCAGCGATGCGCGCCAGGGTCTGGCTATCTCGCACGCGATTGCCGTCGGCATCCAGGTAAATGAAGCGGTCGCGCCAACGGCGCCGGCTCAGTCCGGGCTGGCTGTCGTCGACATAATGCAGGGTGCGGGGCAGGGGGCAATCGAGCATGAGGCGCCATCCATCGACCAGTTACCTGATCAGTGGACAGCGGCAAAGTCGCTGATGCTCAGATCAATAGCGCCACTGATTTGATCTGTGCCCAGAGCATCTGCCCAGGGCGCAGGCCGAGCTGGTCTGCCGAGTAACGGGTAACACGTGCGAGCAGGGCACTGCCGGCAGCGTCGAGGCTGACCAGTACATGGGCGGGGTTGTCGGCTTCGCGGTATTCACGCACCCGCACTGGTAAGCGATTGAGAATGCTTGACGCGCTGTCGGCGGCCAGCGCCAGGCTGACGTCGCGCGCCTGCACCTTGAGCCGGTGGGTGCTGCCGACCACCAAAGACGGGTGGGCGATACGCAACAACTGAGTGTCACTGCCGGGTAGGCGCAGATCGAACAGCTGATAGTGCGGGTCATGGCCCACCACCACGCCCTCGAGCACCACGCCAGCATCTTCACCTTCGGCCAGCGACAGGTCGAGGCGGGCCAGGGTCTGGCCAATCGGCCCGCTGGCCATGGCCTTGCCCTGTTCGAGCAGTACCAGATGATCAGCCAGGCGGGCGACTTCATCCTGCGCATGACTGACGTACACCACGGGGATGTCCAGTTGATCGTGCAGCCGTTCCAGGTAAGGCAGGATCTCGCGCTTGCGCGGTCCGTCCAGGGCTGCCAAGGGTTCATCCATCAGCAACAGCCGCGGGCTGCTGAGCAGGGCCCGGGCAATGCCCACTCGTTGCGCTTCGCCGCCTGACAGCGTGGCTGGCTTGCGCTCGAGCAAATGGCCGATACCGAGCAGTTGGCAAGCTTGGTCCAAACTGACTTTGCGCTCACTGGCCTTGATGCGTCGCCAGCCGAACTCAAGGTTGCCGCGCACCGAGAGATGCGGGAACAGGCTAGCCTCTTGGAACACATAGCCGACCGGGCGCAAATGCGGGGCCAGAAACAAGCCGCGTGCGCTGTCTTCCCAGACCTCGCCATTGACTTCGATATAAGCGCTGCTGGCGCGCTCAAGCCCGGCCAGGCAGCGCAGGCAAGAGGTCTTGCCGGAGCCGGAGTGGCCAAACAGCGCGCTGATCCCGCGCCCTGGCAGCTGCAGGTCGACATCCAGGGTAAAATCGTCGCGGCCAAGGGTCAGCCGCGCCACTATCGATGAACTCATTTCAGCTCCAGCCAGCCTTGCCACGCCGGCCCGCATAGAGCAGGAGCAGCACCAGGAAGGAGAATACCAGCATGGCCCCGGCCAGCCAGTGCGCTTGCGTATAGGCCATGGCCTCGACGTGATCGAAGATCTGCACCGAGACCACGCGGGTCTTGTCCGCAATATTGCCGCCGATCATCAGCACCACGCCGAATTCGCCCACGGTGTGGGCAAAGCCAAGGATGCTGGCGGTGACAAAGCCAGGTCGGGCCAGCGGTAGCACCACGTGCACGAAGGTATCCCAAGGACTGGCACGCAGGGTTGCGGCGACTTCCAATGGGCGTGGGCCGATGGCGCTGAATGCGTTTTGCAACGGCTGCACCACGAACGGCATCGAATACACCACCGAGCCGATCACCAGTCCGGCAAAACTGAATACCACGCTACCCAGGCCGAGCGCCTGGGTGGCCTGGCCGATCCAACCGTGTGGCCCTAGCGCGATCAGCAGGTAGAAGCCAATTACCGTCGGCGGCAGCACCAGCGGCAAGGCCACCACCGCGCCGATTGGCCCGCGCAGCCATGACTGGGTACGCGCCAGCCACCAGGCGATGGGTGTACCCACCACCAGCAGGATCAAGGTGGTCAAGCTGGCCAGTTTGATGGTCAGCCAAATCGCTCCCAGGTCACTGGCGTCGAGTGGCATCAGATTTCATAGCCGTAGGATTTGATCAGCGCAGTGGCTTTTGCACTCTTGAGATAGTCGACCAGGGCTTTGGCCGCCGGATTGTCCTTGCCTTTGTTGAGGATGACTGCGTCTTGACGGATCGGCTCGTGCAGATCGGCAGGCACTATCCAGGCCGAGCCGTTCTCGACCTTGCCGTCCTTGTAGATTTGCGACAGGGCGACAAAGCCCAGTTCGGCATTGCCGGTGGAGACGAATTGGAACGCCTGGGTGATGTTCTGACCTTCGACGATCTTGCCTTTGGTGGCTTCGGTCAGTTGCAACTTGTCCAGAACATGGGTAGCGGCCAGGCCGTAGGGCGCGGTCTTCGGGTTGGCGATGGATAGGTGCTTGTAGTCATTACTTTTCAATACAGCGCCTTTGTCGTCGACATAGCCAGGCTTGGCTGACCATAGCGCCAGGGTGCCGATGGCATAGGTGAAGCGCGAGCCTGCGACGGTTTCTTTTTCCTGCTCCAGTTTGGCCGGGGTGCTGTCGTCGGCGGCGAGGAACACGTCGAATGGCGCGCCATTCTTGATCTGCGCATAAAACTGCCCGGTGGCGCCATAGGCAGCCACCAGTTTGTGGCCGGTGTCCTTCTCGAAGTCCTTGGCAATGGCCTGGATCGGAGCGGTGAAGTTGGCGGCGACGGCAACCTGGACCTCATCTGCCCATGCACTATTGAGGGTAATCAGGCCGGCCAGTGCGGTGACGGCCAGGTGTGACAGATGAATACGCATGAAGCAGCTCCAGAGGGCAGGTTATCGTTATGTGGCTGACTATATAGCGATAACCCGCTGATCGGGAAGAGGCACGCTGAACGTCTACGCGCGGGCTTGCCCCGCGATAGGGGCCAGAACGATAACAATCCCTGACTCAGCGCCCCAATTGGGCCAATGCCTTCTCTGCAATGTCCCGGGTCAACTCGCCCGCCGGCATCGCCCGCCCCAAACGCAACGCCTGGCCCGACCACAGATTGCTGAAATCACTGCTGCCTTTGGCATCACTGATTGCCCGCAACGGCATTAACGCACCGCCGGCCAGCGGAAAGCGCGGCGCCAGCTCACTCATCGGCCCCAGCTCGCGCATGATCCGATTATTGATGCCACGCGCCGGTCGCCCGGTGAACAGGTTGGTCAGTGCAGTATCGCTGGCAGGTGCGCTGTCCAGCGCCTGCCGGTGGGCAGGCGACACCTTGGCCTCGGGGCAGAACAGGTAGGCTGTGCCAATCTGCACTGCCGATGCACCCAGGGCCAGGGCCGCGACCAGTCCGCGATGGTCGCTGATGCCGCCCGCAGCGATCACGGGCACGCGCACCGCATCCACTACCTGCGGCACCAGGGCAAAGGTGCCGATCTGGCTGGTGATGTCCTCGCTCAAGAACATGCCGCGATGCCCACCCGCTTCATAGCCCATGGCGATGATCGCGTCGCAGCCATGGGCCTCTAGCCACAGCGCCTCTTCTACCGTGGTGGCACTGGACAGCACCTTAGCGCCCGTTGCCTTGACCCGTTGCAGCAGGTCGGCACGTGGCAGGCCAAAATGGAAGCTGACCACTTGCGGCAGTAACTGTTCGACCAATTGGCAGCTGTGCTCATCGAACGGCGCGCGGTTGGAAACAGGCGTGGGAGCGTCAAAGTCTGCCCCGACTTCTTCATAGTACGGCTTGAGTGCCTGCTTCCAGCGCGCGTCACGCTCAACATCGGCGGCTGGCGGTTGGTGGCAGAAGAAGTTGAGATTCAGCGGTCCCAGGCAGGCAGAGCGGAAAGCGTCGATCTCGCTGCGCACCTGCTCCAGGCTGAGCATGGCGCAAGGTAACGCTGCCAGCCCCCCGGCATTGCCCACCGCAATCGCCATGGCCGAGCCCGTGGCGCCGGCCATGGGCGCCTGGAGAATGGGCACTTCGATGCCCAACAGATCGAGAATGCGGCGGTCTGACCAGGTGCTCATGCGCGACTCCTTGGGCGGTGTGACGACGGGGGCTTACCTCTGAGGGGGTTACAGGGCCTTGCTGACCTGGATGTCGCTGATCTTTTCAGCGTCATCGCCATGGATCTTGCGCAACGCTTGCAGGGCCTGCTCGGTGGAGCTGTCGGGCATCAGGGCGAAGTCCCAACGGCGCTCGCCATCGAGTTTGTACTTGATCACGTATTTGATGGTCTGGGTCATGGGGCTTATCTCAGTTGCGACGACGAGCGACGGATGATCTTGATCTTGTGGGTGAAGGTCGGCTTACGCGTGACCGAGATCGGGCGCGGGGTGACGGTATCGATGGTGATGTTCCAGAAACCGGTGCTCGGCACGGTGATCTTGGCCGGGAAGCGATCGAAGGCGCCGCCGTGGTAGGTGTGACGACCGCCATTCTTGAAGCTGCGGAAGTTGGCGTCGTTCATCAGGCGGATGTTGCAGCGCTGGGAACACTCGATAACGACGATATCGTCCTCGTTGAGATGCTCGCGCTGGTGTACGAATTTCATGTGATGCTCCGCAAGGTTTATCTTTGCAAACGCGAAAGATATCACGATGTAAGGGTACACTCGCGCCCCTGTTGACCGGGCTAGGGATAAATCCGCCAAAGCAGGGAGCAAATCCGCCCGGGCGTTGTCATACACAATCTTTAAAGGGCAGAGGTACAACGAATGAAGTGGGTGGTGGCGGCGATGACCTTGACTTTGGGCGGCTGCGTCAGTGTTTCGGAACTGGAGCAATCGCGAGAAACCATGGATGTGATTTCAGGCAAGACCCCGCGTGCTTACGCTGACTGCGTCAAGGCCGAGCTGGCTGACAGCCGCGATTCCTTGCAAGAAGAGCAGCGCGGTGATGGCCTGCGCCTGATCGTGCCGCAAAAGCTGACCGCAGGTACCGGCCCGGCCGCGCTACTGGACATCGACAAACGCGGCAGCGGCAGCAGCATCAAGCTGCGTGAGCGTTTGAACAACTTCCCCCTGCGTTTGGGTGATGTGCGTACCGCTGCGACCAAGTGCATCTCAGGATCTTGATCTAGCTCAGCTCAGGAGCAATTAACGGGCAGATTGCCATCTTCTTGTCCGGTAGGCGTTGTTCCCTGCCGGAGGATAAGCCTAGACTTTTTGTGCTTATACCCATTAAGCCTAAGCTTATAACAAGGAAATGGAGCGTCCCGTGATCAAACCGTTGAGTCGCGTCGCGATCAGCACTGCGCTGATCCTGGCCTGGCCTGCGGCGCATGCCGCCGATGGCCAGAAAATCTTCACGCAAGGCGGGCAGAACCCTGCCGCCATGGCTTGCCTGGGCTGTCATGGCGCCGATGGCAAAGGCATTGCCCCCGCAGGCTTTCCCCGCTTGGCGGGACTCCCCGCCGGATACCTCAACAAGCAATTGGGCGACTTTCGCAATGGCAGTCGAAAGCAGGCGGTCATGGAGCCGCTGGCCAAGGCCTTGAGTGAAGAAGAAGCCAAGGCCGTCAGTGCCTACCTGGCCAATATGCCCAGTGACCCTGCCCCCGAGCAGCGCCGGCAACAGATCGCCACCGATCCGGTGAGGCGCCTAGCGCTGTATGGCGACTGGAGTCGGCATATCCCAGGTTGTGTGCAGTGCCACGGGCCGGGCGGAAGCGGCGTAGGTGAGCACTTTCCGCCGTTGGCCGGGCAGCCGGCCAGTTACTTGGTGGCGCAACTCAATGCCTGGCGCGATGGCAGCCGCAGCAACGACCCCAACCAGTTGATGGTCGGCGTGGCCAAGGCGATGACCGATGCTGAGGTTACGGCAGTTGCCGCGTTCTTCGCCGAGCCCGGCAGCCAGGAGGTCAAGCCATGAAGCCGATGATCCCAGCAATGTTGCTGTTGGCCGTGGGCAGCCTTCAGGCGGCGCCGATTGCCATGGAAGATCAGTCCCAGCTAAAGGTGCCAGGCATGCAGGTTGCCACGCAGTTCACCCCGCCAGCGGAAAGTGAGCTGCCGGACAACGCGTTTGGCAAAATGGTCCGCGAAGGTCATGCGCTGTTTGTCGATACCCGCAGACTGATGCCCGAGGCCGTGGGTAATGGCATGAACTGTAGCAACTGCCACCTTGACCAGGGACGCATGGCCTTCTCTGCGCCGTTGTGGGGTGCGTATCCGATGTATCCGGCGTATCGCAAGAAGAACGACAAGGTCAACACCTTCGCCGAGCGCATCCAAGGCTGCTTCCAGTTCAGCATGAACGGCAAGCCACCGGCTGCCGACAGCCCGCAGATGACTGCACTCAGTGTCTACGCCTACTGGCTCTCGACCAAAGCGGCTACCGGTATCGAGACACCGGGTCGCGGCTACCCGGAGGTTCCTAAGCCCAAGGGCGGCTATGACTTCAAGCGTGGCCAGCAGGTGTATCGCGAGCAATGCGCGATTTGTCACGGCGACCGGGGCGAAGGTCAGCAAGTGGCAGGGGAATACGTGATGCCGCCGCTGTGGGGCAAGGACTCCTATAACTGGGGCGCAGGTATGCACCGGATCAACACGGCGGCGTCGTTCATCAAGTACAACATGCCGTTGGGCCGACCCGGCAGCCTGAGCGATCAGCAGGCTTGGGATGTCGCCGCCTGGATCAATCGTCACGAGCGCCCGCAGGATCCGCGCCTGGTCGAAGGTTCCATCGAGAAGACCCGGGTGAAGTTCCACGCCAATGACGGGGTGAACCTTTATGGACAGACGGTCGAAGGATTGCTGATCGGCCAGGGCAGCGAGTAATCGTCCGGACGATAGAGGGGGGCTGCAAGGCAGCCCCTGTGCCTGTACCGCGGTTGCTGAATTCTTTGCTTCAACAGGGGAACCAAGGCGCTTCGAACAACTGCAATCCCCTCAAAATCGTGGGGGTGATTGGTTTTCACTGAGCGCAATATTTACGATTGGTCGGAACTATCTACACTGGGTTATCTCTATCATGGCATCGGTCGCCCGAGGGCGGGGCATTGTAAGGTGCGTGCCGCCTGATTAGACTGCGCCGAATTTCGTACGCAAAGCCCTTGTTAAGGACGTATATGATCAAAAAATGCTTGTTCCCGGCAGCCGGCTACGGCACTCGCTTCCTGCCCGCTACCAAAGCCATGCCCAAGGAAATGCTGCCGGTGGTCAACAAGCCACTGATCCAGTATGGCGTTGAAGAGGCACTGGACGCTGGCCTGAACGAGATTTCCATCGTTACCGGCCGCGGCAAGCGTGCCCTGGAAGACCATTTCGACATCAGCTACGAGCTGGAAAACCAGATCAAGGGCACCGACAAGGAAAAATACCTGGTCGGTATCCGTCGCCTGCTTGACGAGTGCTCGTTCTCCTACACCCGCCAGACCGAAATGAAAGGTCTGGGTCACGCGATCCTCACCGGCCAGCCGCTGATCGGCGATGAACCGTTCGCCGTGGTGCTGGCAGACGACCTGTGCGTCAACCCGGAAGGCGATGGCGTGCTGACCCAGATGGTCAAGCTGTACAACCAGTTCCGCTGCTCGATCATCGCCATCCAGGAAGTCGATCCGCAGGAAACCAACAAGTACGGCGTAATCGCCGGCGACATGATCCGCGACGACATCTTCCGTGTGACCAACATGGTCGAGAAGCCGGCTCCAGAAGACGCTCCGTCGAACCTGGCGATCATCGGTCGTTACATCCTGACCCCGGATATCTTCGATATCATCAAGAACACCCCGCCGGGCAAAGGTGGCGAGATCCAGATCACCGACGCCCTGATGCAGCAGGCGCAGAACGGCTGCGTGATTGCCTACAAGTTCAAAGGCAAGCGCTTCGACTGCGGCGGCGCCGAAGGCTACATCGACGCAACCAACTTCTGCTTCGAGAACTACTACAAGACCGGCAAGGCGTACTGATTCGCCACGCCTGGTCGACAAGCCACCCCTCGGGGTGGCTTTTTTGTTTGTGGCGGCCAACGGCGGTATGCTGAGCGCCAGCCAAGGAGACTGAATACATGGCCTACGATTTTGATCTGTTCGTGATTGGCGCCGGTTCCGGCGGTGTGCGTGCCGCGCGCTTTGCAGCGGGCTTCGGTGCCAAGGTCGCTGTGGCCGAGAGCCGCTACCTGGGCGGCACGTGCGTAAACGTTGGCTGCGTGCCGAAAAAACTGCTGGTCTACGGGGCTCACGTGGCCGACGAGCTGGAGCAAGCTGCAGGCTTCGGCTGGACCTTGGAAGAAGGGCACTTCGACTGGGGTACCCTGATCGCCAACAAAAACCGCGAGATCGAGCGCCTCAACGGCATCTATCGCAACCTGCTGATCAACAGTGGAGTCACCCTGCTGCAAGGCCATGCTCGCCTGACCGGCGCCCACGAAGTGGAAGTCGAAGGCCAGCGCTACAGCGCCGAGCACATCCTCATCGCCACCGGTGGCTGGCCGCAGGTGCCGGACATTCCTGGCAAGGAGCTGGCTATCACCTCCAACGAGGCGTTCTACCTCAAGGAGCTGCCACGGCGGATCCTGGTAGTGGGTGGCGGCTATATCGCTGTCGAATTCGCCGGCATCTTCCAGGGCCTGGGTAGCGATACCACGTTGCTTTATCGCGGCGATCTGTTCTTGCGCGGCTTCGATGGCTCGGTGCGTACCCATCTCAAAGAAGAGCTGGATAAACGCGGCCTGAATCTGCAGTTCAACAGCGATATCCAGCGCATCGACCAGCAGGACGACGGCAGTCTCAAGGCCACCCTCAAGGACGGTCGCGAGCTGATCACCGACTGCGTGTTCTACGCCACCGGCCGACGGCCGATGCTGGATAACCTCGGGCTGGAAAATACCGGTGTGGAGCTCGACCCGCGTGGCTTCGTGCGCGTCGACGAGCAGTACCAGACTACCGAACCGTCGATCCTGGCCATTGGTGATGTCATCGGTCGCGTACAGCTGACGCCGGTCGCGCTGGCTGAAGGCATGGCGGTGGCACGGAGGCTGTTCAAGCCAGAGCAATACCGCCCAGTGGACTATCAGAACATCCCGACTGCGGTGTTCAGCCAGCCGCCGATTGGCACGGTTGGACTGACCGAAGAGCAGGCGCTGGAAGCCGGGCACAACGTGCAGATATTCGAGAGCCGCTTCCGCGCGATGAAGCTGACGCTGACCGACATCCAGGAAAAGACCTTGATGAAGCTGGTGGTCGACGCTGACACCGACAAGGTACTGGGTTGTCACATGGTTGGGCCTGATGCCGGTGAGATCATCCAGGGCTTGGGTATCGCGCTCAAGGCGGGCGCCACCAAGCAACAGTTTGACGAAACCATCGGCGTCCACCCGACGGCGGCCGAAGAGTTCGTGACCATGCGTACTGCGAGTCGCTGAGTGTCGGTCCTGGCTTTTATTGCCGGGTACAGCTCTGACGTGCGGGGCTGAATTTTCCTTCTTTTATGCTCTTATCGCCTTACTGTCAGAAACTTTCCACCTCTCGATCATTGCTCGGCACTACGCAAGTAGTGTCGGGCGGTTTATCTGGTCGTTTCTGTTAGGTTTCATGAAGGCAGCTATGAGCACTTTTTCCAAGGCAGTAATGGTTGGCAGCGTACTTCTCTGGGTAGGGGCTGCGCAGGCTACGGACGGAACGGTCAATTTCAATGGGGAGTTGACGTCCTCCACCTGCCGCGTTACGGCAGGTACGAGCAATCAAACGGTTCAGCTGGATCCTGTAGATATTGGAGATCTGAGAAATGCTGGGGATGTTGCTGGAACAAAAAGCTTCAATATTGAATTGGAGTTTTGCCCGCCAGGTATCAGCACGGTAGGTTTGGCGTTCGAGGGGGATAAGATTAATCAGAACGGTCGTCTCAACATCGCGCCGAGCGGTTCGAAGAATGTTGAGCTAGAAGTGTTGGCTGCGAACAATGTTCAAAACCTAAGGTCTCCCGAAAGTTCGGCTAATGTAACGACTGTTAGGGAGGGTGCGGGTCGGTTCGATTTCGAAGTTCGCTACTATGCGACTGGACAAGCGACGCCCGGTGATGTCCGCTCCAGCGTCAACTATATTCTTAATTACCTGTAAGTAATCTGCGCAGCCCCTCGGGGCTGCCTTTTGTATATCCCGAGCACATCACCATGGCTAATTTACTCAACGTCTGTAGGCGAGGAGCGATAGCTGTTGCCTGCTTGATATCATTTCACGCCAACGCCGGCATGGTCATCGCCGCCACGCGGGTGATCTTTCCTGCCGAACAGACAGAAGTCACTGTCAAGCTGAGTAATCGAGGGGTTTCTCCTTTCTTGGTGCAAGCTTGGATCGACGATGGACGTCCGGAAGTGCCGTTGGAACAACTAAGAGTGCCGTTTAGGTTAATGCCTCCGTTGTTTCAACTGGAGGTTGGCAAGTCGCAAAGTCTCAGGATTTTTCACACCGGGGATGGCATGCCGCCGGATCGTGAGAGTTTGTACTGGCTCAATGTCTTGGAGGTGCCTCCCAAAGAGCAGGGCAATGCCTTGCAGTTTTCATTGCGCTCACGAATAAAGCTTTTTTATCGCCCGCATGGCTTGCCGGGATCCTCTGCCGATGCGTATCAATCGCTGACGTGGAAGATGGCGCGTGAGGGTGGCGGTTGGGGTGTAGTGGCTACTAATCCTGGACCTTATCATATTAATTTGGCGAAGCTGGATGTTCACGTGGGGCAGCAAGTGATTAGTTTGAATCCTTCGTATATTTCGCCTTTTTCGAGCAAGCGCTTCGTATTGGAGAAAGTACCAAGAGTGAGTGCCGGTGAGTTGCATTTCTCAACCATCGATGATTATGGCGCGGTGCGCGACGGCCTTTCCACTGCTGATTCAGCACCAGGTCGAGGCTGAAGTCACCTTCCGGCACCACCGTCTCTTGCTCGAAGCGCGTCAGATCAGCCGCACTACCCTGGCGCAGCATTTCTGCATCGAACTCAACACCGAAGGCTGCAGCGGCTCCCAGTCCGGAAGTCAAGACAACGAGCAGACGCCTGCAGACACGAAGCGCGTGAGCCTCTTGATAGCAAGAGCCGATCACCTCATTGCTCCCACGTTAGAGAAACAGCTGCGGGGGCCCTTGGTGTTCGATGAGCAGGGTAAAGAGCAGGGTATGGTGGGTCAGGGTGGCCAACTGTATGTCCGCTCCGATGACGAGCAGAGCAGGTGGAGGGTGGTCTGGGGCGAGGCTGTGGAGGAGCAGTGCTGGACAGCACCTCATCAGGAAGCGGGCGCAGAACAAGCCCTATTGGTATGCACGTGAATGGGTGCTGCGGCCAAAGATTGGCTTTAGGAATCAAACAATCTATCTGCAACCCAGCTTTATAGCCAAAACCAATCAGCAGCATCAGGTTTGCCAATGAGCCTTTATCGGGGTGGGCGGTTAGGATTCTCTGCGTCAACCATTTCAAACCCCATGAAGGAGCGCATCTCATGCCTATCATCAACAGCCAGGTCAAACCGTTCAACGCTACTGCCTTCCACAACGGCGAATTCGTTCAGGTGAGCGAAGCCGATCTGCAAGGCAAGTGGTCCGTCGTGTTCTTCTACCCGGCCGATTTCACCTTTGTCTGCCCAACCGAGCTGGGCGACCTGGCCGACAACTACGCTGAGTTCCAGAAACTGGGCGTGGAAATCTACGGCGTGTCCACCGACACCCACTTCACCCACAAAGCCTGGCACGACACCTCGGAAACCATCGGCAAGATCAAGTACCCGCTGATCGGTGACCCGACCCACGTCATCTCGCGCAACTTCGACGTGCTGATCGAAGAAGCCGGCCTGGCCGATCGCGGTACCTTCGTGATCAACCCAGAAGGCCAGATCAAGATCGTCGAAATCAACGACGGTGGTGTAGGTCGCGACGCCAGCGAGCTGCTGCGCAAGGTCAAGGCTGCTCAGTACGTTGCCGCCCACCCAGGCGAAGTCTGCCCGGCCAAGTGGAAAGAAGGCGAAGCCACCCTGGCACCATCGCTGGACCTGGTTGGCAAGATCTAACGCCATGCCCCAGCTGCGGGCGGTGAGCAACCGCCACTTCTAAGTTGTCACCGCCCCGTAGAAAACGCCCGGGCGACCTCGCCTGGGCGTTTTTATTTACACGTTTGAACAAGGAATCGCCCGTATGTTGGACGCCACGCTTAAATCGCAACTGAAAACCTACCTGGAGCGGGTCACCCAGCCGATCGAGATCGTTGCCTCCCTCGACGACGGCGCGAAGTCCCGCGAATTGCACGACCTGCTGGTGGAAATCGCCGGCCTGTCGAACCTGATTACCTTGAGCAAGGATGGCACCGACGCCCGTCGCCCGTCGTTCTCGCTCAATCGCCCTGGTGCGGACATTAGCCTGCGTTTCGCCGGCATCCCTATGGGCCATGAGTTCACCTCGCTGGTACTGGCGCTGCTGCAAGTCGGCGGCCACCCGTCCAAGGCCAGTGCCGAAGTGATCGAGCAGATCCAGGCGCTGGAGGGTGAATTCACCTTCGAGACTTACTTCTCGCTGTCGTGTCAGAACTGCCCGGACGTGGTCCAGGCGCTGAACCTGATGGCAGTGCTCAACCCTAACGTGCGCCATGTGGCCATCGACGGTGCCCTGTTTCAGGAAGAGGTCGAGGCGCGCAAGGTCATGGCCGTGCCGAGCATCTACCTCAACGGCGAAGTGTTCGGCCAGGGCCGGATGGGCCTGGAAGAGATTCTCGGCAAGATCGACACCAACTCCGGTGCTCGCCAGGCCGAGAAGATCAACGCCAAGGGCGGTTTCGACGTGCTGGTGGTCGGCGGTGGCCCGGCCGGTGCTGCAGCGGCGATCTACGCCGCGCGTAAAGGTATCCGCACCGGTGTTGCCGCTGAGCGCTTCGGCGGTCAGGTGCTCGACACCATGGCCATCGAGAACTTCATTTCGGTTCAGGAAACCGAAGGGCCGAAACTGGCTTCGGCGTTGGAAGAGCACGTCAAGCAGTACGACGTCGACATCATGAACTTGCAACGCGGCGAAGCGCTGATCCCGGCCACCGATGGCGGCCTGCATGAAGTGCGTCTGGCTGGCGGTGCGTCGCTCAAGGCCAAGACCGTGATCCTGGCCACGGGCGCCCGCTGGCGCGAGATGAACGTGCCCGGTGAGCAGCAATACCGCGCCCGTGGCGTGGCCTACTGCCCGCACTGTGACGGCCCGCTATTTAAAGGCAAGCGCGTGGCAGTGATCGGGGGCGGTAACTCTGGTGTGGAGGCGGCCATCGACCTGGCGGGTATCGTGGCCCAGGTAACCCTGATCGAGTTCGACAGCCAACTGCGCGCAGACGCTGTCTTGCAGCGCAAGCTGTACAGCCTGCCCAACGTCAAGGTGATCACCAGCGCACTGACGACTGAAGTGCTCGGTGATGGCGAAAAGGTCAACGGTCTGCGCTACAAGGACCGCACCACCGACCAGCAGCACGACCTGGCGCTGGAAGGCATCTTTGTGCAAATCGGCCTGCTGCCTAACACCGATTGGCTCAAGGGCACGGTCGAGTTGTCGCCGCGCGGTGAGATCATCGTCGACGCCAAGGGCCAGACCAACATCCCGGGCGTGTTCGCCGCAGGTGACGTGACCACGGTGCCGTACAAACAAATCGTGATCGCGGTGGGTGAGGGGGCCAAGGCATCGTTGTCGGCGTTCGATCACCTGATCCGGACCTCTGCGCCAGCTTGATTGCGCTAGCTCAATGACAAACGCCGCCTGCTTGGGCGGCGTTTTTTTGCGCCAGTCAGTCCCGCCCTCATCGCGGGGCAGGCCCGCTCCCACGCCGTCTTGCCCGGCGATAAGCTCGGACTGACACTCGATGTTCATCGTTCGTACAGAGCGTTCCAGGTGGTGTGTCTATAGTAAAGACAGACACCTGCCAATGAGGCTTCTGATGCGTTTGATCAGCCGCGAACCCTGGTGGCTAAAGCCACCCCAGCCTGGGCAGAACGAGCAGGACCTGCACTGGGGCTATCTGGAAATCTACGCCGACGGTAGCACCAAATTTGTCGACGAGCGCCCCAGCGATCAGGAACTGGCCGAGCGCAAGAGCTGCCGCAACTTCCCAGATCCCGCAACGCCCTGATTCAGCCTTCGAGCAGCGCCAGGCGCTCTTCCAGCGCAGCGATGCGTGCCTCAAGTGCTTCAATGCGCTCTTGCGAGACACCCGCTGCCGGGCTTCTATCGCCAGCACTTTGTTGGCGTGCAGCCAGAATGGCCTCGATTTCCGCCGGGTCACCCAGGGCATGGGTGTAGCGGTCTTCACGCTGCCCTGCCTGACGTGGCAAATGCACCGCCAGCTCACGGGAAATCAAGCGCTCCAGCTGATGCTGAACCTGCTCGCCATCTTCGAATTCATGCAGACGATTGCTGCGTGTCAGCAGTTCATTGATGGTCTGTGGCCCGCGCAGGAACATCAGGCCCATCAACACCAACTGCGCCGGCACCAGCTCCAGCGCCTTGTCCACCCGCTGCTCCCAGCGGTCGGCACGGCTACCCATCTGCAGGCGGGCAAAACCTTGCCCTTCGAGTGTGCGCAGCGCCTGGCCGACCTGGCCTGGAGAGAGGTTCATGACCGGCTCACGGCTGGTTTTCTGGTTGCAGGCCAGGACCAGGGCGTTGAGGGTCAAGGGGTAACTTTCAGGGCTGGTAGCCTGCTTTTCGATCAGCGAGCCAAGAATGCGGATTTCGGTGCTGGTGAAGCGGCCTTCGCTGGCGTTTTGGTGTTCTGACATGGCCCTGTCTCGTTGCGAGGAAAGGCCCCTAGACTAGGGGCCTGGCAGGGTAAAGACAAGCAGCCTCAGGCGCCGCGACGCGCCTGGGCTTCGCAGGCTGCGGCGGTGAAGATGACGTCGGTGGAAGAGTTCAGGGCTGTTTCCGCCGAGTCTTGCAGCACGCCGATGATGAAGCCAACTGCCACCACCTGCATGGCGATCTCGCTGGGGATGCCGAACAGGCTGCAGGCCAGTGGAATCAGCAGCAGCGACCCACCTGCCACACCCGAGGCGCCGCATGCGCACACCGCTGCGACAACGCTGAGCAGCACTGCGGTCGGCAGGTCGACAGCGATACCCAAGGTGTGCACCGCCGCCAGGGTCAGCACGGTGATGGTGATTGCCGCGCCGGCCATGTTGATGGTCGCACCCAGGGGGATCGACACCGAATAGGTATCCTCGTGCAGGCCGAGCTTCTGCGACAGTGCCAGGTTGACCGGGATGTTGGCCGCTGAGCTGCGGGTAAAGAATGCGGTGATACCGCTTTCGCGCAGACACAGCAGTACCAGTGGGTAGGGGTTGCGGCGGATCTTCCAGAACACGATCAGCGGGTTCATCACCAGCGCCACGAACAGCATGCAGCCAATCAGTACCGCCAGCAGGTGCAAGTAGCCAAGCAGCGCTTGCAGGCCGGACTGGGCCAGGGTCGAGGCGACCAGGCCGAAGATCCCCAGCGGCGCGAAGCGGATCACGACGCGCACGATCAGGGTTACCCCGTTGGACAGGTCATCGACCACGGCGCGGGTGGTTTCGCCGGCATGGCGCAGGGCAATGCCCAGGCCGATGGCCCAGGTCAGTACGCCGATGAAATTGGCGTTCATCAAGGCGCTGATGGGGTTGTCTACGGCGCTTAGCAGCAGGTTTTGCATCACCTCGGTGATGCCCCCAGGGGCACTCAGCGAGGCCTCGCTGGCGCTCAACACCAAGGAGGAGGGAAACAGCATGCTGGCCACTACTGCGACAACGGCCGCGGCGAAAGTGCCCAGCAGGTACAGCCACAGAATGGGGCGGATGTGGGTTTCCTGACCGTGGCGATGGTTGGCGATAGATGCCATGACCAGGATGAACACCAACACTGGCGCCACCGCTTTGAGGGCGCTGACGAATACCTTGCCCAGAAACGCCAGATCACGCGCCACGGCGGGGGCGAGCAGGGCCAGGGCAATGCCGGCGACCAGGCCGATGACGATCTGGGTCACCAGGCTGGTACGGTTGAGCAGACGAAGGACGGGGGACATGTGCAGCACAATCTCAGGGACTTGGACGGGCGCGACTTTACCATAGACCTTGGTCGGCCGGTTTCGGCCTCTGCGCTGCAAATCGCTGCGCCGGACCGCTAGCGAACGCCCTGGCCATCACCAATTGAACAGCTCCCGCCGCGCGCCCTCGGTAATGGCCACGATCCCCGGATGCTTGACCTTGCGCTCCACCGAGATCGCATAGAACGACTCGTTCACTGCCTCGGTCTGGCCGATCAGCACCACCCCATACTGGCGGCAGACCTCCTCGGCAATCACGCTGGGGGCGACGAAAATGCCGCTGCCAGACTGGCCGAAGGCCTGCATCAAGGCACTGTCGTCGAATTCGCCAATGATTCGCGGTTGCACATGTTGCTCGGATAGCCAACGCAGCAGCCGGCTGCGCACTACGGTTTCCTGGCCTGGGATCAGCAACGGAGCATCGTTGAGGCAGGCGGGGAAGGGCTGGTGGTGGCGTTCGGCCAGGGCAGGGGTAGCGAAGAAGCTCAAGCCACATTCGCCGAGCTTTTGGCTGTAGCCTTTGATATCCAGGTGGCTAGGCATCGGGCTGTCGGAAATCACCAGGTCCAGGCGCTGGATGGCCAGGTCCGCCAGCAGTCGCTCAAGCTTGTCTTCCCGGCAATTGATGCGTAGCACGCCTTCAAGCTCCATGGTTGGCGCCAGCAGTCGATAGACGATCGACTTGGGCACCACGTCAGCCACCCCGACCCGGAACAGGATCTGCTCCTGCGGCCCGGCGCGCAGCATGGCCTCTAGCTCGCCGCCAATCTGAAACATCTGCTCGGCGTACACCAAGGCCTGGCGCCCGGTTTCGGTCAGCTCAAGCTGCCGACCGACCCGCTGGAACAGCTCCAGGCCGTGGGTCTGCTCGAACAGGCTGATCTGCCCGCTGATGGTCTGCGGGGTGAGGTTCAATTGCTCGCTGGCGCGGGCAATGCTGCCTGTGCGGGCGACCACCCAGAAATAATGCAACTGCCGGTAGTTAAGCATCTCGGGATTACCATTATTCGTAATAACCGAAGTATAACCGCTAAAAAAACGAATTTTCCGGATGTTTCCAATTCACTAGAATGCCTCCCCATCAGGCATCGTGCGTGCCGCCCGGACATGACAAGTGAGGAACCCATGCTACAACTGAAATCCATTGGCACCCCGTTGGTGCTGGCCTTGGCGCTGTTCACCATGGCAGGCTGCGACCAGGCGGAAAAATCTGCCCAGCAAATGCTCGATCAGGCCGCCGAATCGGCCAAGCAAGCGATCGACGATACTAACAAAGCCGCCCAGCAGGCTTTGAACGACGCCATCGGCGGCGAGGGCGAGAAGTCGTCCAAGCCAGCCGCTGAGCAAGACAAGACCCAGGACATCTGATTTACAGACCCCAAACAGGATTGATTCATGGAATATTTGCTGGAACTCGCCGCAAGCCCGACCGCCTGGGTTGCCCTGGCCACTCTGGTGGCGATGGAAGTCGTATTGGGTATCGACAACCTGATCTTCATCTCGATCCTGACCAACAAGCTGCCGGTGGAGTATCGTTCCAAGGCTCGCCGTATCGGTATCAGCATGGCCTTGATCATGCGCCTGGCGCTGCTCAGCACCGTGGCTTGGATCGTCCAGTTGACCGATCCTGTGATCGAACTGTTCGGTAATGCCTTCTCCTGGAAGGACATGATCCTGATTGCCGGTGGTCTGTTCCTGCTGTGGAAGGCGACCAAAGAAATCCACGAAAGCGTCGACCCGCATGGTGCCAAGGAGGAGGCCAAGGTTTCCAGCACCGTCACCCTGGGCTTCGCTGCAGCGATCTTCCAGATCCTGCTGTTGGACATCGTGTTCTCGGTCGATAGCATCATCACCGCCGTGGGCATGACCGAGCACTTGCCGATCATGATCATTGCCGTGATCGCTGCCGTGATCGTGATGATGGTTGCGGCCGATCCGCTGGCCAACTTCATCAACGACAACCCGACGGTAGTCATGCTGGCCTTGGGCTTCCTGATCATGATCGGTATGACCCTGATCGCTGAAGGTTTCGGTGCGCATGTACCGAAGGGCTATGTGTATGCGGCGATGGCCTTCTCGACCGTGATCGAGATGCTCAACATCTTCGCTCGTCGGGCGCGGTTGAAGCGTGAGGCGGCTGAAGGTTAAGCAACAGTTAGCTGCAAGTTGCACTTAGTATTGGGGCCGCAAAGCGGCCCCAAGTCTTTTAAGAGCAATTGCAGTTAGGGGCGGTGAAGGCTCAATGCGCCCCAGCATGCCGTCGAGCGCGGCGCACAGACTGCTGCTTGGGTTGGACCTGCGGCGGCAGGTGATGGTGCGAGTGACGACGCACGATGCGCAGTACACCCCAGAGCATGGCGGCAGCGACACTGATCCACATACCCACCAGCATAAGAATTGCCATTGTCAGGCTCATGTGTGCCTCCTTCTCTCAGGCAAGCCCCAGGCTCGCCCTCCAGACACTGCTTTAGTCTAGCTTGCCCCCTGTGACGTTCCATTGACCAAAGGTCTATCCCTTGGGTCGATTTGTTCCAAGCCGGTGTCGGACTATACCCATGCGCGTCTGCGATCTATGATCTGTGCCCACGGCCGGGCGCTGCCTGCCTGGCATCCAGACAAGCGAGTGTCCATGTTGCAACAACCCCTCAAGTCGTCGGGCAGCCTGCCGCGTCATATCCTCGCTGCGTGTCTGCTGATCGCCAGCCTGGCTGGTTGCGCGGGCGGCCCTGCGCCTGCATCCAAGGGCCTGCCACAGCGGGTCGAAATCAGCAGCGTGCCGTTCTTTCGTGGCAATGCCAACCACAGTGGGGCCATGGCCCTGGCAATGGCTTTGTCCCAGCAGGGCGTGCGCATTACCCCAGGCTTGCTCGATAAACCCCTGAACTTGCCACAAGGCGTTGACTCGCTGCAGACGACCATTCCTGCTGCTGCGCGTGACTACGGCATGTTGGTCTACCCGTTGGACCCGCGCCTGGATGCCTTGTTGGCACAGGTGGCCGCCGGTAATCCAGTCTTGCTGCGCTATCAGGAAGGCGCTGCCTGGTGGAGCGAGCCGCGTTACGCCGTGTTGGTCGGTTATGACAGTTACAAGCAACGGGTGCTGCTGCGCTCGGGCATGCATCGGCGCCAGCTGATGGCGTTCGACGACTTTGCCGCGGCGTGGGAGAGTGCAGGGAGTTGGGCGGTGCTCGTGCAATCACCACTGCAATTGCCAGCCCAAGTAGATCGCCAGCGCTGGCTGAAGGCCGCGGACGAACTGGCCCGCGCAGGCCAGGAAACTGCCGCCAAGCAGGCCATTAGCAGTATCGGCCAGTAACTCAAGACATAAAAAAGCCCACTCCTACCAAGACCCTATCGTCCGTGTAGAAGCGGGCTCTCCCGCGATGAGGCTGTTAAAGCCCCCGTACCTCTATTAGAAGCCCAGGCGATCGCGCAGGCTGTAGTACCAGGCACCCATGGCGCTGAACGGTACGCGCAGCAGCTGGCCACCCGGGAACGGGTAGTGCGGCAGGCCGGCGAAGGCATCGAAACGCTCTGCCTGGCCACGCAAGGCCTCAGCCAGCACTTTGCCCGCCAAGTGGGTGTAGGTCACGCCGTGACCCGAGCAGCCCTGCGAGTAATAGATGTTGTCGCCGATGCGACCGACTTGCGGCAGGCGCGACAAGGTCAGAAGGAAGTTACCGGTCCAGGCGAAGTCGATCTTCACATCTTTGAGCTGCGGGAAGGCCTTGAGCATCTTCGGCCGGATGATCGCCTCGATGTTGGCCGGGTCGCGCGCGCCGTAGACCACGCCACCACCGAAGATCAAGCGCTTGTCGCCCGTCAGGCGGTAGTAGTCGAGCAGGTAGTTGCAGTCTTCGACGCAGTAGTCTTGTGGCAGCAGCGTGCGCGCCAGCTCATCGCTCAGTGGCTCGGTGGTGATGACTTGGGTGCCGCACGGCATCGACTTGGAGGCCAGCTCAGGGACCAGGTTGCCCAGGTAAGCGTTGCCCGCAACGATGATGAACTTGGCACGGACTTTACCCTGCGGTGTATGAACCACTGGATTGGCGCCGCGCTCGATGCGCACAGCTGGAGTCTGCTCGTAGATCACGCCACCCAGCGATTCGACCGCTGCCGCTTCGCCCAGCGCCAGGTTGAGCGGGTGGATATGGCCGCCGCTCATGTCCAGCATGCCGCCGACATAGCTATCGCAAGCGACCACTTCGCGGATGCGTTTTTGGTCCATCAGCTCTAGTTGGGTGTGGCCGTAGCGTTCCCACAGGCGCTTTTGCGATTCCAGGTGGCCCATCTGCTTGCTGGTCAGTGCAGCGAATACGCCGCCATCTTTGAGGTCACACTGGATGTTGTACTTGGCCACGCGCTCACGGATGATGCGTCCGCCTTCAAAGGCCATCGCGCCCAGCAGTTCGGCTTGCTTGGGGCCGACGGTGCGTTCGATGACGTCGATATCACGGCTGTAGCTGTTGACGATCTGACCGCCGTTGCGGCCCGATGCGCCGAAGCCAACTTTGGCCGCCTCGACGATGGTCACCTTGAAGCCGTTTTCAAGCAGGAACAATGCGCTGGAAAGACCGGTGTAGCCGGCACCGATTACGCAGATATCAGTCTCCACCTCACCCTGCAGCGCCGGACGTGGCGGCACCGGGTTAGCCGAGGCGGCGTAGTAGGACTGGGGGTAGGGGGTATTGGCCATGCTCGAGAAACCTCGTGTTTTATATTTTTAACGAATGTACCGATGCTATCAATAATAATAAACACCCGCTAGTCGTATGGTGAAAATCCTTTACGAGCGGCGCTTCTTTAGTCGTGAGCAATAACGTTTAAGATTCAGGGGGTTAGCGTGAAAAAAAGTGTTGACAGCTAATCTGGAATGCGTAGAATGCGCCCCACGACAGGCACATAGCTCAGTTGGTTAGAGCACCACCTTGACATGGTGGGGGTCGTTGGTTCGAGTCCAATTGTGCCTACCAAATCGAAGAAGGGCGATCCGAAAGGATTGCCCTTTTTGCATTCCGGCGGGTGGCTTTTGCCTCGTGGCTGCGGCGCTTTCGCGGGCAGGCTCGCTGCCCTAGGCTCAGTTACTGCAAATCGCAAAGTTTTTGATTTTTCTGAAAAAAACGCTTTACAGCTTGGTGCATCACTCGTAATATGCGCCCCACACGACAGGCACATAGCTCAGTTGGTTAGAGCACCACCTTGACATGGTGGGGGTCGTTGGTTCGAGTCCAATTGTGCCTACCAAATCAGAAGAGGGCGATCCGAAAGGATCGCCCTTTTTGCATTTCGCATTCCAGTTGGAAATACCCTGCGGCAGCCTGCCCATCGGCGGGAGAGGGGCGTCATGCTAGACTGCGGCCCTTCGAATTTGGAGATACACGCGTGCGCAAACTGGCAGTGGTAATGGCAGTGCTGGCCCTGGCGGGCTGTAACAACGAAGTTGACGGCGTGCATAAAAAGGTGGCCGAACACCTGAGCAATCCCAAGACCGCCAAGTTCGCCAACGTGCGCTTCGACACCCAGGGTTCCATCTGTGGTCAGTTCCGCGGCAAAGACGATGCGGGCAAGTTTGAGGCCTATCGCAGCTACGTGGCGATCAAGCACGATGGCCAGTACGAAATTATCGTCGATGACACCGGCAATAATCTGCGCATTCGTGAGATCTGCGGCGGTGCCGACTTGCAGCGGCGTGCCGAGGCAGTGGCAGATCAGCCGGCGCCTGAAGGTTGGGATGTGGAAGTGATCCAGGGGGCCAACATGGGCGCCTTGAGCGACATGACTGCGCGCCTGATCGAGAAGGGCATCCCCTCTTCGGTCGAATACCGAGATGGCAAGCCGGTGGTATTGATGGGGCCTTTCCCGACCAAAGAAGAGGCTGAGGCGCGCAAGGCCGATGTCATGGCGCGGCAGGGTACTGATTCGATCGTTATTCAGCACGGCGTCCAGCGCTGAGCTTCATTGGCTTTCCGGACTCTTTCGCGGGGCAAGCCCGCTCCCACGCCGATCGCGCCAACCTTTCGTTTGTGGTGAGCCTGTGGGAGCGGGCTTGCCCCGGGATGAGGCCCACATCCGCGATAGAGCCTACGCTTGCCATGCGCGGGCTGTCCTGCAACGCCCGTCCCAGCTATGCTTGCCCCTGAGGGCGCAGAGCAGGGAGGGGCCTCATGTCTACACTGGAGCGGGCCATCGTTGTGGCCGCCAGAGCGCATGAAGGGCAGTACGACAAGGGTGGCGCGGCGTATATCCTTCACCCGTTGCGGGTGATGATGCGGGTGTCCACGCCTGAGCAGCGCATTGTAGCCGTGCTTCACGACGTGTTGGAGGACACCCAGCTGACCGTTGCCGATCTAGCACGCGAAGGTTTTCCACTGAAGATTCTCGCGGCGCTGCTGTCGCTGAGTCGGCGCAGGGGGGAGAGCTACGAGGCATTCGTGGTGCGCCTGGGTGATGATCCATTGGCCAGAGAGGTCAAGTTGGCCGACCTTGCCGACAATAGCGATCTCACCCGCATTGCGTGTCCAGGGCCTGCTGACTTGGCCAGGTTGATCCGTTATCAGGAGGCCAGCGCCTACTTGCAGGCGCTGGCTTGAACTTCAGCTGCAGGCCTTGAGGTTCACCGGACCGACAAACTCGTTGCCGCGCCCCATCACGCAGGCCACCTGCTGATTACGTTGCAGCTCCCAGGTTTGCGGCGGGTAGGTCTTGTTCCAGGCTTCGAACAGTTGCCGGTCCTGTTTGGACAGGCGCAAGTTGTACTGCTTGCTCATATAGAAGTAGGTGCGCGCGATCATCCCGCGGATCGAAGGCCGCGGCATGACTTTCTTGGCCTTGAAATCCACTTGGGTCAGGCAGCTGCCATATTGCCCATGCTGCTCCGGTAGCCAGCCGAAACTGTAGTTGCTGCGGTCGCCATTCACCTCGCCAATACTGGGTACCAAGTTGTGCAGGTCAGCTTCTGCACGCTTGTACACGGTGTCATTGCGCGAGCAATTCTTGCGTCCGCCGTCTTGCCAGCACTGGCGTTGATGGCCAATCTGCCAGGCCGGAACGATGTGCTCCCATTCAATGCGCGAGGCGCGCTGGGCATTCTTGCGCGGCTGGTAACCGCAGGAGGCCAGGTCAACTTTGTTGCCGTTGTACTTGCAGCCGCAATAGAACTCGGTGGATTGCGGTGCATATAGCCGCCACGCGACCTTCTTGGCTTCCTGGAAGGTGCGCGGGGCGTCGGCGTGGGCAATGGGGGTGGTAAACAGCAGGCAAGCGGCGGCGAAAAGTGAAACTCTCATGTGCGATCAATCTTCCTTCGGCACGGTCCAGAAGATTTGCACGCCGCCGTCATCGCGGTGGGCGAGGGTGACGTTGTCGTTCTCGGCGATCTCATCGAGCAGGGTTGCCCAGTCTTCGGGCAGTTCATGTTCAAGGCGGAAGATCAGTGCAGCGCGGCTGCGCTGGGCGGTAGGGCTGTTGATGATCTTCTGAATGCGCTCCCCAAGCAGCTGATAGGGCGTAGGGGTGGCTTGAGAGGTACTGGCCATTGGGCTTTTCCTTGTTTTGCTGTATGCGCATACAGTATTTCACTGTAGGTTATTTCGCAACAGCATGTAAGTCGAAAAGCCTATAAGACCGTGGTAGAAGGTTTCGTTCCGAGCAATTCGAGATCTTGCTTACTCAAAAGAAGGTAAAAGCTGATTGCTCTTGGGGCGGGCCTGCCCGGGCGATAGGGTCGCAATGGTTCACATTGCGACCCCACTCACGCGCCTATCAGTATTCCCAGAAAATCCGCTGCAGCTCTTTACTGTCCTGGGTCTTGGTCATCGCGACCATGGCCAGGATCCGCGCCTTCTGCGGATTCAGGTCATGGGCCACCACCCAGTCATTCTTGTCATCGGGCTGTTCTGCGTTGCGCAGGACAAAACCACCAGCATTGACGTGCGAAGAGCGAATGATCTGCACGCCATTCTTGCGCAGCTCTTGCAGGGCAGGGACTACCCGCGACGACACCGAGCCATTACCCGTACCGGCATGGATCAGTGCTTTGGCGCCGTTTTGTGCCAATGCCTTGTAGGCGGTATCGGTCACGTTGCCGTAGCCATAGGCGATGTCCACTGCGGGCAGGCTGTTGATCTGTTTGATGTCGAACTCGGAATTGACCGTATGGCGCTTGGCTGGCAGGCGGAACCAGTACGACTTGCCCTCGACCACCATGCCCAGCGGCCCCCAGGCGCTCTTGAACGCTTCGGTCTTGATGTTGACCATCTTGCTGACATCGCGGCCCGACTGGATTTCATCGTTCATGGTCACCAGTACGCCTTTGCCACGCGAATCTTTATTGCTGGCCACGGCGACCGCGTTGTACAGGTTGAGCATGCCATCAGCGGACATGGCGGTGCCTGGGCGCATCGAGCCAACTACTACGATCGGCTTATCGGTCTTTTCCACCAGGTTGAGGAAGTAGGCAGTCTCTTCCAGGGTGTCGGTGCCGTGAGTGATGACGATGCCGTCGACATCATTGCTCTCGGCCAGCTCTGCAACACGCCTGCCGAGCTTGAGCAGGTCTTCATTGCTGATGCTCTCGGAGGCAATCTGCATCACCTGCTCGCCACGCACGTTGGCCAGTTGCGCCAGTTCAGGTACCCCGGCAATCAACTTGTCGACCCCAAGCTTGGCGGCCTGGTAGGTGGCGCTGTTGGCAGCACTGGCACCGGCGCCAGCGATGGTTCCGCCGGTGGCGAGGATCACCACATTGGCCAGTTTCTGTTGTTGCTCGGCTTCTTTGGCCGAGACGGCGGTGGGCAGAATTAGCAGTAGGGCGAGTGCCCCAGGGGCGAAGGATTTCAGTGCGGTTTTCATCGTTATTGTTCTCTCTCTTCCTAATGAGATTTATGAGTCGCACAGCTGTGAAGGCAGTTTTCGTACCAGATAGCGGCAGCATCCTGTTGAACCAGCAGCAATTGCTTCTTTGTCAATTCGCCCCCCTCAGGTATAGGGGAAAGCAGGGGTGTGTGCGAAGTCTACGGCCGATGTTTCGAGCAGCAAAAACCAGGCAGCAGCCACCGTCATTCGGCTTCCCGAACAAGCGTAGGAAAAGATGTTCGGTTTTCCGGGTATTTTCCGGATATTCTCCACGCTCATGGCCAGGCGACACTACGGCAGAGGGATTTGACAAACGCGGGTCTTGTTTCCATAGTTATTTACCGCAAACGTTTGCGATCCGATAAAAAACACAAAATTCGGAGTCATCTTCCATGAAACTGCCGTTCCCCGCTCGTCTGTTGACCCTCGCTGTCGTCTCCACGCTGTCCTTGGCATTGCCTTTCTCGGTTAAGGCTGAAGACAAACCTAAAGTCGCCTTGGTGATGAAGTCGCTGGCCAACGAGTTCTTCCGCACCATGGAAGACGGGGCCAAGGACTACCAGAAACAGCACCCCAACGACTTCGACCTGGTGCCCAACGGCATCAAGGACGAGTCCGATACCGGCAACCAGATCCGCATCGTCGAGCAGATGATCGCCACCGGCGCCAAGGCCCTGGTAATTGCTCCTGCGGACTCCAAAGCCCTGGTGCCGGTGATCAAGAAGGCCATGGACGCGGGCATCACCGTGGTCAATATCGACAACCGCCTCGACCCCGAGGTGCTCAAGAGCAAGAACCTCAGCGTGCCGTTCGTTGGCCCCGACAACCGCAAGGGCGCGCGCCTGGTCGGTGATTACCTGGCCAAAGAGAAGCTCAAGGCGGGTGATCAGGTCGGCATCATCGAAGGCGTACCGACCACCACCAACGCCCAGCAGCGCACCGCCGGCTTCAAAGATGCCATGGACGCTGCGCAGATGAAGGTCGTCTCGGTGCAGTCGGGCAACTGGGAGATCGACAAGGGCAATGCCGTGGCCGCCGCCATGCTCAACGAATACCCTGAACTCAAGGCGCTGCTGGCGGGTAACGACAGTATGGCCCTGGGCGCGGTGTCTGCGGTACGTGCCGCTGGCAAGACTGGGCAAGTGCAGGTGGTTGGCTACGACAACATCAATGCCATCAAGCCGATGCTCGAGGATGGCCGCGTGCTCGCCACCCTCGACCAAGATGCCAAGAAACAAGCGGTCTACGGCATTCAGGCGGCGCTGCAGATGATCAAGGGCGAAAAGCCTGAAGTGGATGCCGATAACGTCATCCAGACGCCGGTCGAACTGATCACCAAGCCTTGAGCCCAGCAGGAGATACGGCCATGTCTGCATCGGCCTATGAAACGGTGCTCGCTGTCAGCGGCCTGGGCAAGAGCTACGCCCAGCCGGTACTTGGCGACGTTGCCCTGAGCCTGCGCGCCGGTGAGGTACTGGCGCTGACCGGCGAGAACGGCGCCGGCAAAAGCACCCTGTCCAAGCTGATCAGCGGCCTGGAGACCCCCACCACCGGGCAGATGACTTACCGCGGCCAGGTCTACGCTCCAGGTAGCCGTAGCGAGGCCGAGGGTCTCGGCGTGCGCATGGTCATGCAGGAGCTAAATCTGCTGCCGACCCTGACCGTGGCTGAGAACCTGTTTCTCGACAACCTGCCCAGCCGCTTTGGTTGGATCAGCCACAAGCGCCTGCGCCAGTTGGCTGGCGCCGCCATGGCTCAAGTCGGCCTGGAGGCGATCGATCCGGATACGCCGGTCGGCGAGCTGGGCATCGGTCATCAACAAATGGTCGAAATCGCTCGTAACCTGATCGGCGATTGCCATGTGCTGATCTTCGATGAGCCGACTGCAATGCTCACCGCCCGCGAGGTGGAGCTGCTGTTCACGCAAATCGAGCGTCTGCGCCAGCGCGGGGTGACCATCGTCTATATCTCCCACCGCCTGGAGGAGCTGCAGCGGGTGGCTCAACGCATCGCCGTATTGCGCGATGGCAAGCTGGTGTGTGTCGAGCCGATCCAGCGATATAGCAGCGCCGAGCTGGTCAACCTGATGGTTGGCCGTGAACTGGGCGAGCATATCGACCTGGGGCGCCGCGACATCGGTGCGCCGTTGCTCAAGGTCGACAAGCTCAGCCGCGGTGACAAGGTCCGCGAAGTGTCGTTCGAGGTGAGGGCAGGGGAGATCTTCGGTATCTCCGGCCTGATTGGCGCCGGACGCACCGAGCTGCTGCGGCTGATCTATGGCGCTGACCGTGCCGACAGCGGCAGCGTTGCCTTGGGTCTGCCGCCGGCGCCTGTGACCATCGATTCGCCCAAGGCTGCGGTGCGCGCGGGCATTGCCTTGATCACAGAAGACCGTAAGGGCGAAGGCCTGCTGCTGACCCAGTCGATCAGCGCCAATATCGCCTTGGGCAACCTGGGTGCGGTGTCCCGCGCTGGGGTGCTCGATGGCGCCGCTGAAAGGGCTCTGGCTGAACGCCAGATCAACGCCATGCGCATCCGCAGTGCCAGCCCTGCCCAGCTGGTTGGCGAGTTGTCGGGCGGCAATCAGCAGAAGGTAGTGATTGGCCGCTGGTTGGAGCGCGACTGCCAGGTGTTGCTGTTCGATGAGCCGACCCGTGGCATCGACGTCGGCGCCAAGTTCGACATCTATGGCTTGCTCGCCGAGTTGGCGCGCCAAGGCAAGGCATTGGTGGTGGTGTCTAGCGACTTGCGCGAGCTGATGCTGATCTGTGATCGCATCGCTGTGCTGTCCGCTGGCCGTCTTATCGAGACCTTCGAGCGCGATGACTGGAGCCAGGACCAGCTGCTTGCCGCCGCATTCGCCGGCTACCAGAAACGTGACGCACTGCTGCACGACGCAGCCCCCAGGATGGACGCATGAAGACCACCCCCCTGCAAAACTCAGGTGCCGCTCCCGCGCGCCGTACTGCTACCTACTTTGGCCTGGGCACCTACCTCGGGCTGGCTGGCGCCTTGGCGGCAATGATCGTGCTGTTCTCGCTGTTGAGCAGCCATTTCTTGTCTTACGCGACCTTCAGTACCTTGGCCAACCAGATCCCCGACCTGATGGTGCTGGCAGTAGGGATGACGTTCGTACTGATCATCGGCGGCATCGATTTGTCGGTGGGCTCGGTATTGGCCCTGGCGGCCTCGGCGGTGAGCGTGGCGATCCTCGGCTGGGGCTGGAGTGTACTGCCTGCGGCGTTGCTCGGCATGGCAGTGGCGGCACTGGCCGGTAGCGTCACTGGCAGTATCACCGTGGCGTGGCGCATCCCCTCATTCATCGTCTCGCTGGGCGTACTGGAGATGGCACGTGGCTTGGCCTACCAGTTTACCGATTCGCGTACCGCTTACATCGGTGACGCTTTCGCCTGGTTCTCCAACCCCATCGCCTTTGGCATTTCGCCGGCGTTCATCATCGCCTTGGTGGTGATCATCGTTGCCCAGCTGGTGCTGACCCGCACAGTGTTTGGTCGCTACTTGATCGGCATTGGCACCAATGAAGAAGCCGTGCGCCTGGCAGGCATCGACCCGCGGCCATACAAGATCCTGGTCTTCACCCTGATGGGCCTGCTGGCTGGCCTGGCCGCGCTGTTTCAGATATCGCGCCTGGAGGCGGCCGACCCCAATGCGGGTTCTGGCCTTGAGCTGCAGGTGATCGCCGCCGTGGTGATCGGCGGTACCAGTCTGATGGGCGGGCGTGGCTCGGTCATCAGTACCTTCTTCGGCGTGCTGATCATCTCCGTGCTGGCCGCAGGCCTTGCGCAGATTGGCGCTTCGGAACCTACCAAACGCATCATCACCGGGGCGGTCATCGTCATCGCCGTGGTGCTCGACACTTATCGCAGCCGGCGCGCGAGCCGGCGGAACTGAACCCATGGCAACCATCAAAGATGTCGCGGCACTGGCGGGTATCTCCTACACCACCGTGTCGCATGTACTGAACAAGACCCGTCCGGTCAGCGAGCAGGTGCGTCTCAAAGTCGAGGCGGCTATCGTCGAGCTGGATTACGTGCCCAGTGCCGTCGCCCGCTCGCTGAAAGCTCGTAGCACCGCCACCATTGGCTTGCTCGTGCCTAATAGCGTCAACCCGTACTTTGCCGAATTGGCCCGGGGTATCGAGGATGGCTGCGAACGCAATGGCTATTGCGTGATTCTGTGTAACTCCGACGACAACCCGCAGAAGCAACGCAGCTACCTGCGGGTGTTGCTGGAAAAGCGCATCGATGGCTTGGTGGTGGCGTCGGTGGGCGAGGACAGCGATCTGCTGCACAGCCTGTCTGGGGTGCGCACTCCGATGGTCATCGTCGACCGCGCGTTGGAGGGGGTGGATGCTGATCTGGTGCGCATCGACCATGAGCAGGGCGCCTACCTTGCCACGCGCCATCTGTTGGAATTGGGCCATCGCGATATCGCCTGTATCGGTGGCCCTGCCGAGACCGGCGTCAGCCAGTTGCGTCTGGCCGGTTATCGTCGGGCGATGGCTGAGGCCGATGCGCCGATCGCTGCAGACCGTGTGCTGCACTGCGATTTCACCAGTCCTGGCGGGCATGCGGCCGCCGCGCGCTTGCTCGACGGCCCGCGCCCCACGGCGATTTTCGCGGGCAATGACATGATCGGCTTTGGCGTGCTGCGCGCAGCGGCCGAGCGCAACATCAATGTGCCTGGTGAGTTGTCGGTGATCGGCTTCGACGATATCGAGCTTAGCCGTTACGTCTATCCGCCGCTGACCACCGTTGGCCAATCGATCCGAGAGCTGGGTGAAAGCGCGGCCGAGCTGCTGCTCTCGCGGATCGCTACGCCCCGGCGCGAGTCGGCGCAAGCCGAGCAGCGGATCGTCGCGCCGCGCATCGTCATGCGTGAGTCCACCGGGCCGCGCCCAGACTTGTTCAATGATTACCGTTAAGGAATTGCCATGGATGCCAAGGTAGTAGTGGTCGGCAGCCTCAACATGGACCTGGTGGCCCGCGCCACGCGTTTGCCGCGCGGTGGTGAGACGCTGGCCGGCGACAGTTTCTTCACTGTTCCGGGAGGCAAGGGTGCCAATCAGGCGGTGGCGGTTGCACGCCTGGGTGGCAGCGTAGCGATGATCGGCAACGTCGGCGATGACGCCTACGGCCAGCAGTTGCGCCAGGCGCTACAGGTCGAAGGTGTTGACTGCCAGGCTGTGAGCGTGTGCGACGGCGTGTCCAGTGGGGTGGCGTTGATCGTGGTGGATGCCTCGAGCCAAAACGCCATTGTCATCATTCCCGGCGGCAATGGGTTGCTCAGCGCTGAGGCGGTGCAGCGTTTCGACGCCTTGTTGCAGGCTGCCGAGATCGTCATCTGTCAGCTTGAGGTGCCGCTGGAGACGGTAGGTTGGACCCTGGCCCGCGCCCGCGAGCTGGGCAAGACCGTCATTCTCAATCCTGCGCCGGCTAGCGAGCCGCTGCCGGCGCAGTGGTTTGCCCATATTGACTACCTCACCCCCAATGAAAGCGAGGCCGAGGCCCTGACTGGCCTGCCCGTGACGGACCAGGACAGCGCCCGTCGCGCGGCTGAGCAGTTGCTGAAGCTGGGCGCGGGCAAAGTGATCGTCACTCTCGGTGCTCAAGGTGCCTTGTTCGTCAGTGCCAACGGCAGCCAGCACTTCCCGGCGCCGCACGTCGAACCGCTGGACACCACTGCGGCCGGGGACACCTTCATTGGTGGTTTTGCGGCAGGGCTGTCGCAGGGGATGGGGGAGGGTGAGGCGATTGCTTTTGGTCAGCGCGCCGCGGCGTTGTCGGTCACCCGAGCGGGCGCCCAGCCGTCTATTCCTTACGTCAGGGAGTTGCAGCCGTGAAGAAAACCGCGCTGCTCAATATCGCCTTGTCCCGCACCATTGCCGGTTTGGGGCACGGCGATGTGGTGATTATTGGTGACGCGGGGCTGCCAGTGCCGGCGGCTGTCGAACTGATCGACTTGGCCCTGACCCCTGGGATTCCTGATTTCGCCAGTGTGCTGCGCGCGGTGCTGAGCGAGATGCAGGTCGAGCGACACGTGCTCGCCGAAGAGCTGTTTCAGGTTTCGCCGCCGGCCTTGGCGGAGATCGAGCAGCTCTATGCGCAAGGCTTGCTCGGCGGGCGTGAACGTCTGCACCACAGTGAGTTCAAGGATCTGAGCAGGCAGGCCAAGGCTATCGTGCGCACGGGAGAGTGCCAGCCCTATAGCAACATTGCCCTGATCGCTGGCGTTACCTTTTAAGTTCAGGGCGCAAGTCTTCCATCCATCACGCAGCAGGGAGTGCTCGATGCTCAAACGTTTGCTACAAGGAGTCGTACTGATGTCCATCATCGCCGCCGCCACCCTGCAGGCCGCGCCTCGCGACCTGATCATCGATACCGACCCCGGGGCGGACGATCTGGTAGCGCTGTTTCTAGCCATGGCCTCGCCTGACGAGCTGAACATTCGCGCCATCACCACCGTTGCCGGCAATGTGAGATTGGAAAAGACCTCACGCAATGCTCGCCTGGCGCGCGAGTGGGCGGGCCGGGAGGAGATCCCTGTATATGCTGGCGCCGGCCGCCCGCTGGTGCGCCCGCCAATCTACGCCGCTCAAGTGCATGGCGAAGAAGGGCTTACGGGCGTCAGTGTGCACGAGCCAAAGCAGGGCCTGGCCAAGGGCAATGCGGTGCAGTACCTGGTCGATACCCTGGTCGCTGCCGAGCCGCATAGCATCACCATCGCCATGCTCGGGCCGCAAACCAACCTGGCTTTGGCATTGATCCAGCAACCCGATATCGTCGACGGCATCAAGGAAGTGGTGGTGATGGGTGGTGCGCACTTCAATGGCGGCAATATCACCCCGGCTGCGGAATTCAACCTGTTCGCCGACCCGCATGCCGCGCAAGTGGTGCTGGCCAGTGGTGTCAAGCTCACCTATCTGCCGCTGGATGTCACCCACAAGCTATTGACCAGCGAGACTCGCCTCAAGCAATTGGCTGCGGTGGATAATCGGGCCAGTAAGCAGGTGGTGGATATTCTCAACGCCTACATCAAGCACGATATGGACCTTTACGGCATGCCTGGCGGCCCGGTGCATGATGCCAGTGTCATTGCCTACCTGCTCAAGCCCGAGTTGTTCAGCGGGCGGCAGCTCCACATGACAGTCGATAGCCGCGAAGGGCCAACCTTCGGCCAGACCGTGGCGGATTGGTACGGTGTACTCAAGCAACCGGCCAATGTGCTGTGGATCGCTGAGGGCGACGCCCAGGGCCTGTTCGACCTGCTCAGCGAGCGCCTGGCTCGATTGCAATAGCTTCGTGCGGCGCGTAGCGCTCGAGCACCTGTTCGATGAAGCTGCGGGTCGCCTCACTGCCGCGATCGCGCACCAGTAGATCGACGGCAATCAATAGCAGTTCCTCGGGTGTGCCTGGGCTGTAGGCGCTCTGACCCTCGGCCCATTTGACCTTGATATCGGCATCGATGGTGTGACTGCTCATGGGAGATTCTCGTGACGGCCCGGGCGATGAGGCGAACACCTGACCCTGGCGTTCGTGGGGAGGCATGCTGCGCTCCACTTATTGCAGTAAATCATGCCTTTGCGTCAATAGCCCTGCGACTTAGGCATAAGAACGCTCGGTTGGCAAACTATCGGTGTGGTGCAAAATCCGGTCACGATTAGCGTTTCGCCTCAAGCGGCCGATTCAGGCAGACTTGTGCGGTTTTGCAACAAATTTTGCGTGGAACTGTCGCATAGAGCAGTTCCCATGATGATTAGGAGGATTCATGTTCCGTACTCGTGCTTCCCTGGCAATCCTGCTGGTGGCTACAGTCCTGGCAGGTTGCAGCACAGGCGGTTCTTCCGGCGCTGCTGGCAACGCCCCGGCGGCTCCAGCCGGTAACGACGGCCGCTGCGAAGCCAGTGGCGCCGACTTTGCAGTTGGCAAGCCGGGCACCCCGGACCTGCTCGAGCAGGCGCGCAAGGCCAGTGGCTCGCAGATGGCGCGTATCCTTAAGCCACACGATGTGATCACCCTGGAGTATCGCTCTGAGCGCTTGAACTTGAACGTTGATGAGCAGGGCAAGGTCATTCGCGTTAACTGCGGCTGATCTGGTCCTGTCGTCGGGCGCAAGTCCGCTGCCACGTATTGGTTTGAGCGATTGAGTGGGAGCGGGCTGCCTCGCGATGGGAAGCCCTGCCACTAGCGGCGCAAATCCCAGGCATAAAAAAACCCGCCACAAGGGCGGGTTTTTTTACAGCAATCCGAATTACTCCGGACGAACCTGTGCAGCCTGCATGCCCTTCTGGCCGCGTTCAGCGACGAAGGAAACAGTCTGGCCTTCTTTCAGGCTCTTGAAGCCGTCGGTTTCGATGGCTTTGAAGTGTACGAACAGGTCGTCGCCGCCGCCTTGAGGAGTGATGAAGCCGAAGCCTTTCTCATCGTTGAACCACTTGACGGTGCCGGTTTGGCGATTGGACATGGGGTGAATCTCCAGAAACATGATTTTTTATCGAGGTGCAAATGTGGCCGAAGCTACGTGCGCCAGGTACATCATAGTCTAATTCTGCGGATGTCGCGCCTTTTACCTTCGGATTATGCTGATCCATCGCAAATAAAAGCGCAGTAAGCCACAAAATCGCCGTGTCAATTAGCCTTGCAGGCCTGCTGGACCACGGTTTGCGCCTTTTGCATCAATTTGGCGTCCACCCCGTCCTGGCTGTCCAAATCCTTGATTTCATCGTCTGTGAAATTCTTCTTGATGGCTTGTGCGCCACATTCACAGTGTTTTTTGGCTGTATTGGCGTCGACGCCCTGACCGGTCGCCACCTGCTGGCACTGTGTCATATAGGCCGCTTGCTTGCCGGCCGGGAAATCGCCAGCGGTTGCAGCCATGGGCAGCAGCAGGGCGCTGGCGGCAGTCAGGGCCAAAAGAGACTGAAATCGCATAACCAGACACTCCTTGGGTTAGGTCTCATACAGAGTAGGATGCTTCAGAAAGTCTGATAGGCAAATTTCCGCACAAGTTCAGCCTGGGGCGTAATTTCCAAATATTTCTGCCTGGGGTGCAACCCGCGTGCTAGCATGCTTGGCTTGCGGCGGGCCTGGTGCCGGCTGCAATCCATTTTATTTTCCAGTCACTCTGGTTCGTCCCTGGCAAGCCGAAAGGCTTCTGCCACTGTGAGGCAGGCTTTCCCGCGGGAAAGGCAGGTCGGATCTTGTACTGGCTCATCCCAACCCACGTGACCTTTGGTAGGGGTCACCACTAGGAGAGGAGGCGCCATGCCCACTATTACTCTTCCCGATGGCAGTCAACGTTCGTTCGATCACGCCGTATCCGTAGCCGAAGTCGCTGCCTCTATTGGCGCAGGCCTGGCCAAGGCCACCCTGGCCGGCAAGGTCGACGGCAAATTGGTCGATGCGTGCGATCTGATCGAGCACGACGCCACCCTGCAGATCATCACCCCTAAAGATGAAGAGGGACTGGAGATCATCCGTCACTCGTGCGCCCACCTTATCGGCCACGCAGTGAAGCAGCTGTACCCGACCGCCAAGATGGTGATCGGCCCGGTGATCGACGAAGGCTTCTATTACGACATTGCCTACGAGCGCCCCTTCACTCCTGACGACCTCGCGGCCATCGAAAAGCGCATGCAGCAGCTGATCGAGAAGGACTACGACGTCATCAAGAAGATGACCCCGCGCGCCGAAGTCATCGACGTCTTCCACAATCGCGGTGAAGACTACAAGCTGCGCCTGGTCGAAGACATGCCCGATGAGCAGGCCATGGGCCTGTACTATCACGAAGAATACGTCGACATGTGCCGCGGTCCGCACGTGCCGAACACCCGCTTCCTCAAGGCATTCAAGCTGACCAAGCTGTCCGGCGCCTACTGGCGCGGCGATGCCAAGAACGAGCAATTGCAACGTGTGTACGGCACTGCCTGGGCTGACAAGAAGCAGCTGGCGGCCTACATCCAGCGCATCGAAGAAGCCGAAAAACGCGATCACCGCAAGATCGGCAAGCAGCTGGATCTGTTCCACCTGCAGGAAGAAGCCCCGGGCATGGTCTTCTGGCACCCGAACGGCTGGACCGTGTATCAGGTGCTCGAGCAGTACATGCGCAACGTCCAGCGCATCAATGGCTACCTTGAGATCAAGACCCCGCAAGTGGTCGACCGCATCCTATGGGAGAAGTCCGGTCACTGGTCCAACTACGCCGAAAACATGTTCACCACTTCGTCGGAAAGCCGCGACTACGCGGTAAAGCCGATGAACTGCCCATGCCACGTGCAGGTGTTCAACCAGGGTCTGAAGTCGTACCGCGACCTGCCGCTGCGCCTGGCTGAATTCGGTGCTTGCCACCGCAATGAGCCATCCGGCGCCCTGCACGGCATCATGCGTGTGCGTGGCTTCGTGCAAGACGACGCGCACATTTTCTGCACCGAAGATCAGGTGAAGAAAGAAGCCGCCGACTTCATCAAGCTGACCTTGGATGTGTACAAGGACTTCGGTTTCACCGACATCGCCATGAAGCTCTCGACCCGTCCGGTCAAGCGCGTCGGCTCCGAAGAGCTGTGGGATCGCGCTGAAGGTGCGCTGGCCGATGCCCTGAACGAGTCGGGTCTGGAGTGGGAATACCAGCCGGGCGAGGGCGCGTTCTACGGTCCGAAGATCGAGTTCACCCTGCGCGACTGCCTGGGCCGTAACTGGCAGTGTGGTACCCTGCAGTACGATCCGAACCTGCCTGAGCGTCTGGACGCCAGCTACATCGCCGAAGACAACGCCCGCAAGCGTCCGGTGATGCTGCACCGCGCCATCCTCGGTTCGTTCGAGCGCTTCATCGGCATGCTCATCGAGCATTATGCCGGTGTCTTCCCAGCTTGGCTGGCGCCAACCCAGGCGGTGATCATGAATATCACCGACAAACAGGCCGATTTCGCCCTTGAGGTGGAAAAAAACCTGACCGATAGCGGTTTCCGTGCCAAGTCTGACTTGAGAAATGAGAAGATCGGCTTTAAAATCCGCGAGCATACTTTGCTCAAGGTCCCGTACCTTTTGGTTATAGGGGACCGTGAAGTCGAAACGCAAACCGTCGCTGTGCGTACTCGCGAAGGCGCTGACCTGGGCTCCATGCCCGTCGCCCAATTCGCTGAGCTCCTTGCGCATGCGGTTTCCCGGCGTGGTCGCCAAGAATCGGAGTAATAACTATTAAGCGTGAAATGAGAAACGATAAACGAACTGCACCGAAGGCCCCGATCAACGAGAATATCTCGGCCCGCGAGGTTCGGTTAATTGGCGCTGACGGCGAGCAGATTGGCATCGTCTCGATTGATGAAGCGCTTCGTATCGCTGAAGAAGCGAAGCTGGATCTGGTAGAGATTTCTGCTGACGCCGTACCTCCTGTCTGCAAGGTGATGGACTACGGCAAGCACCTCTTCGAGAAGAAGAAGCAGGCCAACGAGGCCAAGAAAAACCAGAAGCAGATCCAGATCAAAGAAATCAAGTTTCGTCCAGGGACGGAGGAAGGGGATTACCAGGTAAAACTACGCAACCTGGTACGTTTCCTTAGTGATGGGGACAAGGCCAAGATCTCTCTGAGATTCCGTGGTCGTGAGATGGCCCACCAGGAGCTGGGCATGGAGCTGTTGAAGCGGGTTGAAGCTGACCTGATCGAATACGGCACCGTTGAGCAGCATCCGAAGATGGAAGGACGCCAGCTTATGATGGTCATCGCCCCCAAAAAGAAGAAGTAATCTCCCGGGCACGGCAGGCCTGATGATTATTGTGTAATTTTATCGAATGCGGAGTTCCAACATGCCAAAAATGAAAACCAAGAGCGGTGCTGCGAAGCGTTTCCTGAAAACGGCTTCCGGCTTCAAGCACAAGCACGCTTTCAAGAGCCACATCCTGACCAAAATGTCGACTAAGCGTAAGCGTCAACTGCGTGGTAGCAGCCTGCTGCACCCGTCTGACGTGGCAAAAGTCGCGCGCATGCTGCGCGTTCGTTAATTCTGGTCTAGATAGAGGAAGTTACTCATGGCTCGTGTAAAGCGCGGCGTAATCGCTCGTAAGCGTCACAAGAAAATTCTGAAACTGGCTAAAGGCTACTATGGTGCACGTTCGCGCGTATTCCGTGTTGCCAAGCAGGCTGTCATCAAGGCTGGTCAATACGCCTACCGTGACCGTCGCCAGAAAAAGCGTCAGTTCCGCGCTCTGTGGATCGCTCGTATCAACGCCGGTGCCCGCACCAACGGTCTGTCTTACAGCCGTCTGATTGCTGGCCTGAAAAAAGCGTCGATCGAAATCGACCGCAAAGTTCTGGCTGACCTGGCAGTGAACGAAAAAGCGGCGTTTGCTGCGATTGTCGAAAAGGCTAAAGCCGTTCTGGCTTAAGTACCCACGACAATCACCCGGCGGTGCTAGCATCGCTGGGTGTTGAACGTCATCGATAGGGGAAGAGCCTTCAAAGCTCTTCCCCTATTTTCGTATCTGGAGTCTGTACATGGAAAACCTGGATGCGCTGGTCTCCCAAGCCCTGGAAGCTGTGGAGCGCGCTGAAGACATCAATGCCCTGGAACAGATCCGGGTTCAATTTCTCGGCAAGAAGGGCGAGCTGACCCAGGTGATGAAGACCCTGGGCAACCTGCCAGCCGAAGAGCGCCCCAAGGTTGGAGCGCTGATCAACGACGCCAAGGAACGCGTTACCGAAGTGCTCAACGCACGCAAAGCTGCCTTTGAAGAGGCCGAGCTCAGCGCTCGCCTGGCGGCCGAATGCATTGATGTGACCTTGCCAGGTCGTGGCCAGACCACCGGTGGCCTGCACCCGATCACCCGCACCCTCGAGCGTATCGAGCAGTTCTTCACCCACATCGGCTACGGCATTGCCGAAGGCCCTGAGGTCGAAGACGACTACCACAACTTCGAAGCGCTCAACATCCCCGGCCACCACCCGGCGCGGGCGATGCACGACACCTTCTATTTCAATGCCAACATGCTGCTGCGTACCCACACCTCGCCGGTGCAGGTGCGGACCATGGAGTCCACTCAGCCGCCAATCCGCATTGTTTGCCCAGGCCGCGTCTATCGCTGCGACTCGGATATCACTCACTCGCCGATGTTCCACCAGGTCGAAGGCCTGCTGATCGATCGCGACATCAACTTCGCCGACCTCAAGGGCACCATCGAAGAATTCCTGCGGGTGTTCTTCGAAAAACAACTGGACGTGCGTTTCCGTCCGTCGTTCTTCCCCTTCACCGAGCCGTCTGCTGAAGTCGATATCCAGTGTGTGATGTGCTCCGGCAAAGGCTGCCGCGTCTGCAAGCAGACGGGCTGGCTGGAAGTCATGGGCTGCGGCATGGTCCACCCGAACGTGCTGCGCATGTCCGGCATCGATCCGGAAGAGTTCCAGGGCTTCGCCTTCGGCATGGGTGCCGAGCGCCTGGCCATGCTGCGCTATGGCGTCAACGATTTGCGTCTGTTCTTCGACAACGACCTGCGGTTCCTCGCCCAATTCCGCTAGGCCCAATCGACGCAACTTTCAGGAGAACAGCATGAAATTCAGTGAACAGTGGCTGCGCGGTTGGGTCAACCCGCAAGTCTCCCGTGACGAGCTGGTCGCTCGTCTGTCCATGGCCGGCCTCGAAGTCGACAGCGTTACCCCGGCTGCTGGCCAGTTCAGCGGTATCGTCGTTGGCGAAATCCTGAGCACCGAGCAACACCCGGACGCCGATAAGCTGCGCGTCTGCCAGGTGAGTAGCGGCCAGGAAACCTTCCAGGTGGTCTGCGGCGCGCCCAATGCCCGTCCGGGCATAAAAATCCCGTTTGCCATGATCGGCGCCGAACTGCCGGGCGACTTCAAGATCAAGAAGGCCAAGCTGCGGGGTGTCGAGTCGTTCGGCATGCTCTGCTCGGCGGCCGAACTGCAGATCAGCGAAGAAAACGATGGCCTGCTCGAACTGGCAGCCGATGCCCCGGTTGGTGAAGACATTCGCCAATACCTGAACCTGGACGACGCCAGCATCGAAATTGGCCTGACCCCGAACCGCGGCGACTGCCTGTCGGTAGTCGGTCTGGCGCGCGATGTCAGCGCTCTGTACAACGTTCCGGTCACTCGTCTGGCGGTGCCTGCAGTCGCGCCCGCCCACGACGAAGTACGCTCGGTCGAAGTCAGTGCTCCGGCTGCGTGCCCGCGCTACCTGGGCCGGGTCATCCGCAATGTCGACCTGTCCAAGCCAAGCCCGCTGTGGCTGGTCGAGCGCCTGCGCCGCAGCGATGTGCGCAGCATCGACGCCGCCGTTGACATCACCAACTACGTGATGCTTGAACTCGGGCAACCGATGCACGCATTCGACCTCGCCGAAATCAACGGCGGCATCCGCGTGCGGATGGCCGAAGAGGGCGAGAAACTGGTCCTGCTCGACGGCCAAGAAGTGGCCCTGCGTAGCGATACCCTGGTCATCGCCGACCACACCCGGGCCCTGGCTATCGCTGGCGTCATGGGGGGCGAGCATAGCGGTGTCAATACTGAGAAGACCCGCGACCTGTTCCTTGAGAGCGCCTTCTTCGAGCCTATTTCGGTCGCTGGCAAGGCCCGTTCCTACGGCCTGCACACCGATGCCTCGCATCGCTACGAGCGCGGCGTCGACTCGCAATTGGCCCGCGAAGCCATGGAGCGCGCTACCGCGCTGGTGCTGGAGGTCGTTGGTGGCGAAGCTGGCCCGATCATCGAGAGTGTCAGCGAGCAGCACCTGCCTAAAGTGGCGCCGATCACCCTGCGAGCCGAACGCATCACCCAGATGCTCGGCATGGAGATGGAACCAGCACAGGTCGAGCAACTGCTCAACGCCCTGGAGCTGACCACCACCAGCAATGGGGCAGGGCAGTGGACTGTCAACGTTCCAAGCCACCGCTTCGACATCAGCCTGGAAGTCGACCTGATCGAAGAGCTGGCTCGCCTGTACGGCTACAACCACCTGCCGGTACGCTACCCGCAAGCGCGTCTGGCGCCAAAAGGTGCTCCGGAAGCCCGTGGCGAGTTGCCAACCCTGCGCCGCCTGCTGGTTGCTCGCGGCTACCAGGAAGCAATCACCTACAGCTTCATCGATCCGAAGCTGTTCGAGCTGTTCACCCCTGGCGTCGAGCCGCTACTGCTGGCCAACCCGATTTCCAACGACATGGCTGCCATGCGCGCCTCGTTGTGGCCGGGCCTGGTCAAGGCACTGCAGCACAACCTCAATCGCCAGCAAGATCGCGTTCGCCTGTTCGAGAGCGGCCAGCGCTTCGTCGGCCAGCTGGGTGATCTCAAGCAACAGCCGATGATCGCCGGCGTCGTCACTGGCACCCGCCTGCCGGAAGGCTGGGCCAACGCCCGTGACAACATCGACTTCTTCGACGTCAAGGCCGACGTAGAGGCTCTGCTGGGCTACTCTGGCGCGCTCAACGACTTCACCTTCGTTGCCGGCAAGCATCCAGCCCTGCACCCAGGTCAGACTGCTCGCATCGAACGTGACGGCAAGGAAGTCGGCTACCTCGGCGCACTTCACCCAGAACTCGCCAAGACCCTCGACCTGGACCGCCCGGTGTTCGTCTTCGAGTTGATCCTGGAAGAAGTGGTCGAAGGTCGCCTGCCAAAATTCAGCGAACTGTCCAAGTTCCCTGAAACCAGGCGTGACCTGGCTTTGATCGCAGGACGTGATGTAGCTTCGAGCTCGGTCCTTGAAGTAATTCGTGACAATGCAGGCGAATGGCTCACAGACCTCAGGCTGTTTGATGTCTACCAGGGTAAAGGTATTGATCCTGATAGAAAAAGCCTGGCCGTCGGCTTGACCTGGCAGCATCCATCGCGCACTCTTAATGACGATGAGGTGAACGCCACCCTGCAGTTGATCCTCACCTCGCTCGAACAAAGGTTGAACACCACGTTAAGGAAATAACGGCATGGGTGCTCTGACGAAAGCTGAGATGGCCGAAAGGCTGTACGAGGAGCTGGGGCTCAACAAGCGCGAAGCAAAGGAACTGGTCGAGTTGTTCTTCGAAGAGATCCGCCACGCGCTTGAAGACAACGAGCAGGTCAAGTTGTCCGGTTTCGGCAACTTTGACCTTCGCGACAAACGCCAGCGGCCGGGCCGCAACCCCAAGACTGGGGAAGAGATCCCGATCACCGCACGCCGCGTCGTCACCTTTCGTCCAGGGCAGAAACTGAAAGCCCGGGTTGAGGCCTATGCTGGAACCAAGCCATAACGACGAGCTGCCCCCCATACCGGGCAAACGCTACTTCACCATTGGTGAAGTCAGCGAGCTCTGTGCGGTAAAACCGCACGTGCTGCGTTACTGGGAGCAAGAGTTCCCGCAACTCAACCCGGTCAAGCGCCGCGGTAACCGGCGGTATTATCAGCGCCAAGATGTGCTGATGATCCGCCAGATCCGTGCGCTGCTGTACGACCAAGGCTTCACCATCGGCGGCGCGCGGTTGCGTTTGTCCAGTGATGAAGCCAAGGACGATACCACCCAGTACAAGCAACTGATCCGGCAGATGATTGCTGAATTGGAAGATGTGCTGGTGGTGCTGAAGAAGTGACCCGATCCGACGAGTGGAAAGTTTTTTGAAAAAAAGCTTCCATTAATCAGACGCTTAGGGTAGATTTCTCAACGTTCTCAGCAGTATCGAGAGCAGTTCGGGGCGTAGCGCAGCCCGGTAGCGCACTTGCATGGGGTGCAAGGGGTCGAGTGTTCGAATCACTCCGTCCCGACCAAATAACTCCAAAGAATCCAGTCACTTAGCGGTGGCTGGATTTTTTTATGCCTGTCCGGTTTTCCTTGGTTAGCAAATTTGCCCCACTTTTTGCCCCACCGAATTTCAACTGCCGTTAGTCAAGAATTCAGAAACGGCAGGGTATTGGGCATTTGCATCCGCTCATGCGAAACAGCGATTAGTCGAGCGGGAGGGGCAGTTGGAAGGTTCGAATCCCTACGCTTCCGCCACAAATTCTCATTAAAGCCCTGATATTTCGGGGCTTTTTTGTGCGTGGTCGGTTTTGGCCCATACTCTAGCCCATACTTTGGGCGCTGGCTTTCGCTGCATCTCCCTGGAATTTTCTGCCGAACGGCCTCTAGTCCTTGAGGCGTTAACCTTGGGCTTCGGTGTGCCTCCTAGGCTGATTGTCAGTGGCTCTGTCATGAGCCACTTTCGTCGCTCACGGGCAGAAGTCTCATGCGGTCACCCTCAGGCTGGGATTCTTAACGCGTGCCAGGCACCCGATTTGGTTGGCCTCTAGGGCTATTGCTTAGGTATCCCAATTTGTGATGGCACATATCGAGACTATGATGGCATAGTCCGAGGTTGTGGCGAGCCATCCAGGGTAGATGGCTGGTAAATAGGTCAGGATAAGGAGATCTCAACTTTGCGTATCAACTACCTTAGCCCCCGAGGTGTTCTGGAGGTTGAGCATGCGGCGCTGCGAGAGCTCGAAGCGAAGCTACCCCGCGGATGGGGTGCCTATGCAGCATTTAGATTGATTACGCGAGGCTCTAAACAGCCACTGGATATTGACCTGCTTCTATTGACGCCCAATAGGATCCTGGTCGTGGAGTTGAAGAACTGGTCAGGTGACATTTCCTACTCGTCCGGCCAGTGGTTCCATCGCGGCGCAGCCATGCCATCACCTGTCGACACAACAGATAACAAAGCTCGCGTTTTGAAGCAGCTCATTCAGGAGAAGATCCCTTCCCTAAAGGTGCCTTTCATTGAATCGCTGGTAGTGCTCTGCCATCCCAAGTGCCGGCTGATTAGCTTTCCGGACGAGCAGCGCCGCTTCGTCACAACGCTCCCCGAGTTCGTGCATGTGGCCTCAGAAGGGACGCGCTACAAGATGCGCTTCCCCGACATTCCCCCGAAATGGAACTATCGGTCCGCAGACCCCTTGCCCCACCGGCAGCAGTACAACACGATATTTTCCAATTCCAACCCGTCGGTGCTTAAGCGCCGCACCGTGCTGCATGGCTTTGAGCAGATTGAGGATCATGCGGACTACGTACATCCGCGCAATATCTGGTCGGAGTTCCTGGCCGAGCACCAAGAGAACCGAAGCTCAAAAGCGCTGCTGCGAAAGTGGAATTTCGAAGAGCTTGCCGCCGGCGGCACGTCCACCGTCGAGCGACAGACAATCGGCCTTCGCGAGCTGCGCTTGAATGAGGCGCTGCGGATCCAGGCACCAGGGCTTCATGAAGATCTGCTAGAACCGATCGGCTCCGCGACGGCTGACGACATCACTACCAACTTCGTTGAAGCGTACCGACTTCCAACGGGTATTGAACGTCTCTCCGAGCACTTAGAGCGCAACAGCAACAAGAGCGAGCAAGACCGACGCTTATTGGCCAAAAGCATCCTGGCGCGCTTCTCGAAACTACACGCACTGGGAATTGCTCATCGCGACATCACTAAACGTACGCTGTGGGTGCTCGAACCGTCCCGTGTGATCCTGTCTACATTCGCTGCCGCGCGGGTGCCCCAGGCACAGACCGTGGGCGTTCATCGTGTCGAGCTGGAAACCGGGTCTATCGAACTACCGGAAGATGAAGGCGTCGCCGCACAGGCTCGCTCAATTGATCCCTTCGCTCGTGACGTATTCCTGCTCGGGGTGCTGGTCTACGAGATGCTGGAGAGCCGCGAGTTAGAAAGACTCAACAACGTACCGGTCTATGACGATGCAGTCACACTCGTTGTTCCAGCTTTGGCGCCGTGGTACGCCAAAGCCATGGACCTGGATCCTAAAACGCGCTACCACAATGCTTCCGAGGCGCTCGACGCGTTGAACGACTGTTTGTCGGTTGATGCTGGACCGGACGTATGTGCTGAAGATTTCGAGGGCTATGAGACCGACGCCAGTCTAATAACCCTCCCTATTAAACATACCATTTCGACTCATCCCACCAAGATGGTTTACGAGTCGGAGCAGAACGGTGAGCGGGTACTGGTGAAGTGTTGGCCACAACTCAAGTACGACCCGAAGTATCTAGCGCGCAATCTACGCTTGCTCGCTTTCCTCCAGCAAGCTAGGTCTATGCGGCAGTCAGGGTTCGATGCAGCCCCAGACGTCTTGGATTTTGGCTTGAGCATGTTTGGCTTGATGCTGGTCACGCGATGGGCAGAAGGACAGACGCTAACCGAGTGGCTGGCAAACAACCCAGAGGGGAGGCACCGTGCCCTCGTCGCGCACGCAGTCCTCAATGCCGTGCAGCGTCTCCACGCCTTGGGGCTGTCCCACGGTGATGTCAAAGCAGATAACATCATCGTATCGCAGGCGGCGGAGGCACAGATGCCGCAGGTCGTGCTGGTAGACATCCCAGACCTAAGCGCCGATGGAGACGAAGGGGTAACGGTTGGTACGGTGCCTCCGGCTCTGGAGTGCGCATCCCCGCTTCACCGTGACGCATTTGCAGTGTGCATGCTTGTACTGACGCTGTTGCCTGAGGATTTCACGGCCACGCGAAGCGACGTGAATCGGGCTATTGAGTTGGTAGACACACTGCCGCCGCTGGACTTGCTGGCCGAGACGCTGCAGGACGAGCTTTACCCAAAACAGCGTTCAATCTCGACGTTCAAGGCAACCCTAAAGCGCCGCGGTCGTAGTGGTTCTTCGTCTTTGGACCTGGTCTCCAACAATGGCGAATACTCGGTGCGCGCGACTCGGCATGCCGAAACTGGACACGTTCGATTTAACATCGTCGGGGTGCGACAAGAGCTCTATATCAAATACGACCCAAAAGAGGACGCTGTGCTTGGCTCCGCAGTTAAGGATGTCGACCATATCGAGTTCGTCAGCGCCCACCGCAGCAAGGCCTTCTCTCTGAACGGAGAGATTCACGTCACTTTTGCAGAGGAGGCCGACGTCACCGCACTCGCCGGTTTGCTGTACGAACTCTACCGCGCGAATGTGCTGGATGATCTGGTAGGCAATGACGCGGCCGTGGCACTCGGTGCCGACCCCTACGCTCGCCAGTCCGGAGGCTCGTCCTCGCAAAGAGTATCGGCAACAGCGCTCTGGAGCGCGCTATCCGATACCGATGAGATGAACGTCACGAAGATTACGGTGCGGCAAGGGGCGAAGCAATTCTCACCTGATAGCGAGGAGTGGGTCATCCCCTTCGACTGCGAGGCGGGCGTACTCGATTTCTCGGAGGGCGAAGGCATCGAATTGATGGAACGCGGCGTTGACCCTATCGACGGCAGCGACCGATGGTTTACTGTCGGCTGGGTCTCACCCGACCTTGGACGCGACGTGATGCGGGTGCGCTCCAAGAATATGCGCTTCTCGCCGAAGACAGGAGACATATTGCACGTCCGCGGTACCTTCGAAAAGGCAGCGTCTGAGCGGCGGGTCGCAGCAATGAAGCGGGTGCTCGCGGGCGGAGGCCTCATTCCTTCGCTTGTTGACTACTTCGATCCGGACACCGAACGAATGCCGAAGTGCCAGGTCGCGATTGACCTAGGTGACCTCAGTAAATACGAACTGAACCCCTCTCAGGAAGAGGCATTGCGGACCGCTCTATCCTATGGACCAATTTCACTGCTGCAGGGGCCACCAGGAACGGGGAAGACCAAATTCATTGCGTCGTTTGTTCACCTGCTGCTGTCGCGAGGGCTGGCTCATAACATCTTGCTGGTCAGCCAATCACATGAGGCAGTGAACAATGCCATGGACAAAGTGGCTGGTTCGCTGCGTGCGTCGAGCATGGATGTGCCTATGGTGCGTGTCGGCCTTCAATCAATGGTGTCGCCCGGACTCCGTAACGTCCAAGAGGATTCGCTACGTCAGCGCTACCGCGAAAGCTTTGACGCGGAAATCACGGATCGTGTGCGAGCGGCGGGCGTGGCTATGGGGCTTCCAGAGGGTTACGTGCGTTCCGCAACGAAGCTTCACATCACACTGGGTCCGATGCTCCAGAGCATTGACCACCTCATACACACGATAAACGAGACCGATAGTGAGGATCCCTCGGCTAAGGAGCACTTGCGACGGCTCAGGCGGGTGTTCGTCGAGGTCGCGGAGCGTCAGTTCGGCATTCAGGCATCGACCGGAAATGACGCCGCCAGCCTACGTAACTTAATAGGCCAAAAACTCGAATCGTTGGCTCAACAGCACGGCTCACCGAGTCCGGCTAAATGCGCTCGGTTAGAGCAGATCGCTCTTCTATCGATGGAGTTTTCCCAGGTGCTACGTAGCCCACGCTCCAACTACACCGCTTTCCTCGCACGCAGCTCCAGCATTGTGGCAGGCACCTGCGTAGGCGTTGGCAAGCAGGCACTGGGCATCACAGAGGTTCCCTACGACTGGGTCATCGTCGACGAGGCCGCACGGGCATCCCCGATGGAACTTGTTGTCGCGATGCAAGCGGGAAAGCGCGTGCTACTGGTGGGCGATCACCTACAACTGCCGCCGTCGTACCCCCGCGCCGTTGAGGACCAAGCGTCGGCCCTACTGGGAATGCAGCGAAAGGACTTCCGGCGGATGAACAATTTCCAACGTGCGTTCTCATCGAATTACGGCCAATCGGTGGGAAGAACTTTACGCGTGCAATACCGTATGGCAGAGCACATCAACCGACTCGTATCGCACTGCTTCTACGCGGATGCACTTGAGGTCGGACGCGCGCCTCCAGGAGCAGAGTACGAGAAGCTGCCCGGATTTCTCGCCTCGCAGGTTGTGTGGGTAGATACCCAAGATCAGGGTCGAGAGGCCTTTCACCGGCCGGCTGGTACCCACGAAGGTGCGCTCGTGAACGAGCAGGAAGCCTTGGCCGTCGTGGAAGTGGTTCGAGCAATCCTGACCTCAGCCGGTTTTTTGGAACAGGTCCAGGAGCAGGAAGGTGAGCATGAGCCCATCATCGGTGTGATCGCCATGTACTCTGATCAGCGCGACATGATCCGGGAGAAGCTCGAGCAAGCTGAATGGGCATCCGGGCTTCGTCACTGCTTCTCAGTTGGTACAGTGGATAGCTATCAGGGCAAGGAGAACCGCATCATCGTGCTCTCAGTTGTCCGCAACGACACCAGCGAGAACATTGGTTTTTTGAGCGATCCAGAGCGCATCAACGTTGCCATGTCTCGATCAAAGGACCGGTTGGTGATCGTCACTTCCTCGGCCATGTGGCGTTCTCGGACGGAAACGCCGATGAAAAGCGTGCTCGACGAAGTCGAACGCCTCGCGGAAAAAAAACTAGCCACGTTCGTGCCATCCAAGGACCTGAAGCGGAGCCTGTCCAATGCGTGAGCGTTTCAATACCGTCGCTGTAGCGATTCCAGCGCAGCTTTTCAACGTGCGCTGTCATGTCTCCATCGACCGCCAGGTTCCAGTCATGACGGACTTCGCCGTGCGCTTACTTCACCTGAGCGGTCCTCTGGATGTCGGTGCCCTCCGGGAGTATTTCGGCCTATCCGCGAGCGAGATAAGGAATCTGCTTGAACTCTTGCGAGAAGAAGGTCTTGTCGGAGAGAGCAACGGCCGCATCTCGCTAACCTCTTATGCTGAGTCGCGCTTCGCGGGGTCATCACAAGGAATGCCGCGCTTCACAAGGATCGCTGAGCGGCAAAGCCGACCCGTCTTCGAGCTATTGAGTTACACGCCACTGCCCAAGGCGCTTTCGAGTAGCTACTGGGACAACGCCTTGGAGCTAAATTGGAATACGGACGACCCCGCAGCAGGCAAGACAATTGATAGGGCAGAGGCCGCGTTTCACAAGCATTTCCTCGATATCGAGCGCTTCGAACAGGAAGATGAGAACAAGCGAGCTTACGCTTGTTACAAAGTGGACGAGATTCGCGCTGGGCGCCCGTTCAGCGTCCCCCTTCCCGTCCACTTCGAAGTAGACGTCGAGGGCAACGTCGCGTTTGAGATTGACGCGCAGCTCGAACTTCTGCCCGAGTCACTACGTTCGCAGGTGCGGACCCTAACATCCGACCGGATCGCCGCACTCTCAACCCGGACCAACCACCTACGCACTTTCATCGAGTTCTTCGACGATGAACTGCTCTCGCGATATTTGCTGACAGCGCAGGCTAGCGGGGAGAGGATCGCATTGATTAAACCCGACGGGCGGATCGGCCTGCGCAAAGACCAAGTGATCGATTTCGGGCGGTATGTACGCGATGTGCATGGCCAAGCGAACGGCGAAATGTACGATGCCGGCAATAGCCAAGCGCTTCTTGGCGCACCCTACATGCCCAAATGCCAGCAGCGTTTTTTGAATGGACTGAATAAGGCCCTCGCTACATCCAAGCGGGCTACGAACACTGAGCGGCCAGCGGCTATCTTCTGGATGATCCCGGACTCTGATCTATGGGGGCGCACTAGCCTGGTTCGCGATCTCATCAACGGCATCCAGGCCGCGCTCAAGGAGAGCTTGGGTACAACGCTGGAAGTCGTTGCCATTGCGCCCTGCCGCCAAGAGGAAAACAGGGATCGCCTCGTCAAGCGCGCACGTCATCTTCTCGATGCAGGTTTCAGTCGCGTGTTTCTAGGTCCATACCAACCCAAGCAGGAGTGTTTCGAAGTTTTATTGATCCCTGGCATCTTCGGCGCGGCGACGTACCAGTGGGTAGTGCCAAGCGCAGACCGGTACAACGTTCCCTTAGGGTTTGTGAGCCAGTCCGATGCAAAACTGCAGAAGATGGTTGAGTTTATTCAGGTTGTCTTGACGTCGTCGCTCTATGGGTCAGGTCGGAGAAACGGCAGCACGCCTGAAGGCCGCGGGTTCTGGTTCAATGACGCAGATGTGAGCGATTTCTCTCTTCATGAACGCTCTGTCACTGCATCACGAGACCGTAATGAATTTATGTAGCAATAGTATTCATGGCTTTGCGTGACCACCTGAACCAGTATGGGTTCAGCGGCTGAGTGGTTAAAGGCGAGCACAGTGTGTGCTCGCCCGGTCGAAGATCACCATTCTCTGGCTTGAGCCAGCTTGTCACTGATTTCCGGCACGAGGAACGCTAAGAGCTTGTTGAACAAAGGATCCTGTCGAAACGCCTCATCGTGCTTTGCCATGCCTTCTTTGATGATCTTCGTACGACGTGCCCATGTGCCCTTGGTGTCCTGGTCTTTCAAAAGCTGCTCATGGCCGTAAAGCCTGAGTGTCCACCCGAACGCGTACAGGTACTCTTTGTAGTGATCAAACGCGGTGTTGGCGACGTTCAGCAAGCGCGGCAGGTTGTAGCCAACCGGGTAGCCAAAACGGGCACTCAACATCAGTGAAACCATGCCGTGGAATTTGCCAGAACGGTGATCCGCCGGCAGCAGGAGTTCTGGCATCGCGATGCGCATGTTCTCCCGGAGAATTATCCAGGCGGCATTTGTCTCCCGGCAGTCGTTCGCCGCATGCCTTGACCAGAAATCAATGAACGACTGACGGGCAGCAGAAGCGCTTAGCAACTGTTCGACCACTGCGCGTACGTACTCGTAATCCCTGTAGTAAACTTTCTGATCCTTGGGGTTGATGGTCAGCTGATCCAGGAACACTTCTTCTTTGACCCACCTGTCATAAATCTGGCCATTCTTCACCTCCGGGGTGGCGAACCAGCAGTCCATCGCCATCCGCTTCGACTCCTGCGAGCGCTTCAGTGTGGCGTCATTCACCACGAACACGTTGTAGTTGTTCAAATAGAAGATGTCTTCCTCGGAGGTGCGCGTGAGGCTGGGGTCGAAGTCCTGGAAGACCCAAATTATCGCGCCGTTGTTCAGGCGATAAAACTCACGGCGGCCTACGATCTCGGTCAGGTACGTCGTCGAGAGCTGCACCTCGAAAGCGATCCGCTGGCCGGCGTGTTCGACTTGGACGTCCGGTTTGCGCCATTGCGCCCGGTCGGCCAGTCGAATGCCTTTCCAGACCACCTCAAGCTGCGGCTCAGTGCAGTTCTCGTCGGCGATCAGGCTGTCGCGAATGATGCCCTTCAATCTCAGGTGGGCCATGCTTTCTTTTGCTGCGTTGTACTTGATGCAGTTGATCTGCTGAGCACTGAGCTGGCCGCGAGTGGAAATCGAGCACTTTTGCTCGACCTCTTCTACGGGATGGTGACGGAAGTGGAAGCGACGCCCCTTGGTGCGCACGAGAATCACCGGTGCAGTGCACAGGTGGCAGACAAGCCAAGGTGCTTCGCGATTGCGCGTGTAGCGGCTGACCAGTTCAGCGCGGTCTTTGATCACCAGCCCAAGCTCGCGGCTCAGAAACACCTGCAGGTCAACGTCGAGTCCGGTCTCCATGTCGAGGATTGCGGTCAGAAGCATCGTATCGGTGGGTTGTGCGAATTCACGGGTGTACATGGTGCTTTCCTTTCGTTTGGCTCGTGCTTCCAGAATCCCGATTGCGGCTTCGCGCTGCCACCGAACTGCTTACACTTACTACCACCCGGTGATATCCAGCTCCGCTAGACCTATTGATTCATGGCTGAACCTACGTGTCTTTCTTTGCAAGTGCCTCATCAACGCGGCGCTTCAGGTCTGCCGCGAAGGCTTCTATGGCGTAGATCGCTTGCTGAACGTCTTCGATGCTCAGATCAATCGGTTCGTCGTCGACGGTCTTTCCGTTGCGGTGAACGATGTCATGCCGCTTGATGCAGATCCGAGCGATGTCTGCCATCTCAAGCCCTTTCATGTGCTCACCAAACATCGCGCCCAAGATTTCACGGATGGTGGCCACGTTGTGGAAGCTGAGCTCGGATAACACCTTGAGCACAATGCCCTGAACGATCGCGGGATCCTGGGCGACCTGCTTGAGGGAGATCGTTCTCTTGCTCAACGCTTCGTACTCGGTGACGAGGTTCAGCATCAGACGAGGCTCGCTGATGACAAGCTTTCGTACGACGGTGCTGATTAATGCCTCAAGTAAGGTCACTGCATGCGCATACACCAGCTTATACGTCGTGTCGGCTTGAGTCTGGTTGCCCACAAGCGTCAGCAGGCTGTAGGCGGTTGTCAGGTCTGTGGAGAACTCATGGAAGAACTGCTTGTGCGAATGTCGCTCCAGCCACAGGTACTCGGCTTGTTCCGCATCGAGCATCTCTATGTACTCTTCGTAGAACTCATTCCAGAGCCCCGTTGTGTCTTCAGCGGTGAGATCCAGGCCGTACTTGTTGTGAATCCATAAACTGCATTGTTGCGCCTCGATTTCGAAGAACACGTCCTTGCTTGCACTCATGTAGCCTCCTGTCCCATGTCGGTGGTGCTGCCTTTAAGTCGCGGCCCGGTCTGGGCCATGCAGCTTTGACAGCGGCGTATTGACTGTGAGTGATCATCAGCGATCATGCTCTGCATGCGTGCCTGTATTCTGCCACCATCGAGCGAAAGGATGATGTGATCGCCATGCTTCAAGAAACCGTCTGTTACGAATGCGTTGTCGATCCTTATCTGGGTGGGGAGATTCGAGACAGTGGCGCCTCAGCCGTCTGTAGCCTGTGTGACTCGAATCGCCAATGCGTCCCGCTCTTCGAGATCGTCACCCTCGTCAAGGCAATCCTCGATCGTTACATCTGTGAGGGCGAGTTCGACTTCCGCTGGAATGGTGTTGAATCTGAGCAATACCAGTACGGTAACCCGCTCGATTTCTGGGTCGGAGAAGTGTTTGGCTGCGACAACGTCGAACCTATCGTTACGGCGGTGTGCAGTGAGCTCGCGTCATACAGCGATGGTGTGACGTACTCCAGGGTGTCCGCGATGCCGAACGACATTTGCTTTTAGTGGGGCGAATTCCAGGAGGGCATGAAGCACGGCAATCGGTTCTTCAACGATAACGCGAAGGCCTTTCTCGACTGGTTGTTCGACGACCTGGGTGAGTACTGCGCCCCATTGAGTGAACACGCGGTTGTTCCTGTACTCACGCCTGACAACGCACCGCCGATCTACCGCGCCCGCACCTGCCTGGCATCGGGAAGCGTGGATGAAATCCTGGCCAATCCTGCCCGCAATCTCGGGGCGCCGCCGAAGGCCAGGGCGGGCGAGGGCAGGATGAATCCCGCTGGTGTCCCTGCTTTCTATGGTGCGCTGGAGCGCCTGACTTGCATCGCCGAACTTCGGCCTCCAGTGGGCGGCACGGTCGTGAGCGGTGAGTTCAGATTGAACAAGGACGTCAGGGTGCTGGACTTCACGCGCCTGGAGGAGGCTGATCCGGGGCCCATGCTTAGCTTTTTCGATCCAGCGTTTTTCGCCAAAGAGGGCCGGCGAGAATTCCTGAGGTATCTGCACGGCGAGATTACTCTGCCGGTTCTGCCAGGCCTGGAGCGCGACTATCTGACTACCCAGGTCATCGCCGAGTACCTGGCGACGCACTGCAAACCTCGGATTGATGGTGTGATGTTCAGTTCGGTGCAGCAGGACTGTGGAACCAACATCGTGCTGTTCTCGCACGTGGCCTGCACAGCGGAGTCGATGACATTCCGCTTCAAGGGTGGCATGGGGCTCAGGGGGGCGAAAGCATCTGACGCACCGCGAATCGAATATGTGCCGGGCAGCTTGATCTATCACAAGATTCGAGGCTTGGTGTACGACCCAAGCGATGAACCCCTACGAGAGAACTCGCTTGGGCCGCTGACTGAGATGCATGAGTTCTAGTGCGCGAACCCTCTGCAACCAGGCTCGGGCGCCAAGAAACGCCCCAGCCTGGCTGACACCTGTCTGTCAGGGGAACAGCATGAAGGTGCTGTTGGGGTGGCGCTGGGACTCGTCGAGTTCGGAAGTATCAAGCCCGTAGGTACGCAGCATCCAGCGGGACACGCCGCCGTGTCCCTCGCCGACCTTTGTCCGGCCATGCAGCGCGATGCGGTTGTTGACGATGGCAATGTCCCCGGGCGCCAGGGCGACAGGGATCACGCAGTTCAAGCAGGCCTGTGTCAGCGCATGCATCGCCTTCTTGGCGGGCGTTTCACCAACATCGGCTGGCTGAGTGGAGCTGTGGCTGTAGCGAATCCAGAATCCGCTCTGCATGCGAAACAGCAGTTGGGCGTCATCGACCAGCAGTTCTTCGCCCAGGATCTCCTCCATGCCGTCGCGGAAGGTGAGCTGCGACTGCAGGATATATTGCGGTTTCTGCAGTTCCTGAATGTGCTCGGGGTCAAGCTCGCTCAAGATGGCTTCAAGCGGCATCACGGTCGTCGGCACTGCGTTGGGGTTGCGCAGCGCTGACAGGCAAACAAAGTCCGGCGATGGTGCAATGCGCGGGTTTTCAGGGTCGCGGTGGCCGCGCACGGGGAACGAAACACCATCGGTGTGGCCGTTCATTTTTCCCTGCGACTTTTCAGAAACCCGGCCTTCACCCGGAATCACGACCAGGTTCACGAAGAGGTCGCCGCCGTTTTCCGAACCATACGACACGGTATCGGCCCCCAGTCCGGCCAGGCACATGATTGCCGTGGCACGCGCTACCAGTGTACCGAGGCAGTCCGGTACCGGACGAAAGCCGATTGGCGTGTCAGGAATGCTCTGGGGGTCGAACACGCTGCGCAAATGCAGGCACGGCATTTGCCAAGCAAGATCATGAACGTCGCTGCGTTTACAGCCCAGATTGGCCAGTTCGGCATCAAGCGCTGGCAGCAAGGCATGGCCAAATGCAACGGGATCACTGAGCTGTTGAGCCATGTCCTCAACGCTGAGCTGCGACTTCCAGTTCGTGATAACGATTCGCAAAGCAGTACAAAAATGAGCGTCGATCAATTGTGTGCCTACGCGTGCGGGTGATATAAATGTGATATACGACAGCGTGACCTATCACGCGTTTTCTTGCTAGCGATCGTTCGGATCCATGAAAAAGCCCAGCCTCAAGCTCGCCGATTATCTCAACGGGTGCGCTAGTTTTCTAGCCTGCCTCAAGCCTTATATGAGTCTGACAAAAGCGGCTCAGGGATTCAGATGCAGGCTTACACTCCCTGATGGCACCTGTTTGGATGTGCAAGGCAAGGATGAACCTCATGTCGCGCTAAACCTCATGCACGCGCTTGTGAACGTGATGCCACTGGCTCCACGTGAAGAACAGAAAGAAAAGATGTCTGTCTCAACCAGAGAGCCTGCGGTGAACTCCCAGGCAACGGAGACGATCATGCATTCTGAGGTGAAGGCTAAACAGATGGATGAAGCAACTGGTAAAGCCCGCGAACAGATCGGCGTTACGACTAAGGTATCGCTGCTTGAGGAGATCGACGCGGTCGCCAAGCAGAGGGGCATCTCGCGTGCGATCGCCGCACGTGACCTTCTGCAAGATGGGCTGACTCGCTTCGATCGGGAGTCCCGAACCAAGAGCACATCGAAGCTGCTGGCAGAGTACGAACGAAAAGCAAACGACTTCGCCGGTGCCCAAACGAAAAACTGGAGCATTCGTGCTGAGCGTCGACTGGTCATGAAAACGCAGTTGACGGCGGGAGAGTACGAACGCTCCACCTCGTCGTTCGTAAATGGCCTTTTGGCCGAGGCGCTGTCGCACTGTCCGGTGGCCGCTGCGTTGGCCGTAAAGGCGCCGGTAATTGCCGATGCTTCCGTCGCGCTGGCTTTGGAAGCCATCGAGCGTGTAAAGGGGCCGAAGGCCAAGCAGATTGCTGCTGAGGCTGACTTGGGCGACAACCGTGTTCTGGCAACCTTGATTCTGGGCGGATCTGTCTTTGCACCTGCTCGGGTCATCCGCAAAATGGCGGATTATCTGCAGGTTCCCTTCGACGCGTTTTCCGTTGCGTTGGAGCGACGTTTTACGAGTCAGCCTGTACCTGCCTTCAAGGCCACTGCAGGTAAACCACAAGTTGATCTGCAGCGGAAATCCTGGAGTGTTGCAGTGAAGGAGCTGGAATTGTCGCCGGACGAGGAAGCTCGCCTGCTGAAACTGGAGGGTTGAGCATGAATCCCTTCGACAGGGCTCGACGGAAAGCCATGGATGTTCGAGAGTCGCTGGTGGGGTTAGCCGACTCTCATGGGTCAGTTTCTTCCAAGACGCTGCTTGCCAACGTTGAAGTGATCCTCGGCGTTGGGATCGAATTTGTACCACCGGGCCATTCGATTCTGGGTGGCACCGATGGTGTACTCAAGCGCAACGATGAGACCATGTACATCCGCAAGGATGTCAGTGAAGCCGAGAAGGCTTATCTGATCGCGCATGAACTGGGTCACTGGTACCTGGACGCCGATCTGCAGGAGACCACGTACGCCGATCTTGCGGCCATGACCGCCTCCGAAGGCAGCGAGGCGATCGTCAAGGTTGAGGCATACGGCGCAAACGAGCGCACTGAACTGCAGGCCAATGTGTTCGCGCGCGAGTTGCTCTTGCCTCGTATCGTCGCCCAGCAACAGTTTTTCGCGCACCTCGGCGCGAGTCAGATCTCGCTCAACCTGACGATACCGATTGAGATCGTTCGCCAACAGTTGTTTGACGGTCTTCTGTTGCCGATCCTGCCCACCGTACCGCCTGGTGCATTGCCAGAAATGACCGATGCGCAGCGCCTGGCGGCGCATGCCAAAGAAACGTTCGTGAACGTGGTGGCAGGCCCCGGCACCGGGAAGACGACCACCCTGGTGCACCGCATCAAGTACTTGCTTGAGCAAGGCGTGCCGGCCAACAAGATCCTGGTGCTCACCTTCACCAACAAGGCGTCTGCTGAATTGGTAGAGCGATTGGCTGCCTCAGGTATCAAGAACGCGACAAACGTGTGGGCGGGCACCTTCCACGCCTTCGGCCTGGAATTCCTTCGTAAGCATCACCACCTGTTCAACCTCCGCGCGAAAGTAAGCATGGCTGACAAGCTCATGCAGGTCAGGCTGATGGTTGGGCGCCTGGCCAAGGTCAGGCTGAAGTACTACCTGCGGCTACAGAACCCCTACGATTGGCTTCCAGGTGTGATCGAGCACATCAAGCGATTGAAGGAAGAGTGCCTGACGGTCGATGACTACCGCGCTCGGCTCAAGGCGCTGCCCCCATGTGATCAGGATGTCCAGGATGAGCGTGAGGACATCGCGACACTCTTTGAGGCCTATGAAGAGGCCATGCGGGAAAAGTGCTGGGTCGATTACGTCGACCTGGTCGCTTACCCGTCAATCCAGGCCCGGAGCGCGCGTGCCACCGTCGCGCAGTACCTCGATCAATTTGAGCATGTGCTGGTCGATGAATATCAGGATGTCACTGAGGTCATGGTCGAGCTGATCAGGCAGTTGGCCCTGAATGCGAATTCGGTGTGGGTGGTCGGTGACGTTCGCCAGGCGATCCATCACTGGCGAGGCTCTTCCATCAAGAGCTTGATCGATTTCGACAAGACCTTCAAAAGCTTGCGGCACATCACACCGACGTACAAGCGCTATGCACTAGATCTGAACAGGCGAAGCACGCCAGAGATTCTCGACCTGTTCAACTGCGCTGGCACGTATCACGCGCTGCGTCATCTGATGCCGCTTGAGCCGGTCACGGCTTATCGGCCATCGATTGGCGAAATCCCAAGGCTCTACCAGTGCGACTCCAACCTCGCCCAGGCAGCCACCCTTGAAACGTGCATCAAGGCGCTTGCGGCTCAGGGCATCCCCTACCGCGAGCAATTGGTCATGAGCCGCAGCTCCACGAACGTTGAGCACGTTGTCGAGGAGCTGACCAAGCGGGGCGTGCCGGTTCTTCATCTCGGGGACATTTGCCAGCGGCCTGAAATCAAGCGACTGTTCTGCCTGATGGAGCTGCTCTGCATGCGGCAGCCCAGGTCTTTGGTCGGCCTGATGCAGGATCCACGATTCCCGATGACGGCCCAGGACATCGAGTTGCTCATGCGTTTCACGCAGAAGGGCAGTGGTACCGCGCTTCAGCGTGGGCGATGGATCTGGAGCAATATCCCAGGCCTCTCGGCACAAGGGCAGGTGGCGAAAGCAAACCTGAGCATGTTGCTGCAGGGCTTCACGCGCAATACAAAGCCGTGGGTGTTCGTTTCCACGGTAATGCTGGATCGTCGCTACGGGTTCCCGAATCCGACTGATACGTCAATCGAGGCGCACACTGCCCGGCTCGCACTCTGGCTGTTCGTCTATGCAGTGCGCAACGGTGACGGCGATGGCAGCCAGTCCCGCCTCACCAAGTTCTTGCTGCAAGAAGAACTACGTCGGCGCATTGGCGAGAAACTGGCGGATCGAGGCATACCGCCTGAGGCAAGAGCCCTGGATGCCGTCAACGTCATGACGGTGCATTCCAGCAAGGGGCTTGAGTACTCGGCGGTGCATCTCACCAACGTCGACGATACCGCCTACGGGCCCAATCGGCCCTACTTCTACGATCTGCGTCCACTTGAGCTGATTCCTCCCGAGGTGCTCAACAGCACCGATGATGACTTTGCGTTCGAGGAAAAGGTAGAGCGGAATAACCTGCTCTACGTGGCGCTGTCCCGTGCCCGCGATCACCTGTACCTCTACCAGCTCGCTGACACCACCAGGCCGGCGCCCCTCAACGCGGCAGGCAAGAAGCTTCGAACACTCTTCGGCATCCGTTTGCCTGCCATAGCGCCAGCCCCATTGCCGATTGGCAGCGCCGTTGCGCCAAGCACAGTGAGCTACGAAGCGTTCCAGACCTACATGAACTGCCCGCTTCAGTACCACTACCGGCATGAGCTGACCCTGACGGCTGAGCAGGAGATTGATGTGTCTATCCGGGCGCGGTGGGCTGTCAGCGACATGCTCTTTGAGGTATTGAAGAACGCTGCCGTGCCTCAGACGGCGTTCCAGGCAGCGTGGAAAGCGCGCCTCCTGCCCCCGAAAACTGAAGATCCGCAGCTCTATGAAGATGCCGTGATAGCGGTGAAGCGAGGCCTTGCGCTTGTCGGTGAGATTCGGGGCAGCCTGGTAGAAGGGCTCGTATCAGAGGTCGGGGGGCTGCAGATCGTGCTGCCGTGGATGCTGTCGGTGGGCAGCGAACTGCACTGGATCCGGGCGCACGAAGGTCTGTCAGGGACGATGAAGCAGCTCAGGCCAATGATGGTGAACATGAATGCCCCCGGCATCCGGCATGCCACCATCTACTCGTTGATCACCGATAAACGCATTCGAGAAGGCGCCTCGCGTGGCATTGAGCGCACGACGGTGTACAAGATGTCCAAGCGGTTCATTGCGGGTGATCGCTTTGCCAGCAGAGGACGAGGGTGCAATAGATGCGCCTATCTGAGCATTTGCGACAGCAAACCCTGAATGTCAACTGATCACGGGCGAGGAGGGTATCCCTGTGGCCAATGACCCGGCTGGCGCCTTCCAGGAGCTCAAGTACGCGAAGGTGGCCACCGTTGAGGCCGCTGCTGAATATGTAGCCTACGTATCGGCAGACTACCCAGTCTATCGTGAGACAGATCCTACTCACGCCGTGGATGGCGTGAGCCCTGACCAGTTCTTCGATACCGCCTACACGCCGATTCTGCAGAGCATGATCGCCCACGTTGTAAACGAAGAAGGCCCAGTTCTCGACAGCGTGCTGTCCCGACGCATCGCCCGGGCGCACGGGTGGGGTCGTACGGGAGCACGTATTCGTGATCAAGTTGATCAGGTCGCGCGTGCGCACTTCAGGTCTTATGAGGAAGAGCAACTGGGAACCTTCTTCTGGCCAACCAAACTCGATTTAGATGCTGCAGCTACATTCCGCCGTCCAGGTGACGATGACTCCGTGCGCAGCCTGGCGGAAATCTGCCTTCAGGAGTTGTTTGCGCTCGTGGGTGAGATGGAAGCAAAGGGACACGCAGCTGAGGCCTTGATCCACGCCGTCGCCAAGGAGGCAGATGTTATGAAGTTCGCACATGCTGGCCGCTCGCGAATCGAGAAAGCCATTCGTCATCACAGGAATGATTAGGTTAAGGTGCCCATGGTTTGGATTGTTCGAGCCGCGGGCTACTCAATGGAATTGCGTTGGAGTTTTACCTGGCCAATGTAAGAAATGGATTATCCGCCGGTGATTCTTGGGATATGGCTGCCTTGCTGCGCAGAAGGTAGCCATTGAGTGAGCTAGTTTTGCGAGGACCTTTAACCTTGCAAGTCCAAATGTTCTGGCCATTGGGTTTTTTCAGATGGACATCTAGCTTCTCGAATTGGCGTTGGAGGAGCCGCCAACCGTCACTCTTGGGATCTGGGTCAGCCAAACCTAGGTGTTCAGCAGCATAGTGCTGGAAAATGCCCGGCGTGACTAGGAAGAATGTGCCATCCACGGTATGCACTTTAGCCTTACTGTCATTGACCACTAAGCGATGACTGTGAAGTCCTTCGCGCAGCCACTCCATAAAGGCTAATCCCGCGTCGTTTTGGTCGGGCGAAGTGGTAGGCCGGAGGCTTTCCGCAGTTGTTTCAGCCTGGAGCTCTGTCGGCTCCTGCAGCATGTCCATCAATTCGTCGAGATAGTCGGACTCCAGACTCAGCGGCACAGCAGTGGGCTGTTTTTCTGCCGCTGAAATCTGTGGACTACCCAGGGCCGACTCCCCGGTTTCACCGGTCAAAGGTGGGTCTATGGTCGGCTCAACAGTGCCACCGAAAAAATCCGGTCGGAGCTCATCGGCCCAGATCAGGGTCGGCTGCAGACGGAGGAAGGTGAAGCGATGCTGCCAGTCACCGTCCGTGACAATGCCGTTCCAAACCGCCTTGCCTTCCGGTGTCGCTTCCACCAATCCATGTGACTGCAGTTCATCGAACAAGGCGATGTTTGAAGAGGGAACTCCGTCCACGGCCTGAGCCAGCAGATGCGCCCGCAGATTGTCGGTCGTGGTCTTGCTGACCAGCCACAGGTGGTCTTCGGTCAGCCAGCCGACCGCGCCGGGCTGGTTGAGCTTGAACTTGTTCTTGACCAAGTGGCGCAGCCCCGTCAGCAGATGATGCTGCAGCGAGTGCTTGGACGCCTGCAAAGCCTTCGCGGGATTGCCACCGATGTTTTGCGCAGTGGAAACCCGGTCAGCCTGCAGCACCAATTCCCCAAGGGTCCCGGCGTGCTCGTAGTGGTCGGCGAGCAGAAACAGCAATTGGTTCCACAATGCTGGGTAATCGCTGAGCCAGTCGAGCAGGGCGGGCGACAGGATCTGCGTATAGAGCAACCCCGCCGCGGCGCCGTGCAGCTTGTAATCGCGCTCTGGGTGGTAGCGGAAACGGTAGGGCTGGTTCAGCGGGCCGTGCCAAGGGTGCCAGCGATCGGCATTCTGATACTCCACCTGCAGGTCGACGGCGATTTTGCCGATGTCATGCAGCAGGGCACCGTAGGCAATCGCGGCGCTCCAGGCATCAGCTTGTGCGGCCTGGTCTTCCGGTGCAGCACCGCTGGGAAGTAGATAGGATTGGCGTAGCTTCAAGCTGCAGGCCATCAGCTCCAACCCGTGATCGAGCATGCCCCCGGGATAGGCGTGATGATGGCTTTCGCTGGCCGGGAGTTGCTGCACGTAACTGGCGTAGCGGCGGATGGGCTCGAGGTAAAGTCGATCAAACTGCGCTTCGGAGAGGGCCGTGTACTGCCAGATGCGTTCGAGCAGCTTTCTCCGGTGATCGGCGGCGAGTAGAGATTCGGCCGACTGGGGAAGCAGGAAGCCCTCGGCGAAGGGCGTGGGGGTGGGCTCTGCCGCCTCACCTTTTTGAAATGTTAACCACCAGCGTTTCATCGTATGACCTGCTGTTCGTTCGGGAGGTCCTTTTGCCTTTTCGGATAGAGCTCTTACCCTTGCGCCCCCTTCCATTGCCGCCGTTACCCTTTACCGCCTTGGCCCTTTTCACGCGTGTGATAATTCGAAGCCAGGCACATCGGGATCGGCGGCCGCTCGGAATAGCGGTCCCTTTGTTCAGAGCGTAGACTGCCCGGCATGATTGCTAGAGCAGGGGTGCGGATGACGTTGAGTGATGCGGTATTGGTCGTGTTATTGGCCGATCGGATTCATGGCACGGACACGGCCATCCGATCTGCAGCCAAGCGCTGTGCGAAAAAGCTGCCCCGCAGCCAGCGCGATATCGTGTTCAAGATTGGAAACAGCGCAAATCCTCGGCAACTTGTGGCGCACCTGTGTCAGCACTTGTCTGATTGAGCGACCAAGCGAGGTCGTTTTAACCGGCACCTCGCAAGAGTGCGTGCGCCTCAAGTAAACCCTCGGATAAATCCGCAGTCTCAGTTATTATCCCAGCACTTGTCCCACACCTAGGAACATCATTCATGTCCAAACTTGCCGAGTTCAAAGCACTGGAAGCGCAACTGGCCGCCCAGCTGCAACAGCTGGATGCCATGAAAAACGACTCCGGTTTGAAGCAGGAAATCGAGTTTGAACAGAAACTCAAAGCGTTGCTGGAACAGTACGGCATGGGCCTGCGCCAGGTGATCAGCATTCTTGATCCGGCCAAGAGCTTGAGCGTACAGACCGCGAGTGCGTCCAGCAGTAGCCAGCGCAAGCCTCGCGAGGTGAAACGCTACAAGCACCCACAGAGCGGTGAGGTTGTGGAAACCAAGGGCGGCAACCACAAGATCCTCAAACAGTGGAAGCAGGAGCACGGCTCGGACACCGTTGAGAGCTGGGTGCAGTAATCACTGATTTACTGACAGCGGTAAAAGTCGCGCTGCGTACAAAATAAAGGCCCCGGATAGGGGCCTTTTTGTTGGGTGGGTGGAATCACGCGGTGAGTCGAGCTGGCGTATCCGTGGCTTGGTCACACTGCAAGGCCAACAGGTACTCAGAAGCTTCTCGAGCCTGACCACTGGCGCGGAAAATGGCTCGCTTGTCCTCCTTGAGTATCTTAAGCCAGGACGCCAGGTATTCCTCGTGACGCAACTCACCTGTGGTACCCGTGAGTGCGCAGAGAAACGCGGCGCCCATTTCTGCGACCAGTTCCTCGAAGGCATACGCCGTGGAGCCGAATGCATGCCCACCGGTGATGCCTTCACGGTTCAGACGAGTACGGTGGCCCGACCAGTGCGTCAGCTCATGCAGCGCCGTTGCGTAGTAGCTGCCGACGTCTTCGAACTGCGCTTTCGTAGGCAGTTGGATCAGATCACGAATCGGCTGATAGAACGCGTCATCGCTGTAGCGATGCTCGATGCGCGCCCCGCTGGCGACCAGCAGTTGCTCTGCCGGTTCATGATCGATGAAGGCCGCGGGCTCAGTGTGCTCGATGGAGGCTGGCTCCTCGTCAGGCAAGCCTTCGGTCTGCTCAATGTTGAACAGGCAGTGCGTGCGCAGGAGTGCGAACTGCACCAATTTGATGTTGCCCTGTTCATCGCGAACGACCTGGCCGTCCTCGTCATGCGCCTCCTTGCTCATCGGTTTGTACAGCACCGCGAGGGTGGATTGCTCGCCCTTGCGCACATGGCCGCCAGCCTTGCGTGCCTGATTGAAGGTCAGCCAGCGATCATGGGTGAACCCTCGCAGGCGGGCCTCAGCCCACAAGAGTGGAACGTTGATGCCGGCGTAGGGGCGCCGGGTAATGGCGTTGATAGGGAATGGGGAGTCAGCGCTCGAACCTGCTGTGGTCCAAGGTTTGATCCAAGGGATCACGCCCTGGCTCAGGGCACTGACGATCTTGTTGGTGACGTCCAGGTAGATATCGGACATGGCGTTCTCCGGTCGTGAAGGGGGGAACGCTGCCCGGCCGGGAAGGGTTCCCAGTGGGGGTAGAGGGGATAGTGACGGTGCTGAGTGGATCAGAGGGCGGCGATGTCTACCGCGCTCTCATCTGGCAGTCGGACGAGTAAAAAAGCCGGCCCGCTGCGTGGTATTACACGAGCCAGCTGAAGCTGCGGCAGATGGGCAATTTCTGAAGTGCCGTTGCTCAGCAGGTCGAGTTGCAGTGCTACGGGACGGTGCAGGGCAAGTGGTGCAGAAGTCAGCGCGCTATTGAGTAGGCCAGCCAAGCGCAGTGCGGACTGTCCAACCGGCTCCTCGCCTGCGGCAGGTTCAATGAACTGCTGCCAGACACCTGGGCTCAGCACAATGGCAGTGGAAAGGTGGTTCATCCTGGACATGGTGGTCTCCGGTTAGCAGATTCCGCGTCACCTTTCTGAGGTTTGGTGTGGATTGCCCGATCCGATCAACCCACCGAGCAGGGAGCGTCCGTCCATTAAAACGCGCCTGCACGTGGGGTCAATCTCCGATCATGACCTCTTCTGAACGGCTCTATCCAGGGCGTTCCAAGGAAGACTATCGGCCTTGAGTTCCCGACAAGCGGCGATCTCCACTCAGCCTGAACGTAGTGTGTAATGCCTCCCGAAAGGCCCGCTAGGTGCCTATCGGGAAGCGCGAAGTGCTCGCTTTTACGTTCAAGGTTTTCCCGCAGTATCAACCTCGGCGGCCAGGTACAAGTGGGTGGAGGTGGCCTCCACCACTAGCGATCCTGCAGTGCCACGAAGGCTGGCGAGAACGGGATCATCAACGTCAAAGTACTCGGCAAAATCATCGCCGCCGAATTCATCGCGGGCGCGACTCCACCAGGTGTCGAAGTCGTCGACGGCAGGGTTGCAACCGGTGGCGTAGGCCACGCGTTTACGCCCACCACCATCTGGTTTGCTTTCGCCAACCTCTGACATGAGGTAGACGCCGTGGTCTTTGACCAGTATCACTCTGCAACCGTTGATACCGGCCTCTGCCAATACGGCGTGAAGTTCAGTGCCTGTGAAACGCAGCATGATGAGATCCTCCAGAATGTGCGGAGGAATGCCACCCATGCGGGAGAATTCCCAGCACTGGAATGGATTGGGTTTGGGGGCGTCAAAGACGCGGGCTCAATGAGCTATGGGGGATTGGAAGGCGTTCATCACCGGGGAGCGGTGACCATGCGAGCTGCCGAACGCGAATCGCATTTGGGGATAACCATCACATACGTGACGTAGCCTCAAAGGTTATGGCTACCTGGGATGCTGGAAAACCAGCGATTGCCCTTACTCAATATCAGGCAGGCTGGCTGTGGTCAACGGTGGGACAGATGTAAAGCCAGGCTCCGTTTCCGCATTGTTCCATGGCGATGTTTCAGTTCGATTCTGAACGATGAGCGGTGCTGTTCGCGGGACGGAAAGGAGTAGAATTGAATCTTGGATCCAACGGGCTACCGGCCTGTGGAGGTGCAACATGAATAGCAAAATCCGTCCTCATTCAGTTTCGGGTCGTATCGGTTTTAGCCTTGGAACAGCCTGGCGAAATTTGGCATCCAAATTAGTAAGCTCTCAGCGTTCGACTCAAATACCGCATAGACAACTTTGGGTTACTGCAGGTGTTAGGCTACTTTGCCTGATCGGCCTTGCTGCAGTAGCTCTCGCCTTTGCTTTGCTGATCATCACCAGCCTGGCAGTTGCTCTGGTTCGAAGCTGGTGGGAGAACGCCGAACCTGTGACAAGTCGAGAAGAATCAGTCCCAGACGCTCTGGGTGCTGACCTCTATATTGGCGATTATGATAGCAACGGCCATTACATAGGTAACTTTAAGTCACCTGATTGATTTCTTGCCGGCACTCGTCAATTGCGCTGTGCCTTTGCTTGCAGCGTCGGTTGCATTCTTGCCGCCACTTGCCAACATGCTCTGGATCCCATTTCCCACGGCGTAACCTGCCCAGCTTATAGTGCCTACGAACAATGCAGGCAATACAATGAACATTGCACCCATGACGTACTCGATTACCTGCGCGGTAACCGTCCCATCCATGAGTCCTGCCGTCGGTAACGACAACAGCGCTTGGTCTGTGGCAGAGACCTGGTTGTACAGGGTTTCGAGCATGCTCGAATCTATCCAGCGCGCAAGCTCCCACCAGAACGTCAGCATATGTAGGGTGAACAGCGCAAACGTGATCGTCATGAGCGCTTTCAACTGGTAGGTGCTGATCAGTAGCACCAGTGGCAAGCTGATGATGGTGCCCATGATCAGAAAGGCCTGTACCATCGGCAAGGCCGCGCGCAGCGCATTCATCGCCGGGAAATTGCTGAACGAGCCCAGGGCCAGGCCGGTGTTAGTGGCCAAGTTGTTGAGACCCTGCGTCAGTGAACCACCTCTGGCACTGCTGCCGTAGTCCTGGAACACCTGCCCGGGTGCCATGCTTAATGATTGCTGCCGTGGGCTCACCAGCTCGCGCAAGGTGGCATCTTCGATCTCTGTGGACGTACGCCCGGTCAGCCAACCTCGCAGTTGCGACATCAGCGTTGGATCCACCTCGGCCACCAAGCGGTCTCGCAGTCCGATCGCGCCATCGCTCCACCACTGCTTGCAGGTGGGATAACCAGCACCATTGTCGAGCTGGGGCAGCGAGGTATCTCTCGTCTCGTCGTACGGCCAATCGAGCCTGGGCATTCGCGAGCGATCGGTATCGTAGTAACCCGGTGTATTGAGCAGGTAGGTCGAGCCGATCCAGGACGCGTCATAGCTCTGCGCTTCGTCGAGTTCAGGGCGATTGGTAAAGAGCCGGGAGCGCGAAAAGCCGTAGCAGTCCCGGGTGAAGTCGGCAACTTCCTGCAGCAGCACTTGGTCGTTGATCCGCGAGCTGTCGATCTCCATGCGCATTGCACGGATGTCGGGTGCACACGGGATCGACGCCGTCGCCGCGGCGGTGATGCCTTTGCTCATGGCATGCACCAGGAACCACCACACGGGCACGTTCGCGGATTTCTCGCCGATGGTGTTGAAGGTTGTGCCCCAAGCCGTATCCGCAGGTTTGGCCATGGATACGCCACAGCGCTGGCTCGCTGCGTCGTCAAAGCTCACGGAGGACAGGTTGAGCGGAAAGAACGGCATGCAGCCAAACAGTATGACCACGTAGCTCATCCACAGCCTGTTCTCGACGCGAGGGATCGACAACAGCCCCTTGTTGCCCTCGTCGGCACCCTGTTGGCGGGCCGACAGCCATTCCTGCAGGATGATCGCGCCGAACGGAGCGGCGAACAGCCCGGTGTCCGCCAGCGTGTTCCAGATGCCGTTATTGATGATCCAGGCCAGCAGCGAAAGGTAATACTCGAGGTAGCTGTTGGTGCTCATGTTCATGGTTGCACCTCACACGCGAGACAGTTCGACCAGGATGATCGAGCTGAAGCCGATCAATGCCAGGCGCTTCAGCCTTTGTTGATCTGCAGGCGTGGGCCGCCTGCGCAACGCTGCGGCCCAACCGGCGCGCCAGCACGCGAAGTAGGGCGCTGCCCCTCGTGCCGGTTTGAGCCAATTCAGCTGGGTCATTGACAGGTGCAGCGCCATCCAAGCAATCAGCAACATGACCAGCATGGCGCCGAGGATCAGCAGTACACGCGCGAACGTGGATCTCACTGAAATCAAGATCATGGCGTGCTCCTCTCCTGTTCGGCTCGGCGCAGGCGATCCGGCTCCGGATCGCGCTGATCGATGCTACGCGAGGCGTCTGCACCGCCGGCGTGGCGATCGAGCACAAGGCTGGCGGTATTGGTGGCCAGCGCCTGGCGTACCTGCAGCTCGGTTTGCAGCAGGCGGATCTCGCGCTCGAGGGTTTCGACGTTGCCGTTGAGGGCAGTGGTGGCGGGCTGCGCCGAGGCCACGTTAGGCTCATGGCTGCCCGCAAACAGCGTGCGCTGCAGCAGCATCGCCTTGTAGATCACGCTCGATAGTGCGGTTTCGCTGGCCAGGCGTCGGGCCAGGAGGTTCTGGTCGGGGTCGTCGCGTAGCCCCTCGATGACACCGCGGGAGACCTGCAGCAACGGGCTGGAGACCTTGCCCAGGTTCGCCGGTGTTGGCTGCTCGGCGCCTGAAACCATGCGTTGCAAGCCTTCCAGGTTTTCCGTGTAGGTTTCCTGGATCAGTGGCGACAGGCCGGTGCCAGCGGTTACCCGCAATGTCTCGCAGTCGTCGCAGGTTTGAACCTCGGTTTCCCCGAGCACACGCGTCGCCCACTCAGAGGCCTCCTCGGGACTTGACCAGGCTTGGCAGATGGCGCCGCTCTGGCAATTCGAACCCAGTGCTGAGGTATCCTCGACCGCCCGGTTGTGCAGCAGGTTGTAGCCGGCTTTGACGACGTCCGAAGTGACCCGGATGGGTTGCTGGGCGTTGCCACCGGCTTTTTGCCCACCGACCCAGCTGACGCCGTTGTTGCCGTTGTTGGATTCGGTGTCCTTCACCGCCGTCACGGCATCACCGCCGGACTGCTCCAGGTTGTGCTGCATTTCCTGGTTCTGCGCCAGCGCGCCCCAGCCGGCCTGGTCGACCTTGTCGGCCATCTTCGCCGCCATTGCCTGGCAGGTGAGCTTGGATCGGTCGAAGTCGATCCGTCCCTGCAGAACACCATTGCTCAGCAGCTCATACAGCCCGGGATTGGCGCGTTGGATGATCATCGCCGGCAGCGACATGACCGCCTGCGTGGCGTTCTGGATGACGTTGCCCATGATCTGCTGGAAACCCTGGGTGGCGCCATTGAGCTGGTTCTGCAGGGTGTTCGAGAGGTTCATGTTTCCGCACATCATGTTGGCGCGCCAAGACATGCCCACGCCAAGGCCATTGGGTCGGTAGAGCGAGGAGGGCGCTCCTGCCGCAGAACCACCGCCGATGGTGTACATCACGCGGTCGTCCAGGACCTGGGCCTGGTCACCAAGGTGGTAGCCGTTCTCGGCGGCGTGGCCCACGGCATAGACGAGGAAGCACAGCAATCCGAGCGAGAGATTCTTCATCACTGGCCTCCGTCAAAATCGATGCTGAACAGGAAGGTCTGGCCCATGCGCTGGCAGCAGCGGTACGGACGCCACAGCGCCCAGGCATAGGCACCGTCGGCGCTTTGGACCGTTGGGCTGGGGAAGATGGCGCAGGTGTTCTGGATCAACGGGACGAGCAGCTGCCAGCGATGGTTGTTGACGTTGTTCTCCAGTACCGGCTGCGGCGGCCAGTAGCCGGGCGCTGGCATCGGCTGCAGCGGCCGATAGACGTGCGGCTGGCCAGCGCGAGTGATGAAGTCACTGGCGCGTTGAGCCATAACGGCGCCCGCCTTGAAATCGTCGGGCTGCACCAGAAAACCGTGGCGTGGGTAGACGCTACCCCACATGTCGCCAAGTGCCTGATTGCCGATCTCGCGCACTCCCGGAACCTGTGCTTGCGAGTAGACGGATTCGGGAATAGCTTGGCGCCATGCCAGCGGGTCGAGCGTACTGAGGTAGTAGGGCGCAAACGGCACGGCACCGCTTGGGCACGCATAGCCGAACGTGTGCGCCAAGGCCGTCAGGGCAGCCCCGCCGGGGTGCCCGATGCCGTCGACATTCTTGAACCGAGGAAGGTTATCGCGCTGCAGCGAAGGCGTGATCAGGTTGCCACCGCCTTGGGAGGCTGACGTCGGCATCGACAGTGCGGACATCTCACTCCAGGGATTGCCCCCGGTGTCGGCGTAGCTCGATATCACCAGTTCGGGAATGAAGTGACGGATCTTCGGCGAGGTGCGCACCGTGCAGCCGAACGGCGTGCACAGCAGCCAGTAGCAGATCCCGACGACCCGATACTCCAGGCACTGTAGCGAAGTGACTGAGGCGATGATGGTCGGGGTAGTCAGTGCCAGGCACTGCTCGGTCGCGACGAGCAGAACCGCTGCGGGGAAGGCACGACTTCGGCCGGCCTTCCTGGGCTTCGGTGATCTGCAGTGGATGGAGGCGGTCACGTTCATGGGCAACGCTCGGCAGGTGGCAGCGGTGTGCGTCCATGCGCCAGGTTTCAGCATCCCGGATCCGGCACTGGAGAGGGACGGACAAACCGAGCCCGGGGTGATCGGTTTCGTCTGGCGCCTGATTCAGCAGCGTGAGGTGAGTAAAACAGCGAAGGAGTACAAATGTGCTCTTGTCGATTTTTTGCTGAGCTAAGGGCTTGCGGACAGTCCTGGCGGTATCGGTCACAACATGCCGCGCAGGCGGTCGATCTCCGCTGCGACCTGCAGAGCGGCTTCCAGTTCGGACTGCTGGTGCTCTTCCATCAATCGCCAGCGCTGGGCCTTTTCCTCGGGCTCGGTCATGGCCAGAGCGAGGTACAGGCTCGGCGGCACTGCGCGGAACAGTGTCTCGAGGTTCTTCGACAGGACCACGCCCTCGGTGTACTTGCCCGAAGCCTTGCTCGCGGAGAGCAGCAGCGCCTTCTGAGCCGGCGTGAGTTTCTTGAAGCGGGCGATTTCCTCGATTTCCGCCGGCGGCATGTTCAGGCAGATCCACCACTCGATCATGTTGAGCATGGTCTGCGCCGCGTCGGGGAAGTCGGCCAGGTTCTGCGTGGCCAGCCAGAACCAAGCGCCGAGCTTGCGCCACATCTTCGTGCCCTTGACCACAAAAGGGGCGAGTAGCGGATTCTTGGTGATGATGTGGCCTTCGTCGGTGACCATGATGATCGGTCGCCCCAGGTACTGGTCGCGCTCGGCCAGGTTGTTCACTGTGTTCATCAGGCTGATGTAGCTGATCGACATCTGCGCCTCGTAACCCTCACGGGCGTAAGTGGCGAGGTCGACGATCGTCACATCGCTCTCTGGCCAGGGCGTGCCGGGCCGGTCAAACAGGGCGCCCTCGAAACCCTGGCAAAACAGGTCGATGGATTCGGCCATTTCCTGGGCACGCTCCCGGCGTTTGTCCGGCAAATGGGCGTCGCTGGCGACCTGGCGCAAGGCATCGCGGACATGCCGCGTCAGCACCTGTTGTTCGGTCGAGGCGCAGTGCTGAGCGGCATCAAGGATGCACTCGCGGATCAAGCTGCGGTCTGCGCGGGTCAGACGCGCCTCTTCCTTGGCTTCACCACCGGTGATCATCAGCCGCGCGGTGATCTCCAATTCGCCCAGCACGTCGCGCTGCTCATCACCGTCCGGCGCCGTTTCATCCAGGTCCTCGGTCGACAGGCTGGCGACCTGATCCGGATGCTCGATCAGCCGGCGAGCATCGGCAAACGGCGCCAGGCTTAAGCCACTGCCGGGTTTGAGCTGAACCTTGTTGACGGACAAGCCGAGCGTGGCGAAGTAGTCGCCCTGCAGGCCAAAGGAGTTGCCCGCTTCAACGATGAACAGCCGCGGCCGGTACACGGCCATGACCTGCATTAGGATCGAGACCAGTGTGGCCGATTTGCCGGCGCCGGTCGGCCCGAACAGCAGCAGGTGGCCATTCATGGAGCGGTCGAAACGTGACAACGGGTCAAACGACAGCGGTGCGCCCCCACGGTTAAAGAACGTGATGCCCGGGTTGCCGGTACCGATGCTGCGGCCCCAAAGCGGCAGCAGGTTCGCGACATGCTGGGCAAACAACAGCCGGGTGTACCAGTTGCGCGTGTCGCGGGCCGGGTTGTAGACCATCGGCAGCCAGCGCAGGTAGCTGTTGCACGCCGCCACTTCATCGCCCTCGCGCACCGGCTGCAGGCCGGCGCCGAGCAGTACATTGGCGGCCTGAATCGAGCGTTGGCGCAGCTGTTGTTCATCCGCACCGCGCAGATACAACGCCAATGTGCCGCGGTACAGCTTGTGCTGGCGCCCGATCAACGCGCGCGCTTCTTCCACGTCTTGGCGGGTCTGGGTGGAGGCGAGATTCTCGCCGATGGCTTTACGTGCCAGGCGGTTGAGCTGCTCTTCGAGCACATCCTGGGGCGTGATCACCAGGGTCAGGCTCATCACCGCCTGCTCGGGTAATTGATCGAACAAGGCGTTCAACGCCTCGCCTTTGCGCGTTTCGCCGGTCAGCTGGCCGATATGCGGCGGCCTGCGCAGCTTGTCGACCACCATCACCGCATGGGGCTGTTGATCGAAGTACCAGAGGCCCGGTTCGCTATCGGAGCGCGGTTCCTGGAAAAACAGCCGCTCGGCGAAATAGTGGTCGAACGGCAGCGGCAGATCCTCGCCGTCGTCCGTCACCGGATAGGGCACGCGTCGATAGAACGCTGCGGGGGATTCGCCGGTGAGGGCTGGAGACGGATTGAACCAGGGCAGCAACCAGGTGTAGAAGTCGCGGCCGGTCAATCGTCGAGGGTTGACCCCGCATGCCTGCAGCGAGGCCACCAGGCGGTCGCAGGTGCGGTTCAGCAACTGAGTCGGGCTCTGCCCGTCATCGTCACCCTGGTCCCCGATCCAGCGATAGACCACCAGGCGAATCCGCCGATTGCTGCCGCGCCAGGGCAGGTGAGACACGACATGGTCGTCGAACAGCCCGCCCGGTTTAGCAATGGCCTCGAGGTGACGCTGCATCGAAGCGAGGAAGGCTTGGGTAAACGGTGTGCCGCGAGCCCTCGGCGCGATATAGCGCTCCAGGCGTTCGAGGTACGGGGCAAAGTCACTGTCGTCCTGACAGAAGAACTGCACTACCCAGGGCGCCTGGTCCAGTTCGTCGAAGCTGTCCTGCAGCGCATCCTCCAGGGCGTCACGGGCCGCCATCAACCACTCGGGCTCACGACCCTCGGTACCGATCGGCTGCAGCTCGAACACTGCGCCCACGGAGCGGTTATCGTCGAGCAGAAAGCACTGCTCCTCCTCGAGGTATTCAACCCAGGGCAGGTGATCGGTGAAGCTGGGATGGTGCGCATACTGGGCGGCATCGTCGGCAAGCGTAGCGCGTCGGCGTTCCGCAGCACGCCAGGGCTTCCAGCGTGGCGGGTCGCGACTCGGGTCATCGGTCATCACAGATCGTCCAGGCGTTCGCCGGGCAGCGCGTACTGGACCTTCTCGTACAATGGAAACACGGTCGAGTAGCCTGGCACTGGGGTCTGCTGGGTACCGGCCAGGTGCGGGTACACATACATGACCAGGTCCGGATTGGGCAGGCGCGGGAACTGGGCGCGGATCTCATTGGCGGCGGTGCGCGTGTACGCGCTTTGGTCGCCTATCAGGAGCTCTGGGTCGAGCACCGGACGGCGCAGTTCGCCGCGCGCTGCCTGCAACTGCTGCTGAGAACCGACGGAGCCACCGCCGTTCCAGATGTCCAACATGGTTTGATCACCGTGGGGCAGCATTTCCTCCTTGCTGGTGGAGCAGCCGCTCAGGTGCAGGGCGAGCAGCAGGCTAATCCAGATCCAGTACCGAAACGGATGGGCTTTCATGGTTCACTCTCCGGCCTTTGGGTTCGTAGTCGATGCTGATCTCGTGATCCAGGTGCAGAGCCACCTTGGCCCCGGGCGGAACGTAGATGGCTGCAAAGGCTTCGCCGTAAAGCTTGTTGATCCATTCACGGATGTCGCCAATGCCGCCGCTGATCACCGAGTTCAGCGCACTGTTGCCGCTGTTCTGGGTCAAGCCCAGGCTACCGCTGGCGGAGTTGATGAACGAGGTATTGGTCTGCTCGCTGCCCAGGGCCGCAGCGAAGCCGGCACCGGCCGCGGTGATCAGGCTCTGGCTGCCCAGGTATTGCTGGGCGTTGGAGCGGCGCTCCCCGGAGATGCAGGGAATGCCGTAGGGATCGGAGATGTAGCCCAGCCCGCCGCGGATCTTCTCGGTATCGGAGGTCTGGGTGCTGCTGCGATTGCGGCTGACGACCTTCTGCGGCTGTGGCACCGTGCGGACGGTGCCATCGTTGAAGACAAAGGTGATCGACTCGACCTGGCCGCGCACGCAGGACAGCGTCCAGTCGCCAGCGGCGGTGCCGCTCATGACCGCGCCGACCACGTCCGGCAGGTCGATGCCGTTGGCGGTAAGGTTGTCCGGGCCCACCAGCACTTTGAACGGATAAGGGTCGTTCACGGTGCCGTCTACCGGCACCCGGCCAATCAGCGCGGTCATGGCGATCGAGCCCATCAGCGTCGAGTTTTCGGGGAGGGTGTAAACGGGCCGAGCGTCTTCGGTGCGATCCTGGGCATTCTCCGAGTCACGCTCGCCTTTGGCGACGGCACGCAAACGGTCCTGGCCTCGATCAATGACGTTGTTGTCCAGGCCGTGCAGGTCCTTGAACGTCGACGTCAGCGATGACAGCGGACCGTCAGCTTTGCTGGCATCGCCCTGGCCGAAGCGAGCATTCGACGGCTCGATCCACTGCACTGCGTCAGGCGCCGATTGCGCACCGGAAAACTGTTGCTCGTCGCCGGGCTCAAGCCCGAAGCCGGCGGGTACATCAGACTTGGTGGCCGGCTTGCTGGTGAGCTGGTCCTTGAGCCTGGACAGCAGGCCCTGGGTTTCGCGGTGCTGCTGCTCAGCCTTCTGCCGGGCATCATTGGCCTGCTGACGCTGCTCGGTGACCTGCTGGGTGACGCTGCTCAAGGTGCTCTGGATGCGCGTGTCGATATTGCCTTCGCGCGAGCGCAGCCGGTTGTTCTCGGTTTGCAGGGCATCGTTGCCTTTCTTCAGTGTCTGCATCTCGCTGCGCATCGCCTTGACCTGGCCGATCAGTGTGGCCACGGTGTCGCGTGGGGTGTCGCCCGCGATGCCCAGGGCCTTAGCCTGTTCCGCGCTGAGCGTGGTCTTGTCTGGATCATGAGCGGGCTGGCCGTTCGGCGTGGTCAGCCAGGATTTGCCGATGATCAGCACGATGCCCAGCAGAACCCCTGGCACCAACCACTTCAGCAGGCTGTTAGCTTTCATGATCGGCAGCCTCTGGTGTAGGCGGGGGCAACAGCAGCGCGTGTTTCAGGTCCCCACCGCGGGTGACGAGGTAGGCCACGGTGGTGTCTTCAGGCGTGCCGGCGAGGCCAAGGTCTGCGTGCTGGAACGTTGCGGCGTACAGCGTGGCCTGCAGGTGACGCGGATCGAGCGCGACCTTGCCGGGGCCTCGATTCACGATCTTCACCGCCGTCACCCAGTAGTCACCCAGACGCCACGCAGCAAGCGCCTTGATCGAAACCCGCTCGGTGGGCAGCAAGGTGCTGAACGCGATGGAGTCGGTCAGCGGCAGACGCCGTACACCAGGCAATGGCGCCACGGTACGCAGAGGTGCATAGAGGTTCTGCGCGGCATAACGGGTAAGCACCACCGGTACTGGCGTCGCCACGGGTGCTGCATCTTTTTTGGTCTCTGCGTCCGGCACCTGAGTCTTGGCCACGATCTTGACCGGCTCCAGCGCCTCGTTGCCGTCGAGCGCCTCGATATCGATCAGGATGATGTCGCCCGTCTTCACCGACTGCAGCTGCAGCCGGGTAGGGGGGAGCGCTTCTGCGGCGCGTAGATACACCGTGCCGCCGACGGATTGCACGCGCAGCTTGCTGGCGATCGCACTGGGCAGTCCAACGCGAACGTCATCATCGAGCATCAGGACCCGCTCCTGACCCACCGTGAGCGGAACGGCCAAGGGCAGGCGGTCCCAGTATTTCACCTCGACGGCGCCGACCGCTGAACACCAGCCGGTGGCCGCCACTAGAATCAGGATCAAGACACGCATCATCACGCACCTCCCGGCAGCGTCAGCTTCTGCGGTGTGCCTTCGTAGCAGTCCAGCGCCAGGCCCCATTTGTTGCGCTCGGGGTCGACGTCAAAGCGCACCACCCGCAGCGGATAGCGCACCACCACGCGTTTCACCGGCTCGGCGGCGTAGTACTCGTCGGCGTTGAGGTCGAGCTTGACCAGCCAGCTGTGCTTATCCAGCTGCTTCACGCGGAGGTCGGGGTCGTCGCTGTAGCCACGCCCTAGTACCTCATACACCCCGCGCACCCGGCCACGCAGTTCGCCGGCGGCCTTGCGATATTCGAAGTCACCGTCGAAGAATGTCTTGCACGCAGGTGTCAGGTAGGGCTGCAGAGCAAAGATGGCACGGTGGTAGTCGACCTCACCGTCGGTGGGCCAGCGGTTGAGTTGTCCGAAGATGTACAGGGCGAAGGCGTAGATGTTCTCGGGCGGCACATCCCACCACTTGCGCGTGCTGCCTGAGCGCAGATCAGGCGGTACGTGAATGGTGAGTTCGGAGGGCGCTGCCTGCCAGCCGTACCACAGCCCGCAGCACAGCAGTGCCAGGATGGCCACGGCAAGGCGCAGGCTGAAAATATGCGCCTGCTGCGCATCCACCTTGTTGCGGAAGCGGCTCATGGGTTGGCCCTCCTATGCCGGCGCGTCCGACGCACGGTCCACGGACCCGAATGCAGGATCAGTTGGTGCGAACTGATGCCCCAGTGCACCGCCAGGTGCCACTGCAGGCGCCGGTACAACCAGGTTTCCGGGCGGGCGCGCTTGGCCCGGCGCAGCAGCTTGCCGCCGCCGAGCAACACCAACGCCATGCAGACGAACATGCAGGTGGGGAGGGTGGCGATGGAGGCGGTAGCCACCGCCAGCGGCGCACCGAAGATCACACCAAGCCCGGCACCGACGATCAGGGATACCCACATCTCGTCGTTGGTGAGGCCGCGCAGGACCGCTGGGTCACGGTTAAGGCGCTCCGGCAGGAAGGTCAGCGTGCCGTCAGGCAGCGTGGCAGGGGTGTCGGACATGCGGACCTCACAGAATAGTCGCGGCTTTAGTGAGGAACCACAGGATCACCACCACCAGCAGCGCGCCGACCCCGACCACGGCGCCGAGGTCCTTCCAGGTCTTCCGCTGGTTCTGTACGTCGGCGTAAACCGTGAGCGAATGCCAGGCCACGCCAAGGAAGGCGAGGGTGGCGATCAACAGTCCGAGTAGGATCCCGCCGTCGTAGGCGTAGTTCTTGATGGTATCGATCAACCCCGAACCTTCACCCCGAGAGGGGGCCTCCATGGTCGGCAGGTCGGCCCTGGCAAATGTCGAGCTCAGCAAAACCAGGCCGCCGAACAGGACTTTCGAACAGAATTCCCGCAGCAGGAGAAGCGGGCGGTGGCGATGGTGGAAGAGTTTCATGGCAGGGCCTCCGGATTACGACAGCATGAAAAACATCAGCACGATCAGGGCGAGTGCTAGGCGCAGCGTGCTGCCGCCGAGTGCGCCAAAATTGAGGTTGCCGGCCGCCCAACCGCGGTAGCCGGTCCACAGCGCCCAGGTGCACCAGAGCAACGCGAGCACCAACACCGATGAGCGCCATAGCGCCGAGCTGAGTTGCGGCGTAAACCCGGCCACGGCAGAGAACGCGCTAAGTTGGGCATCACTCATGCTCATCGGAGTTACTCGAATGAAGCGCATCGGCACGGTAATCGCCGCTCAGCTCGACCAGGTCAGCTGGCTGCGCGCGGGAAGGCGACAGATAGTTGTTGATACCGTCCCGCACGCGCTCCAAGTCCGCAGTCAACCTGGGATAGTCGAAGCGATAACGAACTCGGTCAGCACCGGTAGCGCTGCTACGAGCTCGATCGGCCAACAGCTCGATGGCATCGATCTGCCGCTGCATCAAGCCAAAATCCGAATTTTCACGAATGTCTTGAGCGAAGGCGCCAAGTGGTACTGAGCATATGAGCAATAGGCAGGGAGGTCTCATGGCAAAATCCTTCTGGGGATCTGGTATTTACCTTGAGTTGGCAGACTGCTTTCAGACATGCGTTAAATGAAAAACGGTCCCTTCATTTTTAAATGTGATGATGGTGATAGGCGAGGCACAGGACTCGTCTAGGTGGTTGTATACGATGCAGGAGTGGCTAGAAGCGCCTTGCGCGGCAGCAGAGGTAGTGAGTATTTTACTCAATTGACATCAATTATCATTTGCGAATAACATCTCGCGCACAAATAGCTGGTCGGTTTTTATAAGGAAGTATGAGCGCCGATGGACAATCTTGATGAAGCGTTGTTTGCCCTCCTGCAAAGCGATGTCCAGGCGCAGCCAGACCCGCTCGTATCGCGCGCCCATGACGGTCCGCAGCTCCTTTCCTTCGCGCAGCAACGCCTGTGGTTCCTGCAGCGCATGGCGCCGCTTTCCACTGCCTACAACCTTGCCCGTGCCTTCCTGTTCAACGGCGAGCTGAACGTCCAGGCCCTGCGCCAGGCGTTCAGCGCCCTGGTCGAGCGGCATGGGGTGCTGCGCACGCGCTTCATCGAGGTCGATGGCGAGCCGCGCCAGGAGTTGCTGGCCGAGGCCGTGTTCGTCCTGCACGAGCGGGCCATGCCAGGTGTGGCTGAAGCCGAGCGGCGCGAACATCTGCAGGGCTTGCTGAGCATCGAGGATGGCATTGCCTTCGACTTGTCCCAGGCGCCGCTGCTCAAGGTCGAGCTGATCCGCTATGACGCCGCCTGTCACGGGCTGTTGCTGAAGATGCACCACATCGTCAGCGACGCCTGGTCCAACCCGATCCTCGTGGCCGACCTGGCCAGCGCCTATGCCCAGGCGCTGCGCGGCGACACCCCGCGCCTGCCGCCGCTGGCGGTGCAATACATCGATTACGCGCTGTGGCAGCGCGAGCGCCTGGGGGGCGCCGGGCCCCAGGCCGACCTTGACTACTGGAAACACTACCTGGGCAGCCAGGTACCGGTGCTCGAACTGCCCACCGATTTCCCTCGCCCCGCGCAGCAGGGCTTGCGCGGGCAGCGCCTGCGCTGGCAACTGCCAGAGGCGCAGGCCGAGCAGGTCCAGGCCTTCTGCCGCAGCAGCGGCAGCAGCGCCCTGGTGATCCTGCTGGCGGCCTGGCAACTGCTGCTGGCTCGCCATAGCGGCCAGCAGGCCTTCGCGGTGGGCGTGCCCCATGGCGGGCGCAACCGTGAAGAGCTCGACGAGCTGCTGGGCTTCTTCGTCAACACCCTGGTCTACCGCGTTGACCTGGGCCCGCGGTTGACCGGCCGCATGCTGTGCGAGCGGCTGCGCCAGGAGTCCCTCGACGCCCTGCAGCACGCCGAGATGCCGTTCGAGCTGCTGCTCGAACACCTCGACGTCGAGCGCGACGCCAGCCGTACCCCGGTGTTCCAGGCCATGTTCAACCTCAGCAGCGGCGCGGCGGTGAACTTCAGCTTGCCGGGGCTGCAGATCGAGCGTGTCCTGCCGGCGCAGGACAGCGCCAAGTTCGACCTGACCCTAGATGCCGCGGTACGCCCCGACGGCATCTTCTGTGAGCTGGAATACAGCCTGGAGCTGTTCGCCCCGGCGACCATCGAACGCCTCGCGGCCGGCTACAGCCTGCTGCTCGACGGCCTGATGAACCAGCCCGACACCCCGGTGTGGCAGTTGCCGCTGCTCGATCCGGCCCAGCGCACCCGCCAGCTCGACGGCTGGAACGCCAGCGAGCAGGCACTGGTACCGGGCGAGGACATGCTGGCGCTGTTCGAGCGCCAGGTCGCGGCCGCGCCGCAGCGCTGTGCGCTGATCTGCGGCGAGCAGACCCTGAGCTACGCCGACCTCGATGCCCGGGCCAACCGCCTGGCCCATTGGCTGGTGGCCAATGGGGTGGGTTGCGACGAGCGGGTGGGGATCTGCCTGGAGCGCGAGCCCGACCTGCTGGTGGCGCTGCTGGCAGTGCACAAGGCCGGTGGCGCCTACCTGCCGATCGACCCCGGCCAACCGGCCGCGCGCAACAGCGACATCATTGGCCAGGCCCGTCCTCGGCTGGTGCTGACCCGGGCGAACCTGCGGCAGGTGGTGGGCAGCACGGCCCGGGTGGTACTGCTGGAAACCCTGGACAGCGAGCTTGCACGGCTGCCCCAGAGCGGCCTCGGGCTGCCGGTACACCCTCGGCAACTGGCCTACACCCTGTATACCTCCGGCTCCACCGGGCGCCCCAAGGGCGTCGACATCGAGCGCGAGGCGTTCGTCAACTTCCTCCATGGCATCCAGGCCCATGTGCAACTGAGCGCCGCCGACCGGCTACTGGCGGTGACCACCCTGGGCTTCGACATCGCCGGGCTGGAGCTGTTCCTACCGCTGGTGCATGGCGCTGCCGTGGTGCTGGCCAGCCGCGCGGATAGCCTCGACCCGGGCGCATTGCTCGGCTTGATGCAGCGCCACGGCATCAATGTCATGCAGGCCACGCCAGCCACCTGGCAGATGCTGGTCGAGCACGACTCGCCGGCCTGGGCCGGGCTGCGCCTGCTGTGCGGCGGCGAAGCGCTCAAGGCCGAGCTGGCCGAGCGCCTGCTGGCCCGCCAGGTACGCCTGCTGAACGTCTATGGCCCGACCGAGACCACTGTGTGGTCGGCGGTACAGGCCGTCGAAGCCGTCACCCGCGCGATCCTGCCCATCGGCCGACCGCTGGCCAACAACCGCTTGTATGTGCTCGACGACTACCTCGAGCCGCAGCCGGTGGGTGTGGCGGGCGACCTGTACATCGGTGGCGCCGGCGTGGCCCGTGGCTACGCCGACCGTCCGCAGCTTACCGCCGCCGCCTTCGTGCCCAACCCCTTCGTCCAGCCGTTGGCGCCGGGGTGCGGGGCCGGCAGCCGCCTGTACCGCACCGGCGACCGGGCGTGCCTGCGCGAAGATGGCAGCCTGGAGTTTCTCGGGCGCAGCGACTTCCAGGTCAAGCTGCGCGGTTTCCGAATCGAACTGGGTGAGATCGAAAGCGCGCTGGTGGCCCTGCCGGGTGTCTCCCAGGCGGTGGTCACCCTGTGCCGGGCGCCGGCAGGCCAGGAACTGCTGGTGGCCTATCTGTGCCACGGCGCGGGCGCGTTCGACAGCGCCTGGGCGCAGCAGCAGCTGCGCGAGCGCCTGCCGGCCTACATGGTGCCGAGCGCGTTCGTGATCCTGGGCTGCCTGCCCCTGAATGCCAATGGCAAGGTTGACCGCAAGGCCTTGCCCGAGCCCGAGTGGGAGGGTGCCGGCGAAGCTGATGACGAAGCCTTGGCCGGTCCATGGCAGGAAGGCCTGGCGCATATCTGGCGCGAGGTGCTCGGTATCTGGCCCATCGCCCCGCGCGCCGAGCTGTTCCGCCTGGGGGCGCAGTCCCTGCAACTGGTGAGGATCCAGGCGCGCATCCGCCAGCACTTCGCCTGTGAGGTCGCCCTGGCCCAGTTGTTCGCCAATCCGGTGCTGGCCGACATGGCCACGGTGATCGAGCAGGCCTGCGCCACGCCGGTCGTCGATGAGCTGGCCGAGATCGAAAAGCTGCTGCTCGCCTTCGAGTGAACCATTTGGGCCATTGCACAGGCCACCCCGAGGATTTCGCATGACCCTGTTTCTATCACTACTCAAGCGTCATCGCGCCCTGCTCAGCCTGGGCTTGCTGGCCAGCCTGATCAGCGCGGCGGCCGGCATCGGCCTGATCAACGAGATCAACCGGCTGATCGCCGGCAGCGTCAGCATGAACCTGGCCCTGGGGGCCAAGTTCTTCGGCCTGTTGGTGCTGCTGTTCGGTTGCGGTTTCGGTTCCCAGGCATTGCTCACGGCCCTGGGCCACCGGGTGGTCTACGAACTGCGCCTGCAGATGGTCAAGCGCCTGCTGGACACCTCCATCGAGCAACTGGAAAAGATCGGCGAAGCCAGCCTGTACGCGACCCTGAGCAAGGACATCGTCAGTATTGGCCAGGCCTTCAACCGCATGCCGTTCGTGTTCTACAACCTGGTCCTGATGCTGGGGGGCTGCCTGTACATGGCCTGGCTGTCCTGGCAGTTGCTGCTGATCTGCGCGGTTGGCCTGGGCCTGGGCACCTGGCTGGCCCATGGCTGGTTCGCCAAGATGCGCCAACTGATGACGCGCGTGCGGGAAACCGACGATCGCCTGTATGCCGCTTACCAGGGTGCCATCGAGGGGCGATTCGAGCTGGCCCTCAATGCCCAGCGCAAGGAGCGCTTCTACACCCTCGACCTGCAACCGGCGGCCGAATACGCGCGGCGCAACGAGGTGCACGCCGACCGCTACTGGACCTTGAGCCTGAACTGGACCGTGGCGCTGATCCTCGCCCTGGCCGGCGGGCTGTTCGCCGCGGGCACCTGGCTGGGGGTGAGCAATGGGGTGATCGGCGCCTTCGTGCTGGTGCTGATGTTCCTGCGCATGCCGCTCAACGACCTGATCGGCAGCCTGCCGACCCTGGTGGCCGGCAACGTGTCCCTGGCCAAGATCCAGACCCTGGCCTTCGCCGACTACCGCGAGGCACCCTCGGCCAGCGGCGGCGAGGTCGATAGCGGCCAGCCGATGCTCGAGCTGCAGGCCCTGAGCTACGACTACCCGCACCAGGCCGACGAATATGGCTTCCGTCTGGGGCCGGTGAACCTGAGTATCGCCAAGGGCGAGATCCTGTTCATCGTCGGTGGCAACGGCAGCGGCAAGTCGACCTTGGCCAAGCTGCTCACCGGCCTCTACGAACCCAGTGCCGGCACCCTCAAGCTGCAAGGCGTGGCGATCACCCCGGCGTTGCGCGACTGGTACCGCGCGCATTTCTCCACGGTGTTCTCCACCTTCTACCTGTTCGAGCGCCTGGTCGGCCCCCAGGGCGATTTCGACCCGCAACTGGCCCAGGCCTGGCTTGAGCGCCTGCGCATGCAGCGCAAGGTCAGCATCGACGCCCAGGGCGGGTTGTCCACCACCCGCCTGTCCCAGGGCCAGCGCAAGCGCCTGGCCCTGCTGGTGGCGCTGGTCGAGGAGCGGCCGATCCTGCTGCTCGACGAGTGGGCCGCCGACCAGGACCCGGGCTTCCGGGCGTTCTTCTACCGCGAGCTGCTGCCCGAGCTCAAGGCGCAGGGCAAGACCATCATCGCCATCAGCCACGACGATCACTACTTCGCCATTGCCGACCGCGTGCTCAAGTGCGACGGCGGCCAGCTCTATCCCTATGACCCTGTTGCCCTCGGCAGCGGGGCAGGCGCGTCCAGCGAACTGCCGGCGCCGGTGTGACCGGCGCGCGATTTTCATAGCACAACACTTAAAAAAATAATGGCCCGAAAAAGGCCATGCACAGGAGCTTGCGATATGAGTCAAGTTGAAAAGGGGCGCCAGCCAGGCAAGGCGGGTAACTGGCTGCTGGTGCCGCTGGTGAGCAGCGGCATGCTGCTCGCCCCGGCGGTCTGGGCCGAGGAAAGCACCGAGGAAAAGGCGCCGCCGGCGTCCATCACACTGCCTGACCAGACCATCGTCGGTATGCAGACCGAAGCGCCGACGGTCTCGGTGGGCACCAAGGTGCCGCTGCGCCTGAAGGAAGTGCCGCAGACCATCAACGTCATCGGTCAGGAACGCATCCAGAAGCAGAACCTCTACACCCTCGAGGATGCCCTGGGCAAAGTGGGCGGTGTGACCGTGCAGCGCATCGACGCCAGCCGCCTGAGCTTCTTTTCGCGCGGTTTCGAGATCACCTCGCTGCAGTTGGACGGCACGCCGACCACCATGGACAACCGGATCTTCCTGTCGCCGGACCTGACCATGTACGACCGCGTCGAAGTGCTCAAGGGGCCGTCCGGCAGCCTGACCGGCGCCGGTGGTTCGGGTGGCAGCATCAACCTGGTGCGCAAGCGCCCGCAGGCTGACGCGGCGGTATCGGCAGAAATCAGCGCCGGCTCCTGGGACGCCTACCGTGGCATGGTCGATGTCACCGGGCCGTTGACCGAAGCCGGCAACATCCGTGGCCGCCTGGTGCTCAGCGAGAACAAGACAGCGTTCCCCTACGATGGCAGCGGCAAGCGTGAGACCAGCCAGGCCTACGGCATCGTCGACATCGACCTGACCCCGGACACCGTCTGGACCATCGGTGCCAGCAACCAGAACACCGACATCCGTGGCGCCCAGCGCTCGCTGCCGGCGTTCCGCTACACCAACGCCGCCGGCGAAGCGGCCATGTCGCTGCCGGACGTCTCGCGCAAGAATTTCTACGGCGCCAACTGGAACCGCGATTACTTCTGGAGCACCGCGGTGTTCACCGAGCTCGAGCATCAGCTCGGCGGCGACTGGAAGACCAAGCTGTCGGTGCGCCACGCCGACAACAACTACGACCTGACCCAGGCCTACGCCCGCAATGGCGGTGGCATCGACCCGGCCGACAACCTGGTGTCGATGAACTCGATCATGTTCGACTACCGCGAGAAACAGGACGAAGTCGACCTGTACGCCGACGGCCCGTTCAGCCTGTTCGGTCGTGAACACAAGCTGTTGGTGGGGACCAACTATTCGCGTTCGGAGTTCGCCTCCAACGGCGGCTACTTCTCCAGCTTCCTCGGTGACGTGGACCTCTACGACCCGCAGCCGAGCTTCGGCTACCCGGCGTTCCCGGATGCCGACCGCCTGCCGACCAACGTCGCCAACACCCGCTCCAAGGCGGTCTACGGCAACATGCGCATCAGCCTCGCCGACCCGCTGACCCTGGTCCTGGGCGGCCGTGTCACCTGGCTCGACATGCACCGCAGCCAGCACCAGCCAGAGGCCGGCTCGCCGTCGGAAAAGGCCAGCCAGAGCGAGTCGCAGAAGTTCACCCCGTTCTACGGGCTGATCTACGAGCTGAACGAAAACTACTCGCTGTACGCCAACTACGCCGAGGTGTTCAACCCGCAGCCGGTCAGCAACCTGGACATCAACAACAACATCATCGAGCCGATCGAAGGCAAGCAGCACGAGCTCGGCATCAAGGGTGAGTTCCTCGACGGCGCGGTGAATGCCTCGCTGGCGGCCTTCCAGATCGAGGAAGAGAACCGCGCCATCCCCGACATGAACGACCCGAACTCGCGGGCCGTGGTGGCCGGTGGCAAGGCGCGTACCCGTGGCTACGAGCTGGAAGTGACCGGACAGATGACGCCTGACTGGTTCCTCACCGCCAACTTCACCCACACCTACAAGCGCTACGACAGCCCCAACGAGCAGCTGCAGACTTACCTGCCGAAAAACATGCTGCGGGTCTGGTCCCTGTACAAGCTGCCTGGCGAGCTCGAGAAGTGGAGCGTGCAGGGCGGCGTGAGCGTTGTCAGCGAAACCTACAACAAGCTGCACGTTCCCGGCATCGGCATGGAAGGCACCAAGCTGCAGCAGAGCGGCTACGCGTTGTACGACGCAGGTATCGGCTACCAGATCAACGAGAACCTGTCGGCTGACCTGCTCGGCACCAACCTGACCAACAAGAAGTACTACCAGCGCATCAACACCTTCCAGGATGGGAACATCTTCGGTGACCCTCGCGCGGTATCGCTGACCTTGCGCGCCAAGTTCTGACCCGCGACAGCAGCGGCGCCGCCCGGCATACTGCGTCGGCGCCGCTGCCGAGCATCAATGCTCGGCAAGCACGCCCCCGCCGGTGCCCAGCTGATCCAGCAGGGCACCGGCGGGGGCGTGTTTGTTGGGGCGTCGAAACACCGTGAAGCAACGAGGAGAACAGGGTGAAACGACCGGCGTCACACAAGGCAAGCGTCCGGGGCCGACAGCGCGGGTTGTGGCTGCTGCTGGCCTTGCTGCTGGCCTACCTGTTCATCTGGCCACTCAGCGCCCTGGCCGCGCTGGCCCTGGCCTGGCTTGGGCAAGCGCCCAGCGAGGCGGTGCTGAGCAGCTCTATCGCCGCCTTCGTGCTCTATCCGCCACTGGTGCTTTGGTTGTTGTGCGCGCGGCGGCTGGTGCGCAACAGCCTGTGCCTGGCCGCTGTGTCGCTGGTGATGCTGGCGACGCTGCGCGCGCTGGCGGGGGCGAGCTGATGTTCGACAGTGTCCGCCAGGCCATGCTATGGGCGCACCGGGTACTGGGCCTGGGGTTTTCCGCGCTGCTGCTGGTCGCGTTCTTCATGGGCAGCCTGGCGTTGTACGACCGCGAGCTGGACAGCTGGATGCTGCCGGCGCTGCGGGTGGCGCCGGCGCCCGCGCCGCTGTCGCTGGACCAGCAGGTGCTGCCACGGGTGGCTGCCCTGAGCGAGGGCAAGGCGCTGCTGCAGTGGTACGTCGAGTTGCCCGATGCGCGCCGCCCGCTGCTGCGCTTCCAGGCCTGGAGCGTCGAGCGCGAAGGCTTCAGCCGCTTCCTGCAGCCTGGCGGCGACGGCGTGCTGGCCGCCGCCGGTAGCCGTGGCGGCGACTTTTTCTACCGTCTTCATTACACCCTGAACATCCATGCCTGGAACCTCGGTGCCCGGCTGTTGGGCCTGGCCGCGATGGTCGGGCTGATCGCCCTGATCGCCGGCGTGTGCATCCATGCGCGGCTGTTCCAGGACTTGTTCACCTTGCGTGCCGACAAGGCTCCCCGCCGGTTGCTCGACCTGCACAACCTGACCGGCGTGTTCGCCTTGCCGTTTCATGCGCTGATCCTGCTGAGCGGCCTGCTGATCCTGTTCCCGCTGTACCTGCCGGCGGCCATCGATGCGCTGTATCCAGGCCAGGCCGGGCAGTTCGCGGTGCAGGCCAACGCCGCCTACAGCCGCCCGGCGACGGGCACCCCAGGGCCAATGGCCTCGCTCGACGGCATGCTGGCCCAGGCCCGCCAGCATTGGGGCGGTGGTGAGCCTGCGTTCGTCAGGGTCTGGCATCCCGGTGACGCCAATGCCTATGTCGAGGTCAGCCGCAGCCTGGCTGACCGCCTGAGCCTGGATGGGCAGATCCTGTACTTCGACGGCGCCAGCGCACGGTTGCTGCATGAATCGCGGCTGCCGCCAGCGGCCGCGACCCTGGATGTGCTGGCCGGGCTGCACGTGGCGCACTTCCACCAGCCCGCCTTGCGCGCCCTGTACTTCTTCGCAGGCCTGAGCGGTTGCGTGATGCTTGCCAGCGGCCTGCTGTACTGGCTGGCCAAGCGCCGCCTGCAGCAGCCTGCCCGGGAGCCGGGCGGGATGTCGGTGACCCTGTTGTGCAGCGTGCTGATCACCGGCATGCCCCTGGCCACCTTGGCCATGCTGGTGGCCAACCGCTGGCTGCCGTTGGCCTTGAGCGGGCGTGCCGAGTGGGAGGTGCGGGTGTTCTTCGCCGCCTGGCTGCTGGCCGGGCTGCACGCGCTGTGGGTGATTGGCCGTTGCGCGCAGGCCCGTGCGCCGTGGGCGACGCAGTGCATGGCGATCAGCGCGCTGGCGCTGCTGGCCGTGCTGTCGAACGCCTGGAGCACGGGTGATCATCCGTGGCGAGCGCTCAGCCAGGGCTTGTGGGCGGTGGCCGGTGTCGATCTGGCACTGCTGGCCTGCGCCCTGATTGCCGGCGGCCTGGGCTGGCGCCTGCGGCGGCGCGCCGCGGCTGTGCGCAGGTTGGCGGAGGTCAAGGATGCCTGAGTGGTTGGCGAGCGGGGTGGGGTTGGGTCTGCAGACGCTGGGCCTGGCGTTGCTGGCCCTGAGTCAGGCCGGCCATTGGCGGCAAGTGATGCAGCCGCAGGCGTTCCCCGGTACTCGGACGCTGCGCCTGTCAGCGTTGTTGGCATCGGGCCTGGCATGGCTGGTGGGGCAGGCCGGCCTGGGGCTGGCGATGGGGACGTTGTTCTGGGTGCTGGCCCTGGTGCCTTGTGGCCTGGGCGTGAGCCTGTTGTTGTGCTGGCGCAAGCCCTGGTTGCACCGGCTGGGCCGGTGCTTTTGCCGTTGAGCCCGCCCGCTGGCCCTGGCCAGCGGGCGGGTCAGGGGCAGGCGTGGCTGTAGCGGCTCAGCACGTTCAGCAGGTCGTCCAGGCGTGGGTTGAGGAACACCAGGTGGGCCGGTACCTGGGTGCCCCACAGTTGTTGCACGCGGGCACACAGCAGCACGGCCTTGAGTGAGCTGCCGCCTACCTCGAAGAAGTGCGCCTGCTCATCCAGCGTCTGCAGTTCCAGCACCTCGCGCACCAGCTGCGCCACTTGCTCCCGGGCCTCGGGCTGCTGCCCGGCGTGCGCCGCCGGCTGTGGCCGCAGGCGTTGCACCAGCGCTTCGAACGACGGCGCGGGTTGGCCGGGCAGGGCTTCGAGCAGGGCCTGCAGGTCCTCGCCAAGGGCCTCGATGCTGGCAGGTTCGAACAGGTCGGTGCTGTAGGTGAAGGTGGCGATCAGCCCTTGCTCACGCTCACTGACATCCAGCATCAGGTCGAACAGCGTGCTGCGCTTGCCGTGGTCTTCGCTCAGCGGCTCGATGCTCAGGTCGCCGAACGCCGACGAACGCAGGTTGCGCTCCTGGTGCAGGTCGAACATCACCTGGATCAGCGGCGCGCTGTGCTGCTGGGCGCCGGGCAGGGCCTGCAACAGTTGCTCGAACGGCAGGTCCTGGTTGGCGTGGGCGTGCAGCAGGTTGTCGCGCACCTGGTGCAAGACGCTGTCGAAACGCGGGTTGCCGGCCAGGTCGGTGCGCAGCGCCAGGGTGTTGACGAAGAAGCCGACCAGCCCCTCCAGCTCCTGGTGATGGCGGTTGGCGATGGGGATGCCGATGCGGATCGCCGATTGCTGGCTATGGCCTGCCAGCAGCACGTTGAATGCCGCCAGCAATGTCATGAACAGCGTGCAGCCCTGTTCGCGGCTGTAGGCGTGCAGGGCCTGGGCCAGTTGCGGGCCCAGCATCAGGCTGTGCTCGGCGCCACGATGGCTGGGCAGGGCCGGGCGCGGCAGCATGCATGGCAACTGCAGCAGGCTGCGGTCCTCACCCAGGTGGCCCAGCCAGAAGTCCAGCTGCGGCTTGAGCGCCGCCTGGCTCAGCTCACGGCGCTGCCATTGGGCGAAGTCGGCGTACTGCAACTGTGGCTCTGCCAGCGGCGAGTCCTGGCCGTGGCTGAAGGCGCTGTACAGGGCGATCAGTTCGCGGGTGAAGACCCGCATCGACCAGCCATCGAAGGCGATGTGGTGCAGGGTCAGCCACAGCACGTGTTCGTCGTCCGCCAGGCGCACCAGGCCGGCACGCAACAGCGGCCCGTGCTCCAGGTCGAAACGGTGCGCGGCCTGGGCCTGGAGTTCCTGGCCCAGGCGCGCGCTGCGCTGCGCCTCGGGTAGCCGGCCCAGGTCGATCAGGCCCAGGGCGAAGTCCTCGGCCGCTCGCACCCGCTGCACCGGCAGGTCACCGTCCAGGGCGAAGGTGGTGCGCAGGCTTTCGTGGCGCTGCAGCAGCACGCTGAAGCAGCGCTCCAGGGCCGGCAGGTCGAGGGCACCGCGCAGGCGTACGGCCTCGGGCACGTTGTAGGTGGTGCTGCCTGGGTGCAGGCGGTCGAACAACCACAGGCGCTCCTGGGCATAGGACAGTGGCACTGGCGCTTCGCGGCGCTGCGCACGGATCGGTGGAAGTGTCGACGCCTCGGCCCGGGGCAGGGCCTGTTCGACGAACGCGCCCAGGGTCGGGTGCTGGAACAGCGCTCGCACCGGCACTTCAAGGCCCAGGCTGCTGCGCAGGCGCGAAACCAGGCGGGTGGCGGTCAGCGAGTGGCCGCCGAGCTCGAAGAAGTTGTCGTCCAGGCCCACCTGTTCAACGCCGAGTACCTCGGCCCACAGCGCCGCCAGCGTGGCTTCGCGCTCGGTAGCCGGTGCCCGGTAGCTGGCCCGGCGCTCACGCACCGGTGCCGGCAGGGCCTTGCGATCGAGCTTGCCGTTGGGGGTCAGGGGGAAGGCCGCCAGCATCACATAGGTTTTCGGCACCATGTGCTCCGGCATATGCAGGCCCAGGTGCGCCTGCAGCGCGGTGGCGCCCGGGCAGGCATCGCGGGCGACCACGTAGGCGACCAGCTCGTTGTCACCGGTGTCGTTGGCGCGTGCCACCACGGCGGCCTCGCGCACGCCTGGGTGGTTGAGCAGGCGCGCCTCGATCTCGCCCAGCTCGATGCGGAAACCGCGGATCTTCACCTGGTCGTCGATGCGGCCGAGGAACTCGATGTCGCCCTGGGCGTTGACCCGGCCCAGGTCACCGCTGCGGTAAAGCAGGCTGCCGGCCGGGTTCAGCGGGTTGTCCAGGAAGCGCTCGGCGGTGAGGTCGGGGCGGCCCAGGTAGCCTTGGGTGATGCCGGCGCCGCTGAGGTAGATTTCGCCGCTGACGCCGGCGGCCACCGGGCGCAGCTGGGCGTCGAGCACATACATCTGCATGTTGGCGATCGCCTTGCCGATCGGCAGCACGCCCTGTTCGTCCCCCTGGGCGCGGTAGTAACTGCACCACACCGTGCCCTCGGTCGGCCCGTACTCGTTGTACAGCTGCGCCTGGGCGCACTGTTGGCGGTGCTGGCGGGCCAGGCTGGCCGGGCAGGCTTCACCGGCGACGATGGCGCAGCGCAGGCTGCCCAGCTGGTCGGCGGCCTGTTCCAGCACCTGCCCGTACAGCGACGGCAGCATCAGGGTGTGGCTGATCCGCCGGGCGCCGATCAGTCGGCCCAGGGCCAGGGCGTCCTGCACCTGGTCGTCCTGGGGCAGGCACAGTTCGCCGCCTTGGGCCAGGGTCCAGAACAGCCCGGCCACCGAGCTGTCGAAGGCCAGCCCCGACACCAGCAGGAAGGCTTGCAGCGGCTCCTGGTAGGCGAGCAGGCGTGCGGCGGTGGAGTGCACGGCATTGCGGTGCGACACCATCACGCCCTTGGGCCGGCCGGTGGAGCCGGAGGTGAAGATCAGGTAGGCCAGGCTGTCGCCGTCGTTCAGCGGTTGCGGACGCTGCGTGGGCAGGTCGTGCTCGGCGAGGCGGTCGAGCCACAGGGTGCGGTAGTCGCCCTTGGGCAGCTGTGTCTCCAGGCTGCTCAGGCTCAGCAGCAGGTTGGCGCGAGTCTGCTCGAGCACGTCGCTCAGGCGTTCGGCCGGGTAGCTTGGGTCCAGCGGCAGGTAGGCACCGCCGGCCTTGAGGATGCCGAGGATGCCGACGATCGCGTCGAGGCCGCGGCCCATGAACAGGCCCACGGCCTGCCCCGGCGCCAGGCCGGCGTCGCGCAGCTGGTGCGCCAGCTGGTTGGCCCGCGCCTCCAGTGCCTGGTAGCTCAGTTGCGCATCACCGTGGCGCACGGCAATGGCCTCTGGCCGGGCGGCGACCTGTTGTTCGAACAGCTGGTGCAGCAGCGCCGGGGGCTGTTGCCGCACCTCGGTGCGGTTCAGCGCCGCGAGCCAGTCCTGGTGCGCGGCACTGATGCCCGAGGCCTCGCCCAGTGCGCGCTGGCTGGCGGCGCTGGCCTGCAGGGCGAGGGTGAGGAACTGGTCGAGTAGCAGCCCGGCGGCGTCGGCGTCCAGGCGGGCGGCATCGTAGTGCAGGTGGAAGGCAAAGCCTTCGGGCTGTTCCAGGACTTCCAGCAACAGGGCATGGGCACAGGTTTCACCGTGCACCGCCAGCACCGGCCAGGCCGAGGCCAGCGGCTGGCGCAGGCGGAAGCCGAAGGGCGTGTCCTGGGCCTGGGCCGGCCATTCTTCCTGCCAGGTGCGGGCCTGTTCGAGCAGCTGGGTGAAGCCGGCGAGGGCGTTGGCCAGGGTGTCCTGGTCGTCCGGCTGCAGGTGCAGCGGCAGGCGTTTGCCGTAGGGGCCCTGGGCGTTCGTGGTGGCGCTGTTGCGACCATCGTGGGCCCAGCCCAGAAGCACCTGTGGTTGGCCCAGGTGGCGCTTGAGCAGCAGTGCCCAGCACCAGCCGAACAGCGCCTCGGCCGGAGCGTCGAGCCCGGCCAGGGCGCTGCCGATGTGGTCCTGGAAGGCCGCGTCCGGGGTGCGCGCAAGGCAGGCTGGCTGTGCCGGCAGCGCGGCCTCGCCGCGCTGGAACGGGTGCTGCACCAGGTACTGGTCGGCGGCGTCGGCCTGCTGGCGCTGCCAGAAGGCCCGCCCGGCGTCGCTGTCGCTGCTGCCCAGGTGCTCGAACTGCCATTCGGCGAAATCGGCGAACTGCACCGCTTCCTCGTCCGCTGGCAGGCCCTGGTAAAGCGCCTGCCATTGCTGCAACAGCAGCTGCAGGGTGGTGTGGTCGGCGTTGGCCGCCGGCAGCGCCAGGCAGGCCCGTGGCGGCGTTGCCTGGGTCAGCGCGACGGCCAGGCTGGCCTCGGCCAATGCCGCGCCCAGCAAGCTGTGCAGGGCGTGCTGGGGCAGGTCGTCGGCGACCTCGCGCCAGTCGATCAGCAGTTGCTCGGCGATGACCTGTACCGGCAGTTGCATGCCGGGGCTGGCCACCAGGCGGGTGCGCAGGATCTCGTGCTGCTCCAGCACCTGCTCTAGGGTCGTGCGCAGGCGGCTGGGGTCGGTGCCCTCAGGCAGGCTGAAGGTCAGGAACAGGGTGGCGTCGCGCCCGCTGGCATGGGACCAGTGAGCGTTTTGTTGCAGGGCGGGGCGAAAGCCCTCGATGGCGATGCTGGACATGATGTGGAGGCCTTGAATAGGGGGCAGAGTCGAAAACCGTGAACCGTGTGGGGGCGCGTCAGGGCTTGAGCGCCACGTCCGTGCTGTTCAGGGCTTCGGCCATCGACACCAGGATGCGTCGGGGGCTGTCGTATTCGTTGCGTGCGTGCACCGAGAGCATGTTGTCCAGCAGCAGCACGTCGCCGTGGCGCCAGGGGAACTCGGTCATGTGCTGCAGGTAGATACCGCGCAGGTGTTCCAGCACCTGCGGCTCGATCGGGCTGCCGTCGCCATAGAAGGTGTTCTGCGGCAGGTCGTCATCGGCGAAGTCGGCCTGCAGCGCATCGCGCACGCTGGCCGGCAGGGTGCTGACGTGGAAGAAGGTGGCGTGGTTGAACCACAGCGTCTCGCCGGTGCGCGGGTGGCGCACCAGGGCCGGGCCTACCTGGCGGGTGCGCAGGCGGCCGTCGGCTTTCCACTCGGTCTGGATGCCGACGCTGGCGCAGTAGGCATCCACCTGGGCGCGGTCCTCGGTCTGGAACACGGTCTGCCAGGGCAGGCCGAAGCCGTCGCCATAGTTGCGCACGTACATGATGCCCAGGCGGGCGAAGCGCTCGCGCACCTCGGGGTCGATGGCCTGGCTGATCGCCCGGGTGTCGCCGATCGGCGTTTCGCCGCGGGACAGCGGCGCGATATCGCACCACAGGAAGATCTTCAGCGGGAACACCGGCGAGTAGGAGTGTTCGTTGTGCGGGAAGATCCGCTGGTCCTTGGGGTAGTCGGTGGAGGTGTAGATGTTCAGGCGCGGGTCCACCTGGGTGCGCGGCGAGGCGCGGAACTTGTATTCCAGGGCGCCGCCGGACAGTGCGCTGATGCAGTTGTCGAAGGCTTCGGCGTTGTCCACCTGGAAGTTGCGAAACAGCAGCGCACCGTGTTCGAGCAGTTTGCGCTCGATCAGCTCACGGTTGGCCTCGGCCCAGGCCACCAGGCTGATGCCGGGGCCGGCCGGTTCGCACACCGCGGTGTAGGTGCTGCCCGGGTTGAGCGGGGTGAAATGGACCAGTGCGTCTTCATCCACACGGATGGTTTTGCGGCGCATGCCGCCGAGTTTGGCAATCGCGGGGCCGTTCATGTCTTATCCCTCCATAGAGTCGGTGCTGATGCGGGCGCGGCGACGGCTGCTGCCCAGGCGGGCCAGGCTCTGTTCGCTGCGTGCGCTCACGTGCTGCATGCGTTGTTCCTGAAGCTGCCGGCGCAGCGGTTCGACCACTGTCTGCACGGGTACTTCAGGGGCTGCGATCAGCTGTTCGAGCAGGCTCACGAAGGCTGCGGCAAACGCTTCGGCGCTGTGGGCCTCGAACAGGTCGGTGCTGTATTTCAGGGTGCAGGCCAGGCTGCCCTGGCTTTCTTCCACGCTCAGGTGCAGGTCCAGCTGCGACTGGCCATGCTCGATGCGTTCGGGCGCGATCGTCAGGCCCGGCAGCTCAAGGGCGCCGTCCGGGTGGTTCTGCAGCACCAGCTTGGCCTGGAACAGCGGGTTGCAGGCCAGGCTGCGCGGCGGGTTGAGCACCTCCACCAAGGTGTTGAACGGCAACGCCTGATGGCTGAAGGCTTCCAGCACCTGAGGCCGCAGGCGTTGCAGCAGGGCGTTGAAGCTGGGGTTGCCGCCGACATCGACGCGCAGCGCCAGCTGGTTGATGAAGAAGCCCACCAGGCCCTCGGTCTCGCTGTGCTCGCGGTTGGCCACGTCGGTGCCGATCACCGCCTGGGCGCGTTCGCTGTGCAGGTACAGGTTCAGTTGCAGCACCCCCAAGAGGCCCATGAACAAGGTCGCGCCATGGCCCAGGCACAGCTGTTTCAGTGCCTGGGCCGGGGCCGCGGCGACCTGGAACGACAACCGTGCGCCCTGGCCGCTGAGCACCTGCGGGCGCGGGCGATAGCTGAACAGTTCGAGCGGCGGCAGGGGCTCGCCCAGGGCCTGTTGCCAGTAGCCCAGGTGGGCTTGCTGGGTGCTGGCCAGCTGCTGGCGTTGCCAGGCGGCGTAGTCGCTGTACTGTATCGGCAGTGGCGCCAGGGTCGTCGCGCTGCCGCTCAGGGCCGCGCTGTAGAGTTGGCTGAGCTCGCGCACCAGCACGCCCATCGACCAGCCGTCGGAGACGATGTGGTGCATCACCAGCAACAGCAGGTGCTGGCGCTCGTCCAGGCGGACCAGGTGCAGGCGCAGCAGCGGTGCCTGGCGCAGGTCGATGGGGCGCGTCGCCAGTTCGATCAGCAGGCGCTTGGCGCTGGCCTCGCGTTCGGCCTCGGGCACAGGGCCCAGATCATGCAGCTCGAACGGCAGTTCGAGGGTGTCCTGTACGCGCACATGCAGCGTACCGTCCTGTTCGTGGAAGCTGCTGCGCAACGCTTCGTGGCGCTGGCCGAGGTGCTGGAAGGCCTGGCGCAGGGCGGGCAGGTCGAGCTGGCCGAGCAGCCGCGCGGCACTGGGGATGTGATAGGCCGCGCTGTCCGGCTGCATCGCCTGTACCAGCCACATGCCCTGCTGGGCGTGGGACAGCACCCGGCGGCCATCGGCCGGCAGCGCGGCCACGGTGATCGGTGCCTGGCGGCTGGGCGCGGCGTTGTCCAGCAGCAACGCCAGCTGGGCGATGGTCGGCGCCTCGAACAGGCTGCGCAGGGGCAGTTCCAGGTTCAGCTCCAGGCGAATGCGCGCAACCAGTTGCGCGGCCAGCAGCGAGTGGCCACCAATGGCGAAGAAGTTGTCGTCCATGGCGATCGCCTGCTGCCCCAGCACGTTCTGCCAGAGCGCCAGCAACTGTTGCTCGCGCTCGCTCTGCGGCGCCCGCTGGCTGCTGCCCTGGGCGCTGTAGTCCGGTGCCGGCAGGGCGGCGCGGTTGAGCTTGCCACCGGGGGTCATGGGCATCTGCGCCAGGGTCACGAAGGCGGCGGGCACCATGTAGTCGGGCAACTGCGCGGCCAGATGCTGGCGCAGCTCGGCGGCTTGCGGGGCCTGCTCGTGGTACACCAGGTAAGCCACCAGGCGGCGGTCGCCGGGACGGTCCTCGCGTACCAGCGCCAGGGCCTGGCGCACCTGAGGGTGGCTGCGCAGGCGCGACTCGATCTCGCCCAGTTCGATACGGAAGCCGCGCAGCTTGACCTGCTGGTCGATGCGCCCGAGGTACTCGTAGGTGCCGTCGGCCAGGCGCCGGGCACGGTCGCCGGTGCGGTACATGCGGCTGCCGGGCGGGCCGTAGGGGTCGGGGCAGAAGCGCTCGGCGGTGAGGCCGGGCACGTCGTGGTAGCCGCGGGCGAGCAGCTCGCCGCCGACGCACAGCTCGCCAGGGACGCCCGGCGGGGTGAGGTTGTCGTCGCGGTCCAGCAGGTAGTAGGCGCGCCCGCGCAGCGGCGCACCAATCGGCAGTTGCAGTGGCAGTGGGTCGCGCTGCAGTAGCGCGTTGCAGTCCTGGATGCTGGAGACCACGGTGATTTCCGTGGGGCCGTAGATGTTCAGCAGGCGCACCGCGGCCAGGCCGGCCTTGCGCCAGGCATCCAGGCCGGCGCTGGGCATCGCTTCACCGCCGACGCTGACCAGGCGCAGCTCGCCGTAGGCCGCGTGCGGCTGCCGGGCGAAATCCTGGGCCAGCTGGAACCAGTATGCAGTGGTCAGGCAGGCTGCGACGGTGATCCGGTGGCGGTACAGGCGTGCATGGAACTCGGCGCTGTCCCACAGCTCCGGGCCGCGCACCACCAGGGCCGCGCCGCACACCAACGGCGGGAACAGCTGGTCGACGAAGCCGTCGAAGTTGAAGGTCGAGAACTGCAGCACCCGGTCGTCGGCAGCGACCCCGTAGTAGGCGCGCGCGACTTCGCTGTAGCCGGCCAGGGAGCGGTGGGTGACCGCCACGCCCTTGGGCTTGCCGGTGGAGCCGGACGTGTAGATGACATAGGCCAGTTGTTCGCGCTGCACCGGGCGTGTGCTCGGTACCCCGGCCAGTGCTGGCGCCGTGGCGTCCAGGGCGGTGACGTCCAGGCACGGGCGCTGGTAGGGCGCCATGACCGCCTGGGTCTCTGGGGTGACCAGCACCAGGCGGATATCGGCGTCGTCGATCATGTGCGCCAGGCGCTCGCCGGGGAACTGTGGGTCCAGTGGCACGAAGGTCAGCCCGGCATTGAGCGTGCCGAACACCGCGGCGACGATGTCCAGGCCGCGCGGCAGGCCCAGGCCGATGCGCGCTTCGGCGGGCAGGCCCAGGGCCAGCAGGTGGCGGCTGATCAGCTGGACACGCTGTTGCAGGGTGGCGTAGCTCCAGGTGCTGTCGTCGTGGATCAGCGCGATGCGCTCGGGCTGCTCGGCCGCCTGCGCGGCCAGGCGCAGGTGCACCAGCTCCGGCAGTGGGCCGAGCGCCAGCGAAGCCTGGCAGTCGGCCAGCAGGCGCTGCTGTTGCTCGCCGTCGTACAGCGGCAATAGCGCGATACGAGCCGTGGGCGCCTGCACCAGGCTGTGCAGCAGGGTGGCATAGCTGTGGCCGTGGCCGACCAGGGTGGCGTGTTCGAACAGGTCGGCATTGCCGGTGAAGGTGACTTCCAGGGCGTCGCTGCGCTCGACGACGTTGAGCACCAGGTCGTAATGCGCGGTCAGCTGCTCGCGCTCGATCTCGTCGATCTCCAGGCCGGGCAGTTGCAGGCGGCGCGGGGTCTGGCCGTCGAGCAGGTTGAACATCACCTGGAACAGCGGCGAGTGCTGCAGCTGGCGCTCGGGTTCCAGGGCTTGGACCAGCCGCTCGAAGGGCAATTGCTGGTGGGCCAGGGCCTGGCGGCGGGTCTGCTCGATGCTGTCGAGCAGGGCGTTGAAGGGCTGGCGACCGTCGAGTTGGCAGCGCAGCACCAGGGTGTTGATGAAGCAGCCGATCAGGCCCTCGGTCTCGACCCGGGTACGGTTGGCCACAGGCACGCCGACGCGCAGGTCGGTCTGCCCGCTGAGGCGGTACAGCAGCACGTTAAAGGCGCCCAGCAGCACGCTGAACAAGGTGGTGCCACGGGCCTGGGCCAGCTCGCGCAGGGCCTGGCACAACGGCGCCTCGATGCGCAGCTGGTGACGCGTGCCGCGCCCGCTCGGCTGCCGGGGCCGTGGGTGGTCGGTGGGCAGCTCCAGGGTCGGCTGTTCGCTGCCCAGCTGCTCGCGCCAGTAGGCAAGGTCGGTCGCCAGCGCGCTGTCGCTCAGGCTGGTCTGCTGCCAGACCGCGTAGTCGTGGTACTGGATCGGCAAGCCCGGCAGGTCGCTGTCGCGGCCTTGCAGGGCGGCGCTGTAGAGGGCGGTCAGTTCTTTGACCAGGATGCCCAGCGACCAGCCGTCGGCGACGATGTGCTGGGCACACAGGATCAGCACGTGCTCATCGCTGTCCAGCCGCGCCAGCAGGCCGCGCAGCGGCGCCTGGCGCAGGTCGAAGGGGCGGTTGCTCTCGGCGTCGATCAGTTGTTGCAGGCGCACGGCCCGCTGCTCGGCGGGCAGCGCGCAAAAGTCCACCTGGGCCAGGGGCATCGGCAACTGCGGGTGGACGGTCTGGCGGGCCTGGCCGTCGACTTCGTCGAAGGTGCTGCGCAGGATCGCGTGGCGCTCGATCAGCTGGTCGAAGCTGCGTTGCAGCGCCGCGCTGTCCAGGTGACCGCGCAGGTGCAGGGCCGCCGGCATGTTGTAGGCACTGCTGGACGGCTCCAGGCGATGCAGGAACCACAGGCGCTGCTGCGCCCACGACAGTGGGTGCGGGCCAGGTTCGCTGGCCGCGACGATTGGCAGGCGGCTGAGGGCGAAGCCCTGGGCGGCCAGGGCCGCGGCGAAGGCCTGGCGTTTTTCCGGGGCGAGCCTGGCGATACGCTCGGCCAGTTGCTGGGGGTCGAGTTGCATGGCATCAGCTCCTTGGCGCAGCGGCGGATTGGGCGCGGGCCTGCAGGGCGGCGCGTTCCTCGGGCGACATCGCCGCCAGCATGCGACGCAGCTCGGCGATCTTCAGCAGCTTGCCTGGCTGGCTTTCCTGGGCGCGCAGGGCATCTGCCAGCGCCGCCACGCTGGGGTGGTCGAACACCAGCGCCGGGGCCACTTCCAGTTGCAGCAGGCTGCGCAGGCGGGTGCACAGCTTGATGACGATCAGCGAATGGCCGCCGAGGTCGAACAGGCTGTCGTCGATGCTCAGGGCCGCCCGTTCGAGCAGCTCCTTGTAGAGGTCGACGAGCAACGCATCGAGGGCGTCGCGCGGTGGCAGCTCGACCCGCTCGCTGGCCTGGCTGTCGGCGCTCGGCAGCGCGCCGAAGTCGACCTTGCCGTTGGCCAGGCGTGGCAGCTCGGCCAGGCACAGCAGTTGCGCCGGCACCAGGAAGTCGGGCAGCCGAGTGCGCAGTTCGCCGAGCAACGCGGCGCTGTCGCGCTGGCTGACGGCATAGGCCAGCAGCCTGGCGTTGTGGAACTGCACCACGGCCTGGCTGACCCCTTCGAGGGCGGCCAGGGCCGCTTCCAGTTCGCCGGGCTCGACGCGGAAACCGCGGATCTTGATCTGCTTGTCGCTGCGCCCGGCCAGTTGCAGCTGGCCACTGGCCGACAGGCGCGCCAGGTCGCCACTGCGGTACAGGCGCTGGCCGGGTTGCAGCGGGTCGTCGATGAAGGCATCGGAGCTGCGGTTCAGGTAGCCACGGCAGACCTGGGCGCCGCCGATGTACAGCTCGCCCAGGGCGCCGAGCGGGGCCGGTTGCAGGCCGGCCGGCGTGGCTTCGAGCAGGCGCACCCAGGTGTTGGCCAGGGCGTGTTCGAGGCCAAGCGGGGCGCGTGGGCTGTAGCCCTGGTCGAGGCTGTACAGCACGCCCACGGTGGTTTCGGTGGGGCCGTAGTGGTTGTGCACGCGGCTGCCCGGCGCCAGCTGTTCGATGCGCTGGCGCAGGCTGCCGGGGCAGGCCTCGCCGCCGAGGATCAGCACCTGGGGCAGGCTGCAGGCCTGCTGGCCTTCGAGCAGCGCCGCCAGGTGCGAAGGCACGATCTTCAGGCAGTCGACTTGCCCGGCTTCGAGATAGCGGGCGAAGGCGGCGGCATCGCGGCTGGCCTGGTCGTCGGCCAGCACCAGGCAACCACCCGTCCACAGCGCGGCGTAGAGGGTGGTGTTGCCAAGGTCGGCGGCCACCGAGGAAATCAGGGCGAAACGCCGGCACTGCGCCAGGCTGAGCGCTTCGCTGACCGCGGCAGTGTAGTTGAGCAGTTGGCCGTGCTCGATGAGCACGCCCTTGGGCTCGCCGCTGGTGCCGGAGGTGTACAGCAGGTAGGCGGCATCGGCCAGGCTGATGTCAGGGTCGGCCGGTGCGGCGGCGGGGGCTTGGAGCAGCTCGGCCAGGGCGTTGCCCTGCGGGCCGCCGATCAACAGCTGCGGCTGGGCGTCGGCGAGGATCCGCTCGACGCGCGCCTGTGGCCAGGCCGGGTCCAGTGGTACGTAGGCGGCGCCGGCGCGCAGCACGGCGAGCAGGCCGAGCAGCAGCTCGGCCGAGCGTGGCAGCAGCAGCGCGACGTTGGCGCCGCGACCGATGCCGCGCGCCTGCAGCACCCCGGCAAGGTGCTCGACCTGCGCATGCAGCTGGGCATAGCTCAAGGTCTGCCCCGCGGCCATCAGCGCCGGGGCGTCGGGGCTGTGCTGCGCCCAGTGGGCCAGGCGCTCGATCAGCGGGCGGCTGCCGAAGTCGCGCTGTGGGCCGCGCAGGCTTTGCTGCAGGCGCTGATGCGCCGCCGGGCTCAGTGGCAGTTCGCCGATGGCGCGCTGGCGTGGCTGTTCGACCAGTGCTTCGAGTAGCTGTGCATACTGCTCCAGCAGGCAGCGCAGGTCGGCCTCGGGGTACTGCGCGGTGGGTGACTGCAGGCTCAGTGGCTGCAGCTGGCCCTGGGCGTCGAGGGTTACCTGCAGCGCCAGTTCGAAGCCCGAATCGGCGCCGGGCAGGGTATCGACCGACCAGCGCAGGCCGCCGCTGGCGAACGCCGCGCTGTGGCGCACCAGGTTGAAACCGACGGTGCGCTGCAGCGTCAGCGTGGTGTCGGCGACGTTCCAGTACTCCTGTTGCTGGGCATGGCTTTCGAGCTGTTCGGCCAGGCGTTGCAGCCAGGCGCTGAAGGGTTGGTCGAGCGCAGGTGCCAGGGCCAGGGGCAGGATCTTCTCGTAGACGCCGATGCCGTTGGCCAGGGTCTCATAGTCGAAGCGGCAGTCCTGTTGCCAGCCGGCGATGAACTCGGCGTTGCCGCCGATGCGCGCCAGCAGCGCCCACCAGGCTGCCTGCAGCACGGTATCCAGTGCTTGCCCGGCGCTTTCGGCCAGTTGTTGCAACTGTGCCTGCAGCGTTTCGGGCAGGGCCTGTTGCACGGCGTTGCCAGGGGCCTGCGGCGAGGCCTCGGCGAGGCTGCCCAGGCGTACCGGGGCCAGGTGTTCCAGGCGCAGGCCGGCCCAGTAGGCACGCCCGGCGGGGGCTTCCTCATCGGCGTCCAGGTCGTTGCGCCACTCGACGTACTGGCTGTACTGGAAGGCTTCCTCCAGTGGCGCATCGGGCTGGGCATACAGCGCGGCCAGCTCGCCGAGCAGGTTCTGCAGGCTCAGCCGGTCGCTGGCGCAGGTGGCGACGTACAGGTCCAGCCGCCACTGTTCGGGGCCCTGCTGGCGCAGGACAGCGCGCACCAGGGCACCCTGGTCGATGGCCAGCGGCTGGGCGGCCAGGGCCTGGGCCTCGGCGTGCTGCCCGGCGTCCAGCAGGTGCCAGTCGAGGGTGCTGGCGACCACGCTCTGGCGCAGGCTGCGGTAGAGGGTCGATGGGCGCAGCGCCACGCGCAGGCTGGTGTGGCGCTCGATCACCTGCAGCAAGGCTTCGTGCAGGCGGCCCGGCTGCAGGGGCCCGGCAAGGTTGACGCCCAGCTGCAGGGGCGCGCGACCGTGCTGCACGGCCAGGGCCTGTTCGGCGCTGAGGGGTAGGTCGTGGCTCAAATCCAGGGTGTGGTTCATTGCGCGGTCTGATCCTGCAGTTCCATTGCGGTGTGTCGGGCGGCCAGCTGGGCCGGTTCATGCATGTCGCCCATGGCGACGGCGATCTTGCGCGGGCCTTCGTACGGGTCGCGGGCGTGGGCGGCGATCAGGTTGTCGAGCATCACCACGTCGCCGCGCTGCCAGTCGAAACGCACCGCGCAGGCTTCGTACAGGCGACCGATCAGGGCCATGCTGGCGTCGTCGATCGGGCTGCCGTCACCGAAGTACACCTGGCGCGGCATACGCTCCTGGCCGACCATGTTGAGCAGGTCTTCGCGTACCTGGGGCTCCAGGCACAAGGTGTGGTGCAGCTGCAACTGGTTGAAGAAGCTGCGCTCGCCGCTCAGCGGGTGGCGGATCACCGCCGGGCAACGGGTACGGGTTTGCAGTTCGTCGTTGGCCAGCCAGCGGAACTCGGTGTTGCTGGCCCGGCACAGGTCCTCGACCTGCTCGCGGCTGTCGGTCTTGAAGAACTCCCGCCAATTGACGTCCAGGCGCTCGGTGAAGGTGCGCACGTACAGCAGGCCCTTGCGTTCGAAGGCTTCGGCCAGCTCCGGCGGCAGTTGCCGGTACAGCTCGCGGCAGTCGACGATCGGCGTGGCGCCGCCGACCGGCGACGGTTGCTCACAGTAGAACCACTGCTTGCGCGGCGAGCGGGGCAGGTGCGAGCTCTCGTTGTGGAACAGGATCATTTCCCGCTCCGGGTAAGGCGTGGAGCGGTAGATGTTGCGCCCACCTTCCTTCTTCGGCAGGTCGCCGTAGCCGCCGAACAGGCCGGGGTGAATGGCTTCGGCGAAGGCTTCGAAGGCTTTCGGGTCGTCCAGGGCGAAACCGCGGAACAGCAGGCCACCGTGTTGGCACAGCAGGGTGTCGATCAGGTCGCGGGAGCTCTGCGCCCAACCCACCGGGTCCAGGTCCGGGGCCACGGGCTCGATCAGCAGCGGGAACTCGCGGCCGGGTTGCAGCGCCGAGGTGCGGATCAGTGGCCGGGGCGCGGCGGCGCGGGCCGGGAGTTTCTTCAGTTTGTCGAGCTTGCTGGACGATGGGGCTGGTTTTGCCAAGGCCGGTGTCTCCACGGTGGGCAGCGTGACGGTGAAATGGGCAAGGGCGGCGTGGGGCTGGTCGACCACCTGTTGCAGCAGGTTCAGCCAGGCGTCGATCAGTGCGTCGATGCGCTCGCCCTTGAACAGGGCGCGGGCGTAAACCCAGTCGCCGCGCATGACCTCGCCGTGGCGCTCGAGGAACAGCGCCATGTCGAACTTGCTGGTGCGTTCGGCGGCAGGCCGCATGCGCACCTCGAGCCCTGGGATCGAGAAGTCGCCCTCGGGGGTGTTCTGCAGCACGAACAGCGCCTGCACCAGTGGGTTGCGGCTACGCTCGCGCGGGACCTGCAGCGCCTCGACGATGCGGTCGAACGGCAGCGCCTGGTGCTCCAGGGCCTGCAGGCAGGTGTCGCGGGTGCGGCCGAGGAACGCGCGCAGGCTTTCGCCGGCCAGCCGGCGCGAGCGCAGCGGCAGGACATTGACGAAGAAGCCGATCAGGCCTTCGAGGTTGGCCTCCTCGCGGCCGGCGACGTCGGTGCCCAGCAGCAGGTCGTCGGCACCGGTGACCGCGTGCAGCAGCAGCTCGAAGCTGGCCAGCAGGAGCATGTACAGGCTCACCCCTTCGGCCAGGGCCAGGGCTTCCAGGCGGGCCAGCAGTGGCGCGGGAATTTCCAGCGCCCTGGCGGCGCCGCGGGCGTCGGCCTGGGCCGGGCGCGGCCAGTCGCTGGGCAGGGCCAGCACCTGGGGCGCGTCGTGCAACTGGCCCTGCCAGAAGTCGACCTCGCGCTCCAGTGCGGCGCCTTGCAGGCATTGGCGCTGCCAGGCCGCGTAGTCGGCGTACTGCACCGGCAGCGCCGGCAACGGTGCCTGGCGCCCCTCGCGCAGGTTGGCATACAGCTGGCTGAACTCGTTGACCAGCACGCCCACCGACCAGCCGTCGGCGACCATGTGGTGCAGGGCCAGCAACAGCAGATGCTGTTGCTCACCGAGCTTGAGCACCCGGGCCCTGATCAGCGGGGCCTGGCGCAGGTCGAATGGCAGGCGCAGGTTGTCCAGGCTTTCCTGTTCGGCCACCTGCTGGCGCTGGGCGTCGTCCAGCGCGCTGAGATCGCGCAGGGTGACGTCCAGTTCCAGCTGTTCGGCGATCAGGGTGATCGGCTCGCCGTCGATGTCCTGGTAGCTGCTGCGCAGCACTTCGTGGCGCGCCAGCAGGGCATTGAAGGTGGCGCGCAGCGCGGGCATTTCCAGCGGCCCGTCCAGGGTCAGGCTGGCGGCCATGTTGTAGGCCGCCGACGGGCCGTGCAGGCGATCGACCATCCACAGCCGTTGCTGGCTGAGCGACAGCGGCATGTGCGCCTGGCGCGCTACCGGCAGCAGTTGCGGGCCCGCCGTGGCCTGGGCCGGCTCGGCGGCCAGGGCATCCAGGCGGGCGGCCAGTTGCCACAGCAGCGGTGCCTCGAACACGCTGCGCAGCGGCAGCTCCAGGGCGCAGCGCTGGCGAACCCGGGCGATCAGCCGGGTGGCCAGCAGCGAGTGGCCGCCGGCCTCGAAGAAGTGGCTGTTGCGCCCCAGTGGCTGGGCGGGCAGCAGCGTCGCCCACAGCTCGCCCAGCAATCGCTCGTTTTCGCTGGCCAGGGGTTCGACCTCGGCCTGTTGCAGCGACGGTGGCGGCAGGGCCTTGCGATCGACCTTGCCGTTGGCGTTGGTCGGCCAGGTGTCCATGGCGACCCACAGCGACGGCACCATGTACGCCGGCAGGCTGTCGCGCACGTGCTGGGCCAGCAGGTTGTCATCGAGCTGATGGCCGCTGCGTCCCTGCCAGTAGCCAACCAGCATGTCGCTGCCGCCCAGGTGTTGCAGGCTGACCATGGCGCGCAGCACATCCGGGTGGCGCTCCAGGTGCGCCTCGATCTCGCCGGGCTCGATACGGAAGCCCCGCAGCTTGAGCTGGAAGTCCTTGCGGCCCAGGTACTGCAGGACGCCGTCGGCGTCCCAGCGGGCCAGGTCGCCGCTCAGGTACAGGCGGCTGCCCGGCGCGCCGAACGGGTTGGGGATGAAGCTGGCGGCAGTACGTGCCGGGTCGGCCAGGTAGCCGCGGCTGACACCGATACCGCCGATGGCCAGTTCGCCGACCACGCCGTCGGCCACCGGTTGCAGGTCGTGGCCCAGCACGTACAGCTCGCTGTTGGCGGTGGGCCGGCCGATGGCCACGTTGGCGCCTTGGCCAGGGGCCTGGTACAGCGGCTGGAAGGCTACGTCATCGGAGCATTCGGCCGGGCCGTAGGCGTTCATCAACGGGATCTGCGGGTAATGACGGAACCATTCCTGAGCGGTGGCGACCGGCAGCGCCTCGCCGGTGGGCAGTACCCAGCGCAGGTGCGGCAGTGGCAGCGGCTGGCCATCGAGGCTTTCGAGCATCGCCTGCAGCAGCGCCGGCACCGGTTCGAGCAGGCTGACCCGGCGCTCGCGCACCAGCTGCAGCAGCGCCTGCGGGTCGCGGACCAGATGATCGCCGATGATCTCCACGCAGGCGCCGAACAGCGGTGCGGTGAGGGTCTGCCAGACCGAGATGTCGAAACAGGCCGGGGCGGTCTGGGCGATCACGTCGTCGGCGTTCAGGCCCAGGGGCCGCAGCTTGGCCAGCATGTTGTTGAGCATGCCGGCGCGAGGCACCATCACGCCTTTGGGTTGACCGGTGGAGCCGGAGGTGAACAGCACGTAGGCCAGCTGGTCGGCGCGCGCCGGCTCGCTCGGCAGCATGCCGGTGGCGCTCATCTCCAGCAGGTCGGCAGGCAGTGCGCGGTGGCCCTGGTAGACCGAGGCCAGGGGTTCGGCGTAGGCCTGGCTGCAGACCACCAGTGGCGCTTCCAGGCGCGCCAGTACCTGTTGCCAGCGTGCCGGCGGCTGCGAGGGCTCCAGCGGCAGCCAGGCGCAGCCGGCACGCAGGGTCGCGACCATCAGGCAGAACCATTCGATGCCGCGCTCGGCCAGCAGTGCCACCGGCTGGTCGGGCCGCGCGCCGAGGGCCTGCAGGCCGCGGGCCAGGCGTTCGGAGTGCTGCCACAGTTGCGCGTAGGTCAGCGACTGCTCGGCACAGCGGGCGACAATGCGCTCGGGGTGGGCCGCGACCTGGGCGGCCACCCGCGCTTCCCAGCTGTGTTCGAGGCTGTAGTCGGCCGGGTTGAGCCCCCAGTCCAGCAGGCGTCGATGCTGTGCCGGGCTGAGCGTGGTGAGCTGCTCGAGGCGGGTGTCCGGCGGGCAGTCCAGCGCCTGCAGCAGGTTCAGCAGGTCATCGCCCAGGCGCTCCAGCGCGACGGCGGGCAGGCGCTGGGCGTCGGCGCTGAACAGCACTTCCAGGCAACGGCCTGGCAGCACTTCGACGGTCAGGCCGTAGCTGGTCTGCTCAAGGTTGTCGAGGACCTTGAAGGTCAGTTCGCCAGCCTGCAACTGCCGTTCGCTGAGCGCCGGCAGGTTCTGGAACACCAGCAGGGTATCGAACAGACCGGCACCGCGAGGGTGCTGCTGGAGGATCTGCGCCAGTGGCGTCTGCTCGTGCTCACGCATGGCCACGCTGACCGCCTGCACCTGTTGCAGGTAGTCGCACAGGGCCATGTCGGGGGCCGTGCGCAGGCGCAGCGGCAGGGTATTGATGAACACCCCGAGCATTTGCCCGGCATCGGCCAGTGCGTCCGGGCGGCCGCTGCTGGTGACGCCGAACATGACCTCGGTGTGGTTGTTGCCGCGGGCCAGTAGCAGGCCCCAGGCGGCTTGCATCAAGGTGTTGAGGGTGACCCGGCAGGCCTTGCCAAGGTCATTCAGGCGGCGGCTGTGGGCCTCGCTCAGGCGCAGGCTGTGGCTGTGGTAGCGCGGGGTGACGGGCTCGGCCGGGTTCAGGGCCGGCAGGCTGCCGACGCCCTCGAAGTTCGCCAGGTGCTGCTGCCAGTACTGCAGGCTGTGCTCGGCCGGTTGCGCCGCGAGCCAGGCGATATAGTCGCGGTAGGGCGGGCGGGATGGCACGGCGAGGCCGTTGTAGCGGGCCAGGATTTCCTCCATCAGCATCACCGAGCTCCAGCCGTCGGCAATCAGGTGGTGGCGGCTCCAGATCAGCCAGCTGTGCTGCGCGTCGAGGTAGATCAGCGCCACCCGCTGCAGCGGTGGGCGCTGTGGGTCGAAGCCTTGTGCGCGGTCGGCCTGGCAGTAAGCGTCCAGGGCCTGCTGGCGCTGCGTCGCGTCGAGGGCGCTCCAGTCCAGGCGTTGCACCGGCAGGGTCAGTTCACTGCACACGCCTTGCATCGGTTCGTCCAGCCCTTGCCACAGAATCGCCGTGCGCATCAGCGGGTGCGCGGCGAAGGTGGCGTGCCAGGCGGCCAGGTAGCGCTCGGCGTCCAGTGGGCCTTGCAGCTCGGCCTGCAGCTGGTTCACGTACACCCCGCTGGCGCCTTCGAGCAGGCTGTGGAACAGCAGGCCTTTCTGCAACGGCGAGAGCGGGTAGGCGTCTTCCAGGGCTGTGCCGACCAGCGGTTGCAAGGCTTGGCGCTGGTCGGCGCCGAGCGACACCGAGACGCTGGCTGGTGTTGCCGGCGCTGGCGTGACGGGGGCGGGCTGTGTCGGCTGGCGCTGGCTGACCAGCAGGGCCAGGGCGTCGATGCGCGGGTGGGCGAACAGTTCCTTCGGGCTGAATTTCACGCCCAGCTTGCGGGCCTTGGCGATCACCTGCAGGGCGATGATGGAGTCGCCGCCAACGCCGAAGAAGTCATCCTCGCGGCCGATGTCCGGGCGCTCCAGCACCTCGCGCCAGACCGCCAGCAATTGCGCCTCCAGGGCCTTGAGCGGCGAGTCCAGGGTGGCCGCGAGGCGGGCGATGGTGGGGTGGGCGAAGAAATGCTTGGGGGTGAACTTGAGCTGGGCCTTGCGTGCCTTGGCAATCAGTTGCAGCGCCATGATCGAGTCGCCGCCCTGGGCGAAGAAATCGTCATGGATCGACAGTGTCGGCTTGTCCAGAATTTCGCGCCACAGTGTCAGCAACACTGCTTCGACCGGGTCGCGTGGGGCGTCTTGCTGCTGCGCGGCGGGTTGGCCCGGGGTCGGCAGTGGCAGGTTGTGGCGGTCGACCTTGCCGTTGCCCAGGCGGGGCAGGCGGTCGAGCTCCAGGTACAGGCTGGGCACCAGCGGCTCGGGCAGTTGTTCGGCCAGTTGCCGGCGCAGTCGATCATGGTCCAGCCCGGGCTCGGCCACCAGGTAGGCGATCAGCCGTGGTGCTTCGCCTTCGTTGAGGGCACGGGCGAGCACCGCCGCTTCGCGCACCCCGGCACAGGCGCGCAGGCAGGCCTCGACCTCGCCGGGTTCGACACGGAAACCGCGGATCTTGACCTGGTCGTCCATCCGGCCGAGGAATTCGATGGCGCCGCTGGCCAGCATGCGCACGCGATCGCCGGTGCGGTAGAGGCGCTGGCCCAAGCCTGAGAACGGGTCGGGAATGAACTGGCGGGCCGTCAGGCCCGGTTGGCCCAGGTAGCCGTCGGCCACCCCGGCGCCGCCGATGTACAGCTCGCCGCTGCTGCCCAGCGGCAGCAGCGTGAGGTGCTGGTCGAGCACCTGGGCCTGGACGTTGTCCAGCGGCTGGCCGACCGGGGCGAACCCGGACAGGCTCGGGGCGTCGTCCTGCACGGCGTGGGTCAGGCAGCCGACCGTGCTTTCCGTGGGACCGTAGTGGTTGACGATCCGGCAGCCCGGGGCCAGGGCCTGGATGCGCCTGATCAGGGCCAGGTCCAGGCCTTCGCCGCCGAGTACCAGGCACTGGTGGGGCAGCAGGCGTTGCGGTTCGGCCACGGCGAGCAGGGCACCGAGGTGCGAGGGCACGATCTTCAGGCAGTCGACCGGGTTGCTCGCCAGGAACTGGGCCAGTTCCTCCGGGGCGCTGGCCAGCTCGTCGCTGATCAACTGCAGGGTGCGGCCGCTGAGCAGTGCGCCGAACCAGGCGGTGTAGCCCAGGTCGGCGGCGACGCTGGCCAGCGCGGTCAGGCTGGCGTCAGGGCTCAGGGCCAATGGCTTGAGCACGGCCTCGGCGTAGTGGATCAAGTTGCCCTGGGTCACCCGCACCGCCTTGGGCGTGCCGGTGGAGCCGGAGGTGTAGATCAGGTAGGCCAGTTGCAGCGGGTGCGCATCAGCGCTTGCGACGCTGGCGTTGCGGGCCAGGCCGTGCAGCGTGTGGGTGGGGTCGATCAGCACGCTGGCGGCGCTGTCTTCGAGCAATTGCCGCTGCCGTGCGGTGGGCAGGGTTGGGTCCAGGCACAGGTAGGCCGCGCCGAGTTTCCAGCTGGCCAGCATGGCGGTGATCAGTGCGCGGCTGCGGGGCAGGGTGATGGCGATGATCTGACCGGCGCCGGCGCCCGCTTCACGCAAGCGCTCGGCCAGCGCGCTGGCGGCCTGGTCCAGTTCAGCGTAGCTCAGGCTGCCGTCGGCATCGCGCAGGGCGGTGCGCTGGCCGTGGTTGCGGACCTGGTGATCGAAGGCGGCCGTGGCAGTGGCGAAGGCCTGCGGTTGGCAGGCACCGGCGCGACGCGCGCTGTTGGCCGGTGGCGCTGCGGGCAACTGGTGAACGGGGGCGTCCAGGTGCGCCAGGGCGTTGCCGGCGAACCAGGCGAAGTCTTCAGCCAGGCGGGCGATACGTTCGGCATCGAACAGGTCACTGCGATAGCGCCACTGCGCCAGCAATTGTACGCCGTCGTCCTGCCAGCGCAGGTTCAGTTCATTGGCGGCGCCACGCTGGGTGAACAGGTGCTCGCGTACGCTGTAGTCGGCGAAGGCATCGTCACGCCGGCTTGGCATGTAGGTCATCATGCAGTGGAACAGGGGGCCGCTGGCGACCTCCTGTTGCAGGAGCGCCGCCGGGTAGCGGCGATGGCGCAGGGCTTCGCGCAGTTGCTGGGCGGTGTCGCGCAGGCAGTCGGCCAGGCTCGGGGCATGGCCGAAACGGGCGCGCAGCGGCAGGCTGTTGAGGGTGAAACCGATCAGTTCCTTGTAGCGGGCCTTGTGGCGGTCCATGGTCGGCGTGCCGATCAGGAAATCGTCCTGGCCGGTGTAGCGGTGCATGAATACCTGGAACAGGGTCGCCAGCACCACGTACAGGCTGACGCCATGCGCCTCGGCCAACTGGCGCAGCTGGTCGCTGCGGGCCTGGTCCAGCAGTAATTCGACTTCGCCGCCTGCAAAGCCGGGCGTGCGTGGGCGAGGGCGGTCGGCGGCCAGGGTCAGCGCCGTCGGGTTGCCCGTGAGCTGCTCGCGCCAGTAGGCGGCGGCCGCGCCGAGCTTGTGCTCGGCCTGCAGTTCGCGTTGCTCGTCCAGCCAGTCGAAGTACAGCCCGGCCTGGGGCAGCACCAGCGGCTCGCCGGTGAGTTCGGCATGGTAGGCGGCGAAGGTCAGCTTGAGCATCCATTCGACGCTGAGGAAGTCGCCGCTGATATGGTGGGCGGCCATGCACAGGTACAGACGCCCCTGGCACTGCAGCAGGCGCAGTCGGCAGATGTCCGCCGCGGCCAGGTCGAACGGCTGGTCGGCGTGTTGTTCGATCCAGTCGGCGACGCCTTTGCTGTCCAGGCTATCGTTGTGCTCGACGCTGGCGTTCACCCGGACCTGCCCGGGGTGGTACATGAACACAACGCCGTTCTGCTCGCGGTAGCCGCAGTGCAGGGTTTCACAGTGCTCGACCACCCGTGCGAACGCCCGGCACAGGGTGGCGGGGTCGAGGTCGGCGCGCAGTTCGCGGGCGGCGACCATGTTGTATGCCGGGCTGGTTGGGTTGAGCTGGTGGTACTGCCACAGCGCCTGCTGGCCGGTGCTGGCGGCGTGCTGCGAATGGGAGGTCGTCATCCTGGGTCACTCCTGAGCCGGTTCGGCCATGGCCACGATCACTTGCCGTGGCCCTTTGAAGCTGGCGCGGCCATGGGCCACCAGCATGTTGTCGAGCATCAGCACATCGCCTTGTTCCCAGGGGAAGCGCACGGTGCATTGCTCCAGTACACCGCGGATTTCTGCCAGCGCGCTTTCCTCCAGCTCGCTGCCATCGCCGTAATACACATTGCGCGGCAGGTCGAGCGGGTCGTCGACCACGGCCAGCAGGCTTTCACGCACCGCTGGCGGCAGGTTGGAGACGTGGAACAGGTGGGCCTGGTTGAACCATACCCAGTCTTGCGTGACAGGGTGGCGAGCGGTGGCTTGGCACACCTGGCGGGTGCGCAGCTCGCCGTCGTCCTTCCATTCGAAGGCGATCTGGTTGGCCCGGCAGTAAGCCTCGGCGACGGCGCGGTCCTCGGTGTTGAAGGCCTGTTCCCAGGGCAGGTCGAGGCCATTGCCGTAGTTGCGCACGTACATCAGGCGCTTGTCGCTGAAACGTTGGCGCAGGGTGGGGTCGAGCTGCTGGTAGATCTGCCGGCTGTCGGCGATCGGTGTTTCGCCACCCTCTGCACTGGGCTGGACACAGTGGAACCAGATCTTCATCGGCCACTGCAAGGTATACGACTGCTCGTTGTGCAGCGGGATGACCTGGTGCGCGGGGTATTCGGTGGAGGTGTACACCCCCTGCTCGATTGCCTTGCGCGGGGTGGAGCCGAATTCGTAGTTGAGCAACGGGTGGCCAAAGCTGCGTACCAGTGCCTGGAACGACTGTTCACCCAGCACATCGAAACCCCGCAGCAAGAGGGCGCCACTTTCATGTAGGCACTCGTCGGCCAGTGCATGCAATGCCTCGATGCTCCATGCGCCGGGCTGCTCCGGCTTGACCAGCAGCGGCAGATTGCGGTTTGGCATGAGCGCTTGCACCGACAGGCCATTGTTCTGTCCGACACCTCGTCCCATGAGCTTGCTCCTTTGTTCTCTTAGTTGTCACAGCCAAATGCCATCGTGGGTAGACCACCGGGCGCCGGCGAAATATATACGAAAGATATGGCAAGTGTTAATGCTATTTATTAGCATTCGCACGTTTCGTAGCGCGCCTCGACTGGGCCTTAATCGGGCAGCCGGGATCCATGAAAAAACTCTTGTCCAAGGAATAGAAAATGAGTTGGGAAAAGGCTGAAAGCGGGTTCGTAGTGGTGGTCAATCATGAGGAGCAATATTCGATCTGGCCGGATTACAAGGCCCTGCCTGAAGGCTGGCGCGCGGTTGGCCAGCAGGGGGACAAGGCCCAGTGCCTGGCCTGGATCGAGCAGCACTGGACGGACATGCGTCCGCTGAGTCTGCGCGTTGCCCTTCAATCCGGCGGCCAGCGCTGATTACATGCAGACGAGGAGTTCATCCATGGAAGATGTTCAGTTCCCTCTGTTCAGCCTGGCGCATTTTCGCCAGCAACCCGCCCGCAGTTTCGAGGCTGAGCCAATGCTGGAGCGGCAGGCTGCGCGCGAGTCGAATGCTCGCTCCTACCCGCGTCGCATTCCGCTGGCGCTCAAGGAGGCGCACGGTCTCTATGTTCTCGACAGCCGTGGGCAACTGTTCATGGACTGCCTGGCGGGCGCTGGAACCCTGGCGCTTGGCCACAACCATCCGTGCACCCTGGCGGCGATGCGCGAGACCCTGGACAGCGGTGTGCCGCTGCACACCCTCGACCTGACCACCGCAGTCAAGGACGAGTTTGTCGAGACCCTGTTCAATGCCTTGCCGCCGGCCTTCGCCGCCCAGGCACGCATCCAGTTCTGTGGGCCGACCGGCGCTGACGGCATCGAGGCGGCGATTAAGCTGGCGAAGATCGCCACTGGCCGCAAGGGGATCTTCTGCTTCTCTGGCGGCTACCATGGGATGACCCACGGCGCCCTGAGCCTGATGGGCAACCTGGGGCCAAAGCAACTGCCGGGTTCGCTGATGCCTGATGTGCAGGTGCTGCCTTACCCCTATGACTATCGCTGCCCGTTCAGTATTGGCGGTGAGGCTGGGGTGGACGCCGGCCTCAGCTACATCGAGCAACTGTTGACCGATCCGGAGTCCGGCGTATCGCTGCCGGCGGCGGTGGTGGTGGAAGTGGTGCAGGGCGAGGGCGGCGTCATTCCGGCGCCGACGCGCTGGCTCCAGGGCCTGCGCAAGCTGACCCAGGCGCACGGTGTCGCGCTGATCATCGACGAGGTGCAGAGCGGCATCGGGCGCACCGGGCGGATGTTCGCCTTCGAGTACGCCGGCATCGAGCCGGACATCCTGGTGATTTCCAAGGCTGTCGGCGGCGGCCTGCCGTTGGCGGTAGTGGTTTACCGCGACAGCCTCGATGTGTGGAAACCAGGGGCCCACGCCGGAACGTTCCGCGGAAACCAGCTGGCGATGGCCGCCGGTACCGCGACCTTGCGTTACATCCAGGCGCAGGGCCTGGTGGCCAATGCCGAGCGCCTGGGCGAGCATCTGATGGCGCGACTGCGCGAGGTGCAGCGCGACTTTGCCTGCATGGGCGATGTCCGTGGGCGCGGTCTGATGGTCGGTGTGGAGCTCGTTTGCACGGCGCCGGGCCAGGCACGGGTGCCGGCTGGCGATGGCGCACTGGCCAAGGCCCTGCAGCAGCAGTGTTTGCGCGAGGGCGTCATCCTCGAACTGGGCGGGCGGCATGGTGCGGTGGTTCGGTTCCTGCCGCCATTGACGATCAGTGCCGAGGAAATCGACGTGTTGGTGGAGAAGTTCCAGCACTGTCTTTCTAGCGTTGTGGCCAGCACACACTGAAGTGTGTTTTGTTAACGCTGGAATAGTAGGTATGCAAAGCACGTCCCACATTGAATGGATCATCGAACAGTGAGTGGAAAAATCCGAATTTGTGGGATAGTGCGAGCTCTGATACTGCAGTCCATTTATCAGAGATATTTTTTGAAGGTAGCAGCTGTGATCGCCACCATGCAGCCGAGCAGTGCTGCACAAGGCACTAAGACCCAGATGGGGTTGAGTGTCCAAGGTAGGGAAAGGTAGATCACCCATGGGCTAACCATCAATGGAAATAATGTCCGCTTCGCTCGGTGGTAGACAAAACTGCTCTCGCGATCGGCGCTGAATTTGCGAAGGTCTCGGCGCATCAAGCCATCGACAGCGCCGGTGATCACGGCGAGCAGGAATAGCGGCGTGGCTAGGGTGAGGACGGCGAGGCGCACGACGAAGGTGAATACGGTGAATAGGGCGGCCAATAGGTAGTCCTGCAGCACAACGTACGCTTGAGCAAACTGACCCTGCACCGAGACTTCATGACTTAGGAGTTTCAGTTGAGTGTCTGAATGCGCCCAGCCGGTGCGGACCACGACCCAATCGCTCAAGTGCTGAAGCACTTTAGCGGTGGCTTGCGCGGGTTCCTCCACGAGCAGCGAGTTTTTGAAGTGATCGCTTAGCCATCCCAGCTCACTCAGCCACATGGCATGGCTGTGATGCCAGCCCTGCTCGGGCCAGAACCAGACCATGCCCACGAACTCCAGGATGATGGAGAAAATCAGCGAAGCGAACAGCAGACCGAGCAGCCGCAGACAAAGCTCAAGCGTGCCGAAGATCAGCCCCGGACGTTTTTGCGCAGGAGGTTGGCTGACTGGAGTGGTCGGCATAGGGGCTCCGCAGTACTTGGTCGCTTACGGCGCGTGCCTGCGCCCTGGTGGAGGCATCTCGGGATCGAAATCTGCCGTGGGTGCGCCTCCCGCGTTACTCCACCAACTCCCCGCATTGGCGTTATAGGACTCTCGCATACGCGCCGCCAGGGTCTGCAGGTCTTCTGGCATAGCATCATCGCTGGCCGGTTTCGGTAGCGGCATGCTCACCTTCCACAGTTGCCCGCCTTCCTGAAACGAGAACATCTGGCCCTTGGGCAGGGCGATAATGTGCGCCGGTTCGATCAGTGGTACGGCAGTGGTGGTGACCCGGTCCTGCGAAGAGGAGGTGAAGTCGGTACGGGCATCCGGATCGGCGGTGTCCGTCGCTCCGGAGACCAAAGTGCGTGTCTGCACGTTGACCTTGGGCAGCTGGTTGGTCAGTAGTTCAGCGGTGGCGGTTTCCCGTACGCGCAGCATCTGCAGGGTGTTGAAGTTGCCGATGACCTGGCCGGCCTTGGCCCGGTTGCCGATACGTGCCTCGATGTCGCTCAAGGTCTGGGTGTAGGCCGTGACCTGGATACCGGCACCGCCGCCCTTGTTGATCAGCGGGATGAACTCGTCGCCCATCAACTCGTTGAACTCGTCAGCGTGCAGGTTGATGGGCACCTTGTCCGCTGCGCTTGAGGAGCCGGGCAGGCCGTGATCGATGCCGTGTTTGTAGATGTGGCCGGCGACGGAGACCAGGTCGGCGAACATCGAGTTACCGACTGCGGCGGCCACTTCGGCATCCGATAACGCGTCCAGGCCGACGTAGACGATGCCGCGTTTGCGGATGACCTGTAGCCAGTCGAAGATCGGTCGCGGATCATCCAGGTCGGAGTAATTCGGGGCCAGCAGTTGTGCAGTCTTGCCACTGGTGAGTTTTTCCAACAGTGGCAGCAGCGACGCCACGATCTTGTCGAAGTAGGTGCGGTCGTAGCGCACGGCAGAGCGCAGGCCGTCCATTACCGGGTCGAAGATGCGCTTGGCGGTCAGGTACTGCTCGATGGCAACGACGCGCTTTTCCCGGCCAACCATATGCCGCGGAATGTTCTTCTCGTTCAAGCGGCCTTCGATCTGCACGATCGCTTCCCAGGCCAGCGGATCATGGCGGGCGAAGAAATGCTGGGCATACTCGATAAACAGCGCATCGATGTTCACCACATGGCGCTGGATCTGCAGGTAGTCCGGGCGGCGACCGAGCTCAATCAGCGCCCTCGCGATGATGTTGACGAAGCGCCAAGCAAACTCGCGAAAAGCCGCCGAGTTGCCTTCACCGCTCAACTGGCCGGCGATCCGGGTAGCGACTTCCGAAATGCGCCCGAAGCGGCCGATGGCGTTGTAGCGTGCGGAGATCTCCGGCCAGCCCAGGTGGAAGACATAGAACTCGTGCTCGCGGCCAGCGCGCCGCGCCTCGACGTACATGCGCTTGAGCAGGTCGGCGTCGCCCTTGGGGTCGAAGACGATGACCACTTCCCGGCTCGGTCGATGGATGTCCTGGGTGATATACACCTCGGCCAGGCGAGTCTTGCCCACCCGTGTGGTGCCCAGCACCAGGGTATGTCCAACGCGCTCGCTGAGCGGCAGACTGGCTTCCTGCTCCTTCGGTTCGACGCCGTGCAGCAATGGCGAGCCGCCCACCGGCGGTAATGGACGCACCGGATTGAACGGGCTGTCCCACGCGGTCAGGCGAGGCAGCAGTGATAGTACCGGTGGGGCTTTCTCCAGTAGCTGTTCCATGCGTCGCGCCCACTGGTGGGCAGTCGACTGGTTGACATAGCGGGCCAGCGCCGGGTCCTGAGCTTCGAGCAGGCGCTGCGTGTGCAGGCGGGTCCAGCGAAAGCCGCGGCCCATGAACAACCGCTTGCTGCTCACCGGAATCTGCCGGCTGGTCAGCGAATAGCGCGGCAGGCGGCGGATATTGCGCCGGTAGCGCAGGACGATCCGCGCTTCGTTGAGCCGCTTCAGACCGAACGCGGTGTAGGCCAGGGCCATGCCAGCCCCTACCTCAGGCGACAGGGCCACGGCCCAGGGTGAATGCAGGCACAGCGCACCGGCACCGGCGCAGAGACCCACGGTGTACAGTTCCACCGCCGGTCGCAGCAGGGATTCCATCGCATGCTCGCCCATGAAGTACCCTCACTGTTGCAGGTTGGTGGGCGTGATCAGCACCGGGTAGTGGTCCAGCTCCAACCGTTCGGCAATGTCGTCACCACTGACTGGCCAGATGTTCAGCCCGGGCGCTGCCGTCTGGATGCGACGCAGCGCCTGCACATTGTCTACTTCGACCGCCAGCCCGTTGGCGCCCAAGTCTTGTAGCGCCTGGGCGTGCCGCGACAGCCACTCCACGGAAGCAGGGTCCTGCCCAACCAGGAACAACGGCGTCATGCCGGGCAGTCTCAACGTCCTGGGCAGCACGGGACCTGGCGAGAGGCGAGCGCTGCGCACCGGCAGCACCCAATTCAACGTGGCTGGGTCGGGTGGGCTTTTGGACTCAGCGCTCGCGGCAAGTGACAGCCAGGGGCAGAGAGCTATGGCGACCAAGTGCAAACGTCTCATGGCAGGGACCGCCCTGGTGCCGTCGCGACGGGCTGGACGCGCTGCCAGTGACGGGTGAACTGACGGCGATAGTGCGCCGCAGGAGGACCACCGGCAGGCCGGTGATAGCGGCCGGCGGCGACAACCCAATCACCGGTATCGGCAAAGTGCGCGCGCAACAGCTCGGCGGTGACAGCGAGGTTGGTGCGGGGATCGAGGGCATCGCAAGCGCTCGGGTAGCGGTCCGGGTGATAACCCAGGTTGGTTTGTCCCAGCCCGACATCAATGCGCTTGGGGTCGTGGCGACTGAGCGCTTCCCTCAGTGCGGCACAGGCCTGGCCGCGTCGGGCAAACCGCAGTGGTGAACCCGCCACATTCAGGGTCCACGGCCAGGGCATAAGCTGTCCGCGCAGCGGTGTACCACTTTCCTGCAGGGCGATGGCGAACAGCACCGAGGCGGGGATACCGGCACGCGCGGCCGCCAATTGATAGGCCGGCGGCGGCAGAGTATCTGCGTGAACGCTGGCCGCCCCGACCATCGCCAGGGCGAGAATCAGTCGACGCGCTGCCATTTTCCATCCACCTGCTGATAGCGGGCTGGCAGGGGCCGGCTGGCGCCCAGGGCAAACCAGCGGCCGCGGTCATGGTTCAAGGTGACCTGGCCGCCGCTGACCTGTGTGGCGGTAATACCTGCACCCTGCGCCCATTGGCGCAACCGCGTATCGTTGCCTTGGCTGCCGACCAGGTACACATCCAGCCGCGCCCCGGCCCGCAGCCATTGCTGGAGGCTGGTCACGCAGGCGGCGCATTTGTCTTCCACGAAAAGCGCCGTACGGCTGCTGTTCGAGGGTTCGGCATCGTCGCTCATGCCCTGCATGGGCTGCAGACCTGGAAACAGCCGTGCCCAGGCCGCGGAGTAGGCCTTCTGGTAGGCCAGTTCGCGCTCGGCACGCTTGGCTTCCAGACGGACCTGCAGCTCGGCGTAGCGCTGCCGCTCCTGATCCGAGTTGGCCTCGACACCCAGGGTGGTGAGCGGGTCAAGTTGCGGCGACCAGTAATGGCGGGGGCCGGTCTGCAGGCGCTCAAACGTGGCCCATTCGTCATCCGTCAGGCCCCAGGTCTTGGCCTGGTCTGCAGCAGACGCCTGTCGTGCCAGCGGCGACTGCTCACTGAACTGCACCTGAGCGTCGACATGCTTGGGGACACTCGAGCCCTGATCGGCGAACACGTAAGCCGGCAGTAGGATGAGCGCAAGCGCAGAGAACCTATGCACGTTCACCTCCTCATGGGATGGGCAGGGTGCGATCGCCATGGCCCGGAACGTAGAACACGGCCTGGCCCTCGCGAATCGCCCGCAGTTGCCAGCCGTTCAAGCTGTCACCGGGCTGAAGCAGGTGCACGGTGGACAGTGCATGGGTGCCGGCAGGCAACGCAGTCACGAACCTGATGGTGCCGCGCATCTCGATACCCTGCAGGGTGAAAGGCGGCTGCGGCGCCGTGGCTTTTGATTTTTCGCGGAAGGAGGCAGGTTGGGATGCGGCGGTAGCTGCTGGCACCTTAGGACCGGTCGAGAGCTTCTCGAGTGCCGCTTCTGCCTCCCTCATGCGTTGCGCCAGGGCGGTCAGATCGGCGCTGCTCGGTCCTGGCGGTGCCGCTTGCAGGACCCTGACGGAGGTCGCCAGCTCGTCGAGTTGCTGGCCGAGCGTTGCCTGCGCAGTGGTCTGCTGGTGTTGTGCGTCTTCCAGGGCCGCGACTTGTGGCGAAAGTGTGGCGAGTGTGGTGCGCAATTCCCCGATGTCGCGACGCAGTGACGGGCCAGGGTCAGCCGGCGCATTCCGTGCAGCAGTCTGCAGTTCTGACAGTTGCTGATGCTGGTTGTAGCTTTCAGCCGCGAGGACGGCAGCCCCCAGGCATAGCGCGCCGATCACCAAGGCCTGAAAATGGTGAACCTTCATGGTGCGGTCTCCAGTGTCGAGAAGGGCGGCTTGGGCGGGGGCAGGCGCAGGGCGTAGCACACGCTCCGCTCGACCGAATCAATGTCCAGTCGCCAAGCGGGGCCGCCGATGACGGTCAAGGCATCCAGTAGTGAAATCGGCCCGAGGTCGTGATGCACGGCAGGCAAGGGGCGGTGGAACAACCGCGCCACGGCAGGGTCATCGGGACAGAGGGAGTAGCCCGAGTGCTGCAGCACGTGGCGCAGCGCTTCACCGACCGTCGCGTGCAGCGCTGGAGCGATCTGGACGTTGATCAGCTGATACAGCGGTTGGCGCTGCTCCAGCGTTGGCCGGGTGCTGGCCAAGGTGTAGCGGTCCTGTCGGACCCAGGCGGGTACCGGGGATTTTGGCTTGGCCATTGCGGTCGGGGCCGGTGCAGGTGGCGTAGGGGTGGGCGCCGGTTGAGGCGTGCTGCAGCCCAGCAACGTGAGCATCAGTCCGAGTGTGAGGAGCGTGGGGGTATGCATGACCAGATCTCGACAAAAGATGCCGACACCTTGTCGAAAAGCCAGAGCGCGCCCCTACCGAAAAATCGAATCTCCCCGGCCGATTTACGCTGGCGCAACCATGAAAAAGGCGCCCGGAGGGCGCCTTGAGGTCAATCTTCGGTGAACAACGGCAGTTCGGGGAGCGGCCGCGCATCAGGGTCGAAGATCAGCAAACGGGTGTCTGCTTCACCGGCCATCAAGAGCAGGCGCAGCAGGACCGGTGGCACATGATCTGCGCGCAGACGTGCAGTCACTTCCTCAATGCGGCAGTAGCTGCCGCTGGCGGCAATGTTTCTGAGCCAGGGCGTCGAGTACAGCTTGCAGCCCACCGCGTTGTTGCTAGTCAGCACGAAGCATTCGAAGAAGCTCGACGGTGAGCGACACCAGGCGCACATCTGCAGGAACTCGAACTCATCTGCTGGTAGGTGCGCACTGCTGATTTCCCAGCTGCGGCTGTAGTGCCCGTTGGTGAATGACAGCTGCTCAATCAAGTGCTGTGCGGCTTCCTCGTTGGGGAGATCGCTGACGTGTTGCCGGCGGCCATGGTGCAGCCCTGTGACCTGGTAGAGCACCTGGCTCACGGTACCGTCGGCAGGGAACGGCATACGGACAAACTCGGGCACGCTTTTGCCGTCGGTGATCACCGCGAAGTCATCATCGAACAGGCACGGCTGGAAATTAATGCCGTCATCCGGCAGGTCATGCAGCGCAGGGTGAAGGGATCGGTAGCAGGGCGGGCAATCGTCGGCGTAGCTGATTTGCACCACACGTTCGAAGCTCAGGTCCTGAAAGCCGCGGAGGAAGGGATTGCGAGGGGAAGTGGACATGGGGTGCTCCAAGAATGCGAAGGGCACCCCGTACAGGCAGTGACCCTCCAAGTGGTGGGGGTGGTCAGATCCAGCCGTAATCGGCCAGCGACAGCGGCGTGCCTTCACCCACGATGATGTGGTCCAGCACACGTACCTCAACCAGGGCCAAGGCTTCGATCAGGCGGGTAGTGAGCACCCGATCGGCGCCGCTCGGCTCCGAGCAGCCAGAGGGGTGGTTGTGGCTGAAAATCACCGCAGCGGCGTTGTGCTCGAGTGCCTTAACGACGACCTGGCGCGGGTACACGGAGGCACCGTCGATGCTGCCGGTGAAGAGGATGTCGAAGCTCAGCACGCGGTGGCGCGAATCCAGGCAGAGCAGGGCAAACACCTCATGGTGATAGGGTGCGAGCTGCAACTTCAGATAGGACGCTGCATCGCACGGTGTGATCAGTTGCTCGCCGCGCTGGAAGTAACGTTGATCCAGCAATTCCAGCGCTTCGGTCAGCAACGCATCCTCGCGGGCACGCTGGGCCAATGCAGGGTCAAGACGCTCGACTCGGTTCTGGGCAGTGTTCATGGGCAATTCCTCGTGGGAGACGGAGCGCCCCCAGGGGGAGAGCCCCAGGCTGGTGAGAGAGTGGTGAGTCACAGACGCGTAAAGCGATGTCGAGCTCCATGCAGTGGGCTGTGGCAGCCCTCACATGGTCGGGTGGAAAAGACCTCGATGCCGGTGCCAGTGCGGGGATCGAAATCAGCACTCAGTGGCAACAAGGTTTGCAGTTCGCTGCGCAGATGGGCGATGCGTTGGTCGACCTCAGCCTCGCTGTAGTAGAGCGACAGTGCACTGAAGTCGTCATACGCGACTGCCTGCAAGCAGTCCTCGCACAGCCAGAAGCTTTCCATGGCGGCCTCCGACGTAGATGAACCAAAGGCGTTCGGGAGAACGCCTATGGTTGCCGGTCAAGCTGCCTCAGGCAGGCTGGCGAGCGGCGGTGGATTTACGTGCAGCAGCCGGGGCAGGCTGACGCTGTTCGGCGTCAGTAACTGCCTCGTCCACTTCCGCTACAGCCTCAGGGGCAGCAGCGGACTCGGTGCGAGCGGGTGCACGGTAGCTGAATTGGCCATCGACCTTGATCCATTCGATGAAGATCAATCGGCCTTTGAGGCTCGCGCCGGGTTGCCCCTTGCGCTCGCCTTTCTCGTACATGAACGGATCAACCCAGAGGTCGCCAATGCGAAACGCGATGAGAACTTTGCGTTCCGCGCGGACGTCTTCCAGGTGCTCACGGATCAGCCGGTCGGCTTCACCGCTGGCAACCTTGCAGTCGAAGCGGGTGTACTCGACGTCGTCAGCGGCACCGTGCAAGGCGGCAATGTCACACGCCATGAACGCTTGCCCACGGCGAACCGGGACTTCGCGCACACGGTTCAGGTAACCGATGCCTTGGGTGTGCAGATTGAAGTAGGTAGTAGGGGCGTTGTTGCTTGCAGTAGTCATGATTGATCTCCTGGTGAGCAGAAACGCGGACAGCCACCGGCCCTGGCGGCTGGTGAATTCCGCAAGGGGACGTACACGAACGTGATCGTTTAGAGGGCGCTCATCACTGCCGGAGGCAGTAACCGTGCGAGCTACCGAACGCGGATCGCACTTGGGGAGAACCACCCGAAATGGGCGTAGCCTTGAAGGTTCTGGCTACCTGGACGCGGTCAACGACAGCGGTGTGCAGCCCATCTATACAACCCCGGGAAAGGCCCGTCAACTGCAGATTCGACGGGCTCTAGGCAAGCGGAAGTGGTTGGTGCTCAGTGGATTCTAAGCGGCGAAAAAATAGCCCGACGGTCGTCAGGCTAGGAGGAGATGGACCACGCTTGACCCGGCAATCGGATACCGGGGTTCGTCGCAAAACCACCGCTATCGATCCGCCTGAATCAACCGACCCTTGTCGTGGCCTGGGTCGGAATCAACTGGCACGCATCCGCGCACAAAAGGTGCCCAGTATTTCGCCGGCGGGCACCGGAGCTGAGCATCGTCGCCGAAGCGGATGACCTGTACGACCTGGCATAAGTCGTACAGGTCATCCGCCTGGGTAACTTGAAAACGCTGAGAAGCGATCCGAGGACGCTGAGTAGTGTGGCTCCGAACTCTACGAGTCCGACCGAGCTGCCCGGAGCGAATCGGTCTTTGGTCGCCAAGCGGCGAGGTGCCTGATCACTACACCAGCGGCGCTGTCCCGCGTCAAGTTATGCGTCCTTCGAGCGTTTGGACTTGGCCACCGGCTTGGTGCCCTTGCAATCCGGGTAGCGGGTGCACGACCAGAAGCTGCCGGTGCGGCCCTTGCGCTGGCGCATGGCGCTGCGGCAGACCGGGCAGTTCGGCCCTTTGACGGGAGGTGGGCGCAGGGCCAGCGAGGCGTGTGAGCGGACCAGGCGCGTCAACCACTCCGCCTGCTTGGCGAGAAAGGTGTCGACGCTCAATTGGCCCGCTTCAATGCGGTCCAGCGCCTGCTCCCACAGTGCCGTCAGCACCGGGTCAGCCACCTCCGGCGGCACTGCTTCAATCAAGGTGTGGGCTGCGGCCGATGCCGCCAGGCTGCGTTTCTTCTTGGTCAGATACCCGTGGTCGATCAGCCCCTGGATAATAGCCGCGCGGGTCGCTTCGGTACCCAGCCCGCAACTGTCTTTGAGCTTCTGCTTGAGGTGTGGGTCTGCCACCTGGTTGGCGATGGTTTTCATGGCCTTGACCAACGTGCCCTCCGTGTAAGCTTTGGGCGGCTGCGTACGCTGGGCCACGGCCGTGGCATCTTTCAACGCCACCACGGCGGATTCGCGTAGCGTGGGCAAACGCTGGGCCTGTTCGCCGACCTCGTCGCCGTGGTTTTCGTCGATCACCGCCTTCCAGCCACGCGCCAGGATCTGCTTGCCACGAGCCAGCAGAGCTTCGGTCCCGCTCTGCAGCAGCACCTGTGATTTCAAGTATTCGTGCTCCGGCAGAAACTGCGCCAGGTAGCGGGCGCGGATCAGCGCGTAGACCGCCTGCTCGCGCTCGGTGAGCTGGGCCAGGTCTAGGGAGACGGCAGTGGGGATTATGCCGTGGTGCGCGGTGATCTTGCTGCTGTTCCAGGCGCGAGAACGGCGGCAGGGGTCGACCTCTTGCAGTGCCTTACCCAGGGATGGGCTGGCGGCGGCCAAGGCTCGAAGGATTCGTGGCACCTCGTCGAGCATGCTCTCGGGCAGGTAACCGCAGTCGGTGCGCGGGTAGGTCGTTGCCTTGTGGGTCTCGTACAGGGCTTGTGCGGTGGCCAATGTTTCCTGGGCGCCCAGACCCAGTTTAGCGGAGCAGATCTCCTGCAAGGTGCCCAGGTCGAACGGTAGCGGCGGACCTTCGCGAACGTGCTCGACATCGATGCTCTGAACGCGCGCCGTCGCCTGCTGGTTCAGACGTCGAGCCGCTTGCTGCGCCGCGAGCTCTTCAGTGCAGTGGCCATCGGCGTCACAGGCTGTCTTCGGCGGCTGCCAACGCGCTTTGAAGGTGACGCCCTCAGTCTCCACTTGGGCATCGACAACCCAGAACGGCTGTGGCACAAAGCTCGCGATCGCCCGGTCTCGCTCCACCACCAAGCGCAGTGTCGGCGTCTGCACCCGCCCCACCGGCAGCAATCCCTCGAAGCCGGCGCGACGGCCGAGGAGGGTGAACAGCCGGCTCAGGTTGATGCCCACCAACCAATCGGCTCGAGAGCGGGCCAATGCGCAGTGGTACAGCGGCAATGTCTGCTCACCCGGGCGTAATGCGGCCAAGGCGCGGCGGATTGAGGCATCGTCGAGTGCGGACAGCCACAGACGCGAGATCGATCCCTGGTACTGGCAGCGTTCGAGAATCTCACGGGCGATCATCTCGCCCTCGCGGTCTGCGTCTGTGGCAATGATCACCTCGCTGCAGGTGCGCAGCAGTTGGCTGATCACCTTGAGCTGGCTGGCGACCTTGGGTTTGACCACTACTTTCCAGCGCGCGGGGATGATGGGTAGATGCTCAAGCGACCAGCGTTTGTAATCGCCATAGGCTTCCGGTGGCGCGGTCTCCAGCAGATGCCCGACGCACCACGTCACGGTAATGCCTTGCCCCAGCAGGCAGCCGTCGCTGCGACGATTGGCCTGTAGGACGCGGGCAATGTCCCGGGCTTGGGATGGTTTCTCGCAAATAAACAGGCGCATGGCTTGGCCCTCTCGGTGAATACCGACAGGGTGGCGGGGTGACTAGGGACTACTAGCAAAAATACGATGGCGCCGCGCTCATATCGGCGGGGAAAGGGCTATTTGCGCTGTGCGAGGTGGCTGGCCAGCGTTTGCAGAAACTGCAGGGCAAACTGCTTATCCGCTTCGCTCAGTTCCTTGATGATCGAGGTGATCTGCTGACCCTGATCCTGCGGGCGCGGACTGATGGCCAACAGCAACTCATCGGCAGGGCAGCCATACAGGTCGGCCAATCGCAGCAGCTTACTGACTGAGAGCTCGACCTCGCCACGTTCGAGCCGCGACACGGCTTCACCGGAGATCCCCAGGTGCTCGCCCACCTTCGCCTGGGTCAGATCGCGGGCGCGACGATACTTCGCCAGCTGGCGACCAATGTGATGTGGGCTAGGCTCTTTCACTGGCAATGGGGGCACTCTCCAATTCGACCCATATGGTCGACCAGCCACCCAAAGATATGAACGACCTGAAAGGTTGACTGCCAACCCTATGAGGCGTATCACCGAAAATACCTGTAAGACCCGCCCGTCACTACGGAGGCAAGCCCTTGCACGGATCAAACCAGAGTCAGACGGATGCGCTAGCGATCAAGGCCTACGAGTTATTCATGGCCACCCACCTGGAACCGGACAATGCCGAGGCGCGTGCCACGTTGATCGCCTGGGTTCAGGAGAGCCCGGAGCACTGGCAGGCGTTCCTTGCCCTGGACCAGTACCTGGCAGAGGTATCGCACGTGTTGCACGGCGATGGGGAAGGGAGGTCGCGACGGAACTGAACAGCGGCCGATAGCCGGGATTGCCCGCCGAGCAGGGCGTACGAACCCCAGTGGTATCGCGCGGCGGGCGCTTGCTCCAATGAGTACCACCTGATCAACCGGCCTTGCGTGGGGCTTTCTTGCCGCCCCCCTTGCGTCCGGAACCGGCGTTTTCCTGCGCTTTTTCACGCATGGACACCGACGCCAGGCGGTGCGGCAGGATGCCGATGCGCCGAGCCTCCACCTTGAAGGTCACCCGCGCGTTGTCCTCGCTGTCCTCCCATTCCTCCTTGACCGTGCGGCCCTCAACCAGGATCCGCATGCCTTTCTGGTACAAGGTGCTCCAGTGCTCGGCGTCGCGGTGCCACAACTCGACCGGGGCCCAGTAGCCGCCGCGGTCTTCGTAACCACCTTCACGCGGCACCGGGTTGTCGAAGTAGACGTTTAACCGCAGCAAGCGCCGCGGTTCATCCGGGTTGGTGTTGAACTCCTGAAATTCCGGCACGTTGCCGATGTTGCCTTCGCCAACAAATAACGTACTCATGGGGCTACTCCTCGGTGGGGGAACAGGAAAGGGCGTGTTCGGCGGCCTCGAGCTTGCAGACCCCGCTACTGGCTTGGCGATACAGCGATTGCAGGCTGCTCATCTGCAGGTTCAGCACCACGCGGTTGGTCTCCAGTTGATACAGCGCCTGCCGCAGCTCCGGGTGCAGGTGCGGATGAACCACTGCTGCCTGCCACACCTGCACGCCCATGCGCTGAAAGTCCGGACTGCGCCAGCGCAGGAAGTCGGTGCCCGTCGCGCTGTGCTGGATGACCAGTCGCAGGTCCAGCAAAACGAATGGCGGTTGCGCCATGATCGCCAGCATCACCCCCATCAGCTCGGCGACCTGGGTGCGCAGGCGCAGGATCGTGTCGGCGAACTGCTGCAGCTCCCCCTTACCCTTAAAAGGCTTTAAAAGGCCTTTTAGGGAGGCACCTTGTGCGAACTCGCGATAGGCATCCGTCGACAAGCGTCGGGCAATCGCCTCAGCCAAGGTCATGCCTCACCCCCTTCGTCGGAGACATCCGGTAGAGGTGGGGCCTCGGCCTCCAGCGATTCAGGCGGCTCAGTTAGAGAGCCCGCGCTGGTGCGCACAATCGGAGGCGCGAACTGGGAGCGGCGGGTGCCTTCCAGAATATCCAAGGGCGGCGTGCCAAACTTCTCGAGGGCTTCACGGGCCCGGGCGTTGTTGGCGGCCATATCACCCCGAGTGACGCCCGCCAGGCGGTAGTTCTGGGCCAGGCCGAGCAGGCTGCGTAGGTGATGGGCCCCGCCATCAATCCAGCTTTCCATGTCGACCCGGCCGATCAGCGCGGTGTGGTGGGCGAGCAGAACACGACGGACCAGGGTGTCGTAATCGGTGAGCAGGTAGACCGCGAGAAAACCGAGCTGGCTGCCGATGTACAGCGGCAGCGTCACCGGGTGGATATTGAGGTTGTCACCGACATCGACCTGGGTGGGCAGGTCGCGCTCCACCTGGCTGACCTGGTGGACCAAATTGCGCACCTCGGCCTTGGTCTGCAGCAGCTTTTCTTCCAGCTGCAGCATGAACCAGTCGGCGTAGGGGTCATCCTGGCTGCTGGCTTGCTTGAGCAGATTGGTGACGGCGATGTAGCCAGGCATGCCGAGGATGGGATGCACGCCCTCGCGCCGGGAGCGACCCTGCCACAGCCGCGCCGCATGATGGGTGTGCAGGGTCAGGGTGATGCTGCTACGCAGGGACCCCAGGTTGAGTTGGTAGTGATCGGCCATCGCCAGTACCTCGCCGTCGGAATGACGCCGACGATGGCCTAATCCGTGAAGGTCTACGAGCATCAACACGAAGATGATCAGGTCACATTTTTCCGGCTGTGGACGTCGCTGGAAATGATCGCATTGGCATTGATTCCACCGACGTCCAGCCTACGTCGGCGCACTGACCCCGCGACAGCGTTGCTTCAGCTCCTCGAGGCAGGAGAGGGCCAGGGGAGAGGCAGTACGCTGACCGCTGCGGCGAGGTGGTTCGCTGGATGGCTGCGACAAACGTTCGAACATCGCCGTCCGCGAAGAGGCGGGCGCCGAGGCCGACGCTTCAGCGCGGGCGGCCCACAAGGTGAATTCACCCTGACAAGCGCGTTTGATCAAACCCATCAGGTAGGCGACCGGTTTGCGGATCTCTCCGCGGGCACAGCGCACCGCTGCTTCGTTGATTACCGCTTGTTGCTGTTCCGGCTCGAGCTGACGCATCGCCTGGGAGGCCATGCGTCGCTCGGTCGGGTTTAGCGGTAAGTCTTCGGGCCATCGCGCTCGACCAAATTCCACTTGCCCCAGTACCGTACTTTTTTTGCTTTTGTCTTTCTGTACTGTACGGCCAGCGTCGGCATTCCGAACATCAGCTGAAACCGGTGCTTTGCCGCAGGGTTCGGAATCAGTTACTGCGGCGCCAAAATCCCGAACGGTGTGACGCTCGCCAGGTTCGGAATTTCCCATATCGCTACACGTCAGCGGCAGCGTCTGCTGTTGCACCGGCGGTTCAGCTGCTACTAGCCGATCCTTGTCGACCCGGGCCACCTGCGTATCGGCCTGGATTTCTTCAATGACGTGCTGTGTCACATCCCGCACGCCTTTGGTGGCGTGGCTGAGATTCTGCTGCAGCAGTGTCGCATAGCCGTTGTCGAGTTCGAGCTGCTCGGCCGGGGTCAACGGATCGCCGTGCAGCACGTAGACACAGCCACGCAGGCAGCCCTGGGCATCACGTGAGCGGTCGACCAGGCTAAGCCAGCGAGTGGTGCGCAAGACATTGAGTGCGCGGGCGATGGTCTCGCGTGAGGCTTGGGTGCCGCACGGACTGGTGGCTAGATACGGTTGCAGGTCTTGGTAGCGCGGGGTTCTGACCTTGCGCTCGGTGATGAGCCAGCGCAGCACCTGCCAGGTATTGCGTTCCAGGGGTGTCAGTCGACGATCCAGCAGCAGCTCCATCGGCAGCGGATTGTTGTCGCCGTAGTAGATGGTGCGCACCGCTGGCGTCTCATCGGCCTCGGCCAGCTTGGCCTGCGCCGCTTGCCATTCATTTCGCCGGCGCAGTGCGTCGTAGCACTGGCGCACCACGTCCTGCCAGTCGACTTCGTAGAAACTCAGCACGGTGCACCTCCGTACAGTTCGACCTGCTGCCAGACCAGGGTCAGCGTGATGTGTTGTTCCTCGGCCAGCATCATCATCGTGTCCAGAGGGTCATTGTCAGGGTCCTCCGCCCGCAGTTGGCTCCATCGGTTCCACACCGCATGCTCTTGGGCTTCGCTCAGCTGAACCGGTCGGCCGCGGTGGGTCTCGATCTTCAGCACGCGTCGGCGCAAGGCGGTTTCCGAGTGGTCCAGACCAAAGCAGCGGTACATGATGTTGGAGCTCGCTCCGAGCTTAAGCGCCCGGTTGATCAGCCGTTCGTTCTGCTCGTCACGTTCGGCCTGGGCGATCAGGCGACGCAGCACCGTGGTATCGACCTTTACTTCCACCCAGGCGATCGACGAATGCGCCAGGTGCGAAAGGGTGGTCGGCGGCAGAGACTGCAACACCTCGATGTCCTCATCGGCCAGCCCCAGGGCTTTGCAGCGCTGCAGCCGGCCATGGCGCAGCTCATGCAGCACCTGGTTCAACATGGCATGGTTCAACAGATTGAAGGTCGTGCTCATGAGGCAACTCCTCACGTTAACGAGTGGTCGACAGCGTCAGCTGAATGAGCTGCCGGGCGTGGCGAATCAGTGTGAACAGTTGCTCGAGTTGGGCGTCGGGGAGTCGCTCGAGACCCACCGTGAGCGCAGGTCGCTCGGCACAGGGGAGGTCATAGGCACCAATCAGCAGTTGTCCGAAGAGGGCGGAGGGTAACTGTTGGCGCTCTTTCCAGCTGACGTCTTCCTGCAGCCGTAGCAGCGCTGATAGCAGCAGTTGAATGCCGGTGTGACGGGCACTCATCTGTTCGCGGTGTTCGGGTGCCAGTGTGAAACCCAGGCCATCCGCATGTGGGCTGACCATGGCATGGGCATCGGCATACGCGGCTAGTTCGGAGGCCAGCGTGGCGCAGCGCTTACGCAAAGTGATAAGGTCATCCTCTACCAAAGTCTGGAGTGGTGCCGAGTCAACCGGTACATGAACAAGTTCAGGTGCGTCTGACTTTTCACCCCGCGGCGGTTCGTCAATCAGTGCCTGGCGGATGTGGGGAAGACGTGGCGTTTGAAACGGGGGTGGGTCGCCGTCACTATCTTCCTTATCAGCGCTGGGAAATTCGGACGCTGGTTTGGGGACCTCTTCCATAAACAATGACTCTGGCGTTGCATCGGGGGGTAGGTCCTGGAGCAGGCGCGGGGCGGTACTCGACTGAAGCGGCGAGGGTTGGTGTTCCTGGTGCAACTCCAGGGCCAGCAGTCGAGGTGTCTGCTTGAGGATCTCCGACATCCTGGCCAGCAGTTCGTCCTGCAACTCGCCCGTATCCAGCTCTGGCTTATCACTGTCATACATCGACAGTACTTCGAGCCAGAGCTGCACGAACTGTAGGGCGTCGCCGAAGTGCTGGTTCCAGATTGATTCCGCCCGCCGTCTCAAGCTGATGAGCCGTGCGATGGTAGGTTTGCCGAGACCGGCGTACAGAATTTGAGGGATTGCAGGGAGCAGGTACTCAAGCGTGTCGAACATGCGGCTGATCTGCGATTGTGAGATCGGATAGCCGCCTTGGCTCAGGCGTAAAGAGAGCTCGCGTTGACTCAGTGATTCATCACTCCCCTGAAGCATGCCCTGCAGTTGCGCCACCGCCAGCGCCCGCTCAATGAAGGTGAGCTGTCCATGCAGATCGCTTTCGGCCAGGTGCCCGAGCAATGTATGCGCCTCGGACTGCCAAGGCCGGAACAGGCAGTGGATGCGGAAAAAACGTTCTTCGCGGGTTTCCTGCCAGAGTTCGCCAAGGATACTCAGGCGCGTATTGCCACCGTTACGGATGATGAAATGCGGTTCGCTAGGGCGGCGTGTGATGGACGGTGGCTGGTCCAGCCCACGTTCGCGGATCGAAGCCTTGATGTCGTCGTAAAGAGGGTTGCGCACCACGCGTGGGTTCAGCTCGTACGGGCGCAGTTGCTCAAGGCTGACCACCATCGGGGTATCAGCGATTGGTACGGACGAAACCTCGCGGCCGCGGTTTTGTGGAAAATGTGCCTGCTGCAGCTGACGCGTAATGTCTTCGGACGTTGGCGGTTTCATTACCCATCCTCCGTTTATCCGCGACGTACGAGGTCGTGCCCAGCAGACTTTTGGTTTGGCACGTGCACTTCCAAGGCCAGAAGATGTTCGGCCCTCTGAGGAAAGAGCTCGACTGCCAGTGCGTGCATTACCTGGGCAGCGCAAGGACTGCGGCTACCAGAAGTTGGCGTGGGTTCCACTCGGTGCACAGGAAGCCCCAGCGAGGCGGCATTTGTGTAGGCCACGCGGTCGGGAATCGTCGTGGTGCAAACGGTGACATGCGGATCCGCTTGAAAGGAAGCTTGCAGGCTCTGCATGATCAAGCGGGTGTCGCGGCGATTGGCATTGACCTGGTTGAGCAGCAGCTTTACTGACGGCAAGGCGACCCCCAGGTAGCGGTAGGGCTCCAATTCTTCGAACAGACCCAGCGTGCCGCGGCGCAGTTCGCGTGCAGCAAGCATTTCCGGTGGTACCGGGCACAGCGCGCAGTCGGTAGCAAGGATCACCATCTCGACCACGACGCTGCGTGCACCTTGGGTATCGATGATCAACACATCGTACTCATCCTCGAATGCGGACAGCAGGTTACGCAGCCGCAGGCGGCCATCGGCTGCGTGTAACAGCAGAGTGCTGATGTGCCCGGCGCGGTCGTTGGATACGATCAAGTCCAGGCGTGGAATGACGGTACTGGAAATCACCAAGTCTGCCGTCGTAAGCCCCTGTGCGATGAGTTCGTAGCTACCCGCTTCACGGGGTTCCCTCAAGCTGTAGTAACTGGACAGGGTGGGCTGGCTGTCCAAATCCAGCAGCAATACACGAAGGCCGGCATCGGCGAGCAATCCACCCAGGTTAGCGGCGACGGTGGTCTTGCCCGCCCCGCCCTTGGTTGAGATGAGCGAAAGGACGTCCATCATTCAGTTCCCGCTGGACAGCCGGTCTTGAACCCACTGCTCGATTTCCAGCGAATCCCAGCCTACGGCGCGGGTGCCTATGCGTCGACACTGCGGAAACTGGCCGGCCTTCATCAGGTTGTAGATGTGCGAACGTTTGAAGCCGGTTTTCTGCTCCACTTCATCGCGGCGCATGATGTGGCGGTCGGCATTGAGGGGGGAAGGGCAGGTCGGTTGCATGATGTCACTCCTTAGCGCCGGGTGGTGCGTGGTGGGATGTGACAGTCAGTGAAGGCTCATCGAGGCGAAAAAACATTGTCAGGCAATGGCGGGCATTGCCTGACAATGCTGCGTCATGCCCGGAAAGCCTGGGCGAAATGGCGGCGAGCCTCGGCAAATCTCCGATCAAGGGTACTTTTGCTCAGGCCGCTGACTCCCGGGAAACGGCGGGTGATCTCCTCGACCAAGGCTGCCTGGCTTGGATAGATGGACTGCACCTGGCCGCTGTTCGATTTGCCCAACGTGACTTCCAGTACGGCGCCCACGAGCGTGTTATGCATACACTCGGAGGTCTCAGAGGGTATGCCGCAGGCCTCCAACCGTTCTGACAGCTCTCTGTTGGCGCTCACAAGCGTTGCCATTTCTTCGGTAGTGGCTGCGAGCTCTTGGCGCAGCTTTTCAATGGTGCGCTGGGAAGCGTCAATTTCTGCTTCCTGCACCAAGTGAGCGTTCAAGCTGATGCATTCTGAATGATCCAGATTTGGAGGGAACAGGAATGCAGGTCTCTGATCAGGGAAATTACGTAGGAACCAGGCCACTAGGTCAGCACGCCGTACTGAGCAATACTCATGATGCACTTGGTGGTCAGAAGTGATCGGGCGCCCTAAATAAGTCGCGGGGAGCTCGCCACAGATGATCGCATCGCAGATGCACTCAAGGTGTCTTTGCAGCGACGGCCACTGCGGAAAATGCTTTCGTAGGCAACCCGGTTGGGACGCGTCGACGCGCAAGATCTCGTCTTGGTAGGCGGCAAGGCCACACCACAAAATTGCGGCATCAATCGGGTGGTAGGAGCTTCTGATTGAAATCATGGCACACAGCCTCCAGCTGCGTTCGTCCTAGAATCGCTGGCGGAGGCGTGCGTACAGGCCCCGTCGAGCGAGCCGGGTTCCAATTTACGTATCCAATGTTGGTGACAACGGTTCCAGTTGATGGTTCCGGTGTAAATACACGATAGCGACGGGTTTTGACGCGATCCCTCCTTGCATCATTACGCTTTGAAAACGCCCCTCCGATACCCAGAGCCATTGCGAGCAGTCTGGGTCATCGTATTCGGGGAGGTTATGTGAGCGTTGTGGAGCGATATGTGGTCTCGAGCATTCCGCCGATCAGCACGTTGTGGATGACTTCAGAGGCCTCGGATGTGATGTTGAGGAATCCAGTGGCGTTTTCAGCTTGTCGTTGAGCGTGGAGAGGTCTGCCACATCACCAGCGGTGGCAGTGTAAGATAGCTGCAATTACTCGAGCGCACTGAGGGCAAATTCGAGCTTGGCTTGTTTCGCCAGATGTCTTTCAAGCTGGAGTGAACGCCGGCAGTGCAGATGGTGGATGATCGCGGTAAAGCGGTATCCACTTGCGGGCCAGGTTCGCGTTAATGCCGTGACGTAAAGCGATGCTGGCAATCGATACGTCGGGCTGTAGGCATTCCTGAGCGACCTGGGCCTTGAACGATTTTGGATAAGAGTTGCGCTGGCGCTTGGTGATCCTTGCGATAAGGGCGATGGTGTCCACGTTTATGTGGCCACCATCGTCCTTAATGCCTGGATTCGGAAGTTGTGTTCGCCGGCCCCTTACTTTCGGATTGCCACATCTCAATTAGTAGCGATCAAAATAGCCTTGGACGATCCGAAAATCACGGGTTTTGCCCAAGGCAAGCATCAAAAGTATTCGCGCTTTCTGCGGGTTAAGGGAGTTCGCGGTAACGAGCCCAAGAGTCTCATCATCAGCCGAGCCTGTTACGATCCCGTCTCCAGCCCGGCTGGAACGTACAAATAGCACACCATTACGAACAGCCTCTTCAGCCCCCGCGCGAGCCGATGGTGAGAGGCTGCCATTGCCCGTCGCTGCCAAAACAATTCCCTGTGCCCCCGCAGCGATTGCAGCATGATACAGATGCGCGCCGGCACCTTGGTGGTCATAAATGATATCGACTTGAGGCAAACTTTCGATCGCATCGAGGAAAAATTCGCTTTCCCCTGTATGCGCATGCGTAGGACCACTGTAGAAATGCACGACATTTCCTACGATTTCTCCAAGATAGCCCTGCCCGACAGAACGAAACGCGTCGACGCCGGTAGTGCTCGCCTTGGTCATACTGCGTGCCGAGCCGATTCGGTCATTGAGCATTATAAGGACACCTTTGCCAGAAGCACACGGTGTAGTGACCAGACGAAATGCGTTATACAGATTAAGTGGGCCATCTGCGCTCAATGCGGTTGCGGGCCGCATTGCGCCGACCATGACCACGGGTTTCGTGCTCTTAAGCGTCAAGTTCAGGAAGTAAGCGGTTTCTTCCAGCGTGTCAGTACCGTGGGTAATCACCACTCCGTCGACGTCTGGCAATTTCAGCAGTTCGTCGACTCGTTTGGCAATGTGCAACAGTATCAGGTTATCGATCTGGTGGCTTTCAACATTGACCACCTGTTCGCAGCGGATCTTGGCCAAATCATTGACGTTTGGAACAGCAGCCAGTACCTCATCGATTGAGGCGGTCACCTTGTAACCCTGTAGTTCCGTAGCACTTCCCGCTGACGAAGCGATGGTGCCGCCTGTTCCGATCAGAACAATATTCGGCCTGTCGCATAGTGTCGAGGACGTCGACGTAATTGAAACGTTGCTCTGGGGGTTGGAGTTGGTAGTCATCGAAAGCATTACCCTGTTATCGCGAGTTTTAGGTCAATGTTCATAAAGTCCGCAAATGCTTTGACCAGCGGACTGCGTGGCGCGTTATGGCGCAAGATTAGGCTGAAGGGCGTCAACAATTTAACGACATCTGGGCGAATAGCCCGCAAACGCCCGTCTTTGACGAGTTGACTGGCATAATGGCATGGAAGAAAACCGATGAACCTGCCGGTCAGGATCAGCATCGCGACGGCTTCGACCTGCGTGGCAGACGTTGAACTTTCATCGTAGTCAAAGAACTCTCTTTTTGCTGCATGTATGGCATAGCGATGATTGACGAAGCTGTACTTTTTCAACTGTTCCAACTCAATTTCTTCATCCACCTTCTCAAACAATTCATGCCCTACAGCGCAATACAGTGTCGACTTTTCTTCGTACATTTCAAAATAATCAAATTCCTCCCTTCGCTGGTAAACTGGAACGATACCCGAAACAAATCTCCCCTCGACAACGCCCCGCTCCACTTCATCCAACTGCGAAACACTCAATCGCACCCTCACCTTGGGTGCCTCATCGGCCATCGTTCTGATCGCCGCAATCAGCGGAGAGCCTGAATCAAATATCGTGTTATCAATGACACCGATACTCAGGTCCCCAATCAATTCATTTTTCGTGGAACTTATCCTGTCTCGGAAGTTTTCCACCGAATTGAATAAGTCGATGGACGCCTGATAAACCACCTTGCCCTCGTCCGTCAGGCTGAAGCCCTCTCGACCGCGGCTGCACAGGCGCATTCCGATGCGAATTTCAAGGTCCGAAATCTGTTTACTGATCGCCGCGAGGCCCACATTCAGCTCGTTCTGGGCTGCACTAAAGCCCCCGGCTTCTACAACAGCTTTGAAGACTTTCAGCAGTTTGAAATCTTGTCCGCTCAGCGCCATCGGCGCTCTGATTCCTGTCTTTCCGGGCAGGTTTCCGGGCGTGGAAAGTGAGGTTTCCATGATGATTATTTACCTCGTAGTCGGCATACAACAGGCTAGATCACCACAACAAGAAATCAGCCGGCCTAATCATCATGAACACATGCAGCGGCGCATTGCAACAAACTTCACATCAGCCGTTTATTTCACAAGCGACTGATTTAAATAGGTTTTATCCTGCCCTATCGGCCAAAAAACTCTCGCCAAACACGTCTTGCTTCCACAGTAATTCCCAAGTATTTACGCGCGCTGAATAGTACTTATCCGTATTAATCTCGCCCGTTCTATTTCAAAAAGTGAGGAACAATAATAATGACTCAACCTACTGATCGCCTTTGGGGTGCTCGTTTCAAGAGTGGTCCTTCGGAGGCGTTGGCAGCCCTCTCGCGTTGCCCTGAGCGCTACTTCCAGCTCGCCCCATACGACCTGGCAGGCTCTCGAGCACACACCCGCGAACTGCAACGTGCAGGGTTGCTGGACGAGACTGAAACCCAGCGCATGCTCGAAGCGCTCAATACCATCGAAGAAGAATTTCGCGGCGGCCGGCTCAGCCCTTCGCTGGATGACGAAGACGTGCACACCTTCCTCGAGCGCGTGCTAACTGAGCGCCTGGGGCCGCTTGGCGGCAAGATCCGCGCCGGTCGCTCTCGCAATGACCAAGCCTCCAATGATCTGCGGCTGTTCCTGCGTGACCACGCCCGCAAGTTGGCATCGCAGGTGCTGGACCTGCAAGACGCCTTGGTTGAGCAAGCTGAACAGCACGTCGAAACCATCTGCCCTGGCTTTACCCACCTCCAGCAGGCCCAGCCGATTACCTTTGCTCATCAGTTGCTGGCGCACGCTCAAGCCATGCTGCGTGACATCCAGCGCCTGGTCGACTGGGATGCGCGCACTGCGCTGTCGCCCCTGGGAGCAGCGGCCATGGCAGGTTCGGCGATCGCCCGTCAGCCTCAGCATTCCGCCGTTGAGATGGGGTTCACCGCGCCCTGTGAAAACTCCATCGATGCCGTGGCCAGCCGCGACCATGTCGCTGAATTCCTGTTCGTGACCGCTATGCTGGGCATCAACATTTCCCGAGTATCGGAAGAGTTTTGCCTGTGGTCCTCTCGCCAGTTCCGCTGGGTCGACCTGGATGACGCGTATGCCACCGGTAGCTCGATCATGCCGCAGAAGAAGAACCCGGATATCGCCGAGCTGTCCCGCGGCAAGGCTGGCCGTCTGATCGGCAACCTGACTGGGTTGCTCTCTACGCTGAAATCTCTGCCGCTTTCCTACAACCGGGACCTTGCCGAAGACAAGAACGAAGTCCTGGACACTGTCGAAACCCTGAGCCTGGTCCTGCCCGCCATGGCGGGTATGGTCCGCACCATGCGCGTACGCACAGACGAACTGCGCCGCCAGGCGCCGCTGGGCTTCACCTTGGCCACCGAGGTCGCCGACTGGCTGGCGGTACGCGGCGTGCCCTTCAAAGAAGCTCACGAGATCACCGGTGCTCTGGTACGAGCCTGTGAAGAGCAAGACATCGAGTTGTGGGAAGCCAGCCCGAGCATGTTGGCGGACATCGATGGGCGACTGACCCCCGATGTGAAGCAGAGCCTGACTCTGGAGGCTGCCATCGCCGCTCGCAGTGGCTGGGGCGGCACAGCGCCAGAGCGTGTCCGGGAGCAAATCACCCGGCTGAAATCGGCCTTGGAAGGTCAGCGCGAGTGGACGGCCAACTACGCCGGCCCACGCATCTGAGTTTTGCCCAAACGGAGCGCGACCCCAGGGTAGTGCTTTCCAGATCGACCGATTAGCCGCAGCCCTCCAGTGCTGCCTTCGGAGCAACACCATGAGTCAATTACAAGCACAACGTCTTGTCGCCGAGCGCAAGCAACAGGAAAACCAATTCGACATCGCCCATTACGAACACGTGCCACGCCGATACTACGGGCGCATGTTCTTCGCCACATTGCTCGTGGTCCTGTTAATCGGCCTTGGGAATGCCTTCGCCAAAGGTCAGATCGAATGGTCCTATGTCGGCCAGTTCCTGACGTCCAAAGCGATTCTGTTCGGCCTGATGAACACCATTCTGATGTCCCTGCTCGCCATGACGCTGGGGATCATCTTCGGGGTCATCACGGCGATCATGAGAATGTCGCAAAACCCCATTCTGCAGTACGTCGCCCTGGGTTACACCTGGCTGTTCCGCGGCACACCGCTGATTCTGCAGCTTTTACTCTGGTTCAACCTTGCGTTGATCTTCCCGGTCATCAGCATTCCCGGCGTCTTCCAGATCGACACTGTGAGTGTGATGACGCCATTTGTTGCGGCCCTGCTCGGCCTGAGCATCAACCAAGGCGCCTACACCGCCGAAGTGGTGCGCGCCGGCCTGCTCTCCGTCGACACCGGCCAGTATGAGGCTGCGAAGTCCATCGGCATGCCGCGCCTTCAGGCACTCAAACGGATCATTTTGCCGCAGGCCATGCGGATCATCATCCCGCCAGTGGGTAACGAGTTCATCGGCATGGTGAAGATGACCAGTCTGGCCAGTGTCATTCAGTACTCCGAACTGCTGCACAACGCCCAGAACATCTATTTCGCCAACGCGCGCGTAATGGAACTGCTGATCGTCGCGGGTATTTGGTACCTCGCCGTCGTCACTGTCCTGTCGTTTGGTCAGAGCCGCCTGGAACGTCACTTTGCCAAAGGCGCAGGTAAGCGCTCCTAACCGGCCACGCACAGAGAGATATCCCTATGAGAAGCATCGTCAAGGCCGTCGGCCTGAACAAACACTACGGCGATTTCCACGCCCTCAAAGACATCAACCTGGAAATCGAACAAGGTGAAGTGCTCTGTGTCATCGGCCCTTCTGGCTCGGGCAAGAGCAGCTTCTTGCGCTGCATCAACCAGTTGGAAAAAGTCGATAGTGGCGCACTTTGGGTCGATGACGAACTGGTGGGCTACCGCATGGTAGGCCGCAAGCTCTACGAACTGAACGAGACCCAGATCGCCCGCCAACGCCTGGTTACCGGGATGGTCTTCCAGCGCTTCAACCTGTTTCCGCACCTGACCGTGCTGGAGAACATCATTGAAGGTCCGTGCCAGGTTTTGAAGCGCTCGCCCAAGGAGGCCACAGAGGGTGCCATTGAGTTGCTGGCGCGTGTCGGGCTGGCTGATAAACGCGATCACTACCCGATCCAGCTTTCCGGCGGTCAGCAGCAGCGGGTTGCCATCGCTCGGGCGCTGGCCATGCGGCCAAAGCTGATGTTGTTCGACGAGCCCACCTCCGCACTCGACCCGGAATTGGTCGGTGAGGTGCTCTCGGTCATGCGTGATCTCGCTAAAACGGGGATGACCATGGTTGTTGTAACCCACGAACTGGGTTTCGCCCGCGAGGTTTCCAATCGCGTGGTGTTCATGGATGCCGGCCAAGTCGTGGAGGTCGGAAGCCCAGAAGAGGTGCTGTTAACCCCACAAAATCCACGCACTCAAAACTTCATTTCTGCCGTTCGCGCCTAGGCGCCAATAATAATTCAAGAGAACGTCGTACATGAAAAAGCTGATCCTCTCCTCCGTACTGATGGGCATTGCCGTTTGTGCACAGGCAACCGCAGAACTCCCCGCAGCCATCAAAGCCAAAGGCGAAATCGTTGCAGCGATCAAGCCCAACTATCCGCCGATGGACTTCAGAGACCCGGCCACCAACGAGCTGACCGGTTTCGACTATGACCTGGGCACCGCACTGGCTGAGCGCCTTGGCGTGAAGATAAAGTGGCAGGAAACCTCGTTCGAACAGATGATCAGCGCGCTGACTACAAAACGTGTTGACATCATCCTGTCCGGCATGACCGACACCAAGGAGCGGCAAAAGGCGATCACGTTCGTTGACTACTTCGTCAGTGGACCACAGTTTTACACCCTGCAGAGCCGCACCGACCTCAACGAGACAACCGACTTGTGCGGGAAGAAAGTGGGGACGAGCCGAGCCACAACATGGCCAGACGAGATCGCTGAGTGGAGCAAAGCGAACTGCGAAGCAGCAGGAAAGCCCGCGGTTGTTGTGATGGGATCAGAAGGGAGCGCTGATGCTCGTACTCAACTTCGTCAACGTCGCATAGACGCCGCCATGCAGGGCAGTGAGACCTTGCCCTACATCATGTCCCTGGACAAAAACTCCCTTAAGACCCTGGGCCCTGCCATTTCCACCCAGTTCACCGGGCTCGGCGTGAGCAATGCCAACCCTGAACTGACGAAAGCCGTGGCCGAGGCTTTGCAAAGCATGATCGCCGACGGCAGCTACCACGCCATCCTGAAGAAGTGGGACCTTGAGAAAGGCGCTGTCGAGCGCGTGACTATCAACGGCCAGTAACCAAGAGCCCACCCATGTCCTCTCCGACAACACTTCAGTGGCCCGGCGAAAGCAGGGCCTGCATGGCCCTGGCCTTCGACGTCGACGGTCCGACCGGCGATGCAATGCTCGACGGATCGATCTGGCGCAAGCCCGAATATTTCGGCTTTGGCAGTTACGGGCCCTATCGCGCCCTGCCACGTATCCTCGATCTGCTTGATGCCGTGCGCATACCGGCAACGTTCTTCGTGCCCGCATGGGTGGTGGAGAATTGGCCCAGACAGTGCCAAGCGATTGTCGAAAGGGGACATGAGGTGGCCTACCACGGCTACAGGCACGAATCCTTTTTTGCGCTGGAGCCGCAAGTACAACGCCAAGTGCTGGACAAGTGCCGGGAAGTTTTCTGGAACGTGCTGGGCGTGCGTGCAGAAGGGTTTCGTACCCCTTCCGGCGATTGGCACGCCCAAACCCCAGCAGTGCTCCTGGAGGCCGGCGTGACCTACTCCAGTAGTATGCGCGGCGATGATCGCCCCTATTTGATCAACGTTGCCGGCCACGCTCGCCCGCTGGTGGAAATCCCAGGCCACTGGGAGCTCGACGATTACGCCTCCCTGGCTTACACCAAGCGCCCAGACTTTCCCTGCGGTCTGGACCGGACGGCGAGCTATGAGCTGACCCTCGACAACTGGTGCCGCGAGTTCGACGGTGCCATGGATGAAGGTCTGTGCTTGACCACGCTGTTGCATCCGAAGATCACCGGAAAACCTGGCCGGCTTTTACTGTTGGAGCAGCTTTTCGAACATATGCGCCAACGTCAGGATGTCTGGTTCTCCACCTGCCGCGACGTTGCCCAATGGACGCTCAAGGAGCACGGAAATGACTGAGCTGCCAGTCTGGCCGGCACCCTACCGCTGCGCCGTAGTCGTGACCGTCGACTACAACGATACCCACGGCATTCTCACCCAAGCACCTGCTGTCGCAGGTCGGGATAAAACACTGTCAGTCTGGCGCTACGGCACCACACGTGGTGTGCCACGCCTGCTGCAGACCCTCGCCGATCTGCAGGTTCGTAGCTCTTGGTGCATTCCCGGCATCGTCGCCGAGCAGAACCCTGAGCGGATCGATGCGATTCTCGAAGGCGGGCATGAAATCGCCTGTTGCGGATACCGACATCAGGACTATGACTCGCTCAGCCTCTGCGAGCAGGCGTTCGAACTGGAGCGAGGCTGCAGCGTCTTGGCCAGCCTCTGCGGGCAAAAGCCGCGAGGTTTCCGTGTGCCTGCGGGCAATTGGGCTCCCGGTTTCCCCGAAGCCATGCGCCGCCAAGGAATACGTTGGTCGTCGTCCCTGCGTGGTGATGATCTGCCGTATGCGCACCTGCAGTCGGCGCCCGGCGGCGCGCCGTTAATTGAGTTACCCCTGCATTACGAACTGGAGGACGAGCCCTACTTCGCGTTCAACCTGAGCCCGGCAGTGCCGCCCGCTCAATCGCGCATCGCCTCCTACAGCCACACCCTGAAGAACCTGCAGATGGACTTCGCCGGGTTTCATCGCTATGGCCTCTGCTACGTGCTGCGCCTGCACCCGGAGATCATCGCAACACCGGGCCGCATCGGGCTCCTGCGCGAGTTGCTGGAAGGGATTCAGCAGCTTCCGGACGTCTGGTTCGCCACTGCCGAAGAAGTGGCGCAGTGGTGGGCGCAATCCGGCCCCGCGCTGCCCCTTGACCACCCTGCCGCTGTTTACGCACGCCATTATACGGAGCATCAACTGTGACTGAGCGCCTACAGAAACTGGCCCGTTTTGTAGTCGAGACCCTGTTCGACGATCTACCACCGCCCCTGGTAGAAAAAGCCAAACGCCATATCCTGGACACCTTCGGGGCGACTCTGGCGGGCGCCACCAGTGACATATTCAAGGCCTCCTGCCAGCTTTTCATTCAGCACGAAGCCTCAGGCAGTACCGTGCTCTGGGGCACCCACCACCGCGCCAGCCCACGCAATGCAGCTTTGTTGAATGGTATAGCGGCCCATGCTTTGGAACTGGACGATGCCGGTGGCTGTGATCATTCCGGCGCTGTTGTGTTGCCCGCCGTAATGGCTGCCTTGCAGGCCAGCAACAGGGCTGTCTCCGGCAAAGAGTTACTGGTGGCCGTGGTTATCGGCTATGAAGTCGGCCGACGTGTACTCGAGGCCTGCGGGAGCTACTCCGCACACAATGGTGCCGGTTGGCACTCCACGTCCACCTGCGGCGTTTTTGGTGCCGCAGCGGCTTGCGCGCGGATCTTCGGGTTGGATCAGGCGCAGACGCTCTGCGCACTGGGCATCGCTGGCAGTTTCAGCGGCGGACTGTGGGCGTTCATCCACGATGGCTCGCAAACCAAAAAGCTGCATACCGGCAGAGCAGCAGAAGGCGGTTTGCTGGCGGTCATGCTTGCCGAACAAGGCATCACTGGGCCGGCCTATTTGTTCGACGACGTGTGGGGAGGCTTCCTTAAAACCCTGGCTGGCGACGATGCCGAACCGCAAGCCTTGGACGAAACCCTGGGCAAGGTCTGGAAACTGGGGCGTTGCTCCATCAAACCCCATGCTTCCTGCCGTGGCACCCATGCTGCAATCGATGCTGTGGGTTTGCTCATGGAGCAACTGGAGATCACACCTCACGAGATCACTGAGGTGCGCGTGGAGATGTGCGCGTTCCTCAAAGACATGTGTGGCCATACCCGTATAGAAACGCTGGCCAGCGCACAAATGAGCCTACCGTATGCGCTCGCGGCGAGGCTCACCTATGGCCACGCAGGGCTGGACGCTTACGAAGACAAGTGTCGCGAGCATTCGATGATTAGCCACTGGTTCGAGCGCATCCACCTGAGCGTGAACTCCGCACTGTCCGAAGACGGGGAACCTATCGTCACCCTTCGTACTCATGACGGTCGCGAGGCCAGCCTGTGTGTCGAGCTGGCGCTGGGCGCACCAGGCAACCCCATCAGCGATGTGGCGCTGTTGGACAAATTTTATAGCTTGGCTGTGCGCGTGCTCCCTTTGCCGAAGGCCACGCACTTAGCCAATCTTCTTTTGAGCCTCGAAGACCTGCACACCACCGAGCAGCTTCCTGAATTGCTTTCGGTCGGATAACACCGCGTTGTCTTGCCCCCACCCATGACCGCAAGGACGTGCATGATCTCTGTGACTACTTACCCGCTCGCCATTCGCCGCCTGATGGTGTGCTCGCTGACCATCGTTATCAGCCGCGCCGTCACAAGCCCTCTGCTGGCACTTTTCATCAGCACCCAGCTTGGGCTGAATCAGAATGACGTTGGTCTGCTGGTGGGCATTGCTGCGTTCATTGGTACGTTTCTGGGGCTGTATGGCGGCTACGTAGTGGATCGTTTGGAGAAACGTCGGCTTCTCATCCTGTCGATGCTTTCCGGCGCCATCGGATTCCTGCTGTTGACGTTCGCCAATGACCTGCATGTCGCGGCGCTGGCCTTGATCATCACCGAGTCAGCCTCAGCATTGTTCGTCATTGGCTCCAAGGCCATTCTCAGTGACAACCTGCCTGTGGAGCAGCGAGCGAAGGCCTTTTCCCTGCGTTACACCCTGACCAATATCGGTTATGCCACTGGCCCGATGCTTGGCGTAATCCTGGCTGGCGTTCAGCCGATGGCCCCCTTCTGGACAGCCAGTGCCATCGCCTTTCTCAGCATCTTCCTGATGAAGGGTGTTCCCACCAGCAAGCGTTCAGACGCAGCTGCCACCCTTCAGCCTCCCAGCTTCCTCGCCACGTTAGCCACCCTCAGAGGCGATCGCATCCTGATCCTGTTCACGCTGGGAAGCCTTCTCAATGCGGTGGTTCATGGCCGATTCACCATCTACCTGTCGCAGTATCTGCTGGTTGAATATTCGTCCGACGATGCCATGAGTATTCTCTCTGCGGTGCTGGCTTGTAACGCGATCACGGTGATCGTCTTGCAGTATCAGTTCGGTCGCCTGCTCAAGCGAGAGCACCTGGCATTCTGGATGGGCATCGGCTCGGTGCTTTTCATCAGTGGCCTACTGGGTTTCATGTACGCCGAGAACAGCGTCAGTTGGTGCATTGCAATGTTTGTATTCACGCTGGGTGAAATGATCGTGCTGCCGGGCGAATACCTGTTCATCGACACCATCGCCCCAGAGCATCTTCGTGGCAGCTATTACGGCGCCCAAAACCTCGCGGCCTTGGGTGGCGCTCTCAGCCCGATTCTGTGCGGGTTCTTCCTTACCTACTCTGCACCCACCAGCATGTTCCTTGTGCTAATGGCATTCTCAGCATTAGGCGGTTTGCTCTGCTTCGAGACCGTAAGACGAGGCACGCGCAGACTCAGCGCAGAGGTTGGAGTTGTGCGATGAGTCAGACCACTTTGAAGGCAATTAAATGAACAACAGCCAAGAATTCCAATTTATCAATGGGGCTCCCAAGCGGCTGCTCCTTATCATCGAGCCAACCTCCAGCGAGTTCTGGATTGAAAGCCGTGCCACCGTGAAAATCCTCCTTGAAGGTGCCAATGTGCCGGCCACCTTCGATGTGGAGTACCTGGCCGGCGGTATGGTGTTCTACGCTTCTGAGGGGAGTCGGGTGCGGGTTTTCAAGAATGGTTGCCAGCTTCCCCAAGGCAAGTGCTCTAGACGCATGGCATCGAGACTGACCCGCCAAGGACAACGATAGAGGCTGACGTAATCAGCTTGTTCATAGCAGGACTGCACTTTAGACCAGCCTACGAAGCGATGCTTAACCCGGCTTAACTAGTGAGAAGAGGAAAACGAAAAGGGGTATTCTTTACAGATCCAAAATGCTGCATTGACGACTATACACTCAAATATATTTTTTAAATGTGCTCGTTGTTATGGCAACTGTGCATCCCAACAAAATTGCGGAGGGAAGCAGTATCCAAACAGGATTGAAAGACGATGGAAAAGAGAGATAGATCATCGATGGGCTGATTATGAGGGGCAATAGGGCTCGCTTCGCTCGGTGGTAGACATAGCTGCTCTCGCGATCGGCGCTGAACTTGCGAAGGTCGCGGCGCATCAAGCCATCGACAGCGCCTGTGATTATGGCGAGCAGGAATAGTGGTGTGGCTAGGGTGAGGATGGTTAGACGCACGACCAAGGTGAAAATGGTGAACAGGGCGGCCAATAGGTAGTCCTGCAGCACGACATAGGCTTGAGCAAACTGACCCTGCACCGACACTTCCTGACTCAGGAGCCTCAGTTGAGTGTCAGAATCCGCCCAGCCAGAGCGGACCACGACCCATTCGTTCAGGTGCTGAAGGACTTTGGCGGTGGCTCGCGCGGGTTCCTTCACGAGCAGCGAATTTTTGAAGTGATCGCTGAGCCATCCCAGCTCAGTGAGCCACATGGCATGACTGTGATGCCAACCCTGTTCGGGCCAGAACCACAGCATGCCCACGAACTCCAGCACGACGGAGAAGATCAGAGAAGCGAATAGCAGGCCCAGCAAGCTTAGGCACAGCTCGAACGTACCGAAGAGCAACCCCGGGCGCCTTGGTGTCGTTGGTAGGCTAGCGGGAGGAGTAGGCATAGATTCTCCACAGAATTCGGTTGCCGGAGGGGCTCTTATGGTGTGTGGTTACGACCCGGTGTCGGGACAGAGGGAGTAGCCCGAACGCTGGAGCACGTGGCGCAGTGCTTCCCCGACCGTCGCGTGCAGCGCGGGGGCGATCTGGACGTTGACTAACTGATAATCCCACGACACTGTCGTCCGCGTAGCGCACGACAATCACATCACCGCGAGCGTGGCGCTCGCGCCACTGCCTTGCCCATAAATCCAGCACGTAGTGAAGATAGATATTCGCCAGCAACGACGATATCACTGCGCCTTGGGGCGTACCCTTGGTCGCAGCCACCCTACGGCCATCCTCAATGACACCTGCTTTAAGCCACTTGCAGATATGCCCGAGCAAGCGCCGGTCTGCAATCCGGTACCCTAGAAACATCAGCATCCACTCATGATCGATCTCATCAAAGAACGACGTGATATCCGCATCAAGTATCCAGTTCACCTTTTGGCTGTTCAGCGCGACCGTTAACGCATCCAGCGCATCGTGCTGACTGCGGCCCGGTCGAAACCCATACGAGAACCCAAGAAAGTCTTCCTCATAGATCGCATTCAGAACGGTAACAACCGCCTGCTGTACGATCTTGTCCTCCAAAGAAGCAATACCCAACGGGCGTTGCCTGCCATCGGCTTTGGGAATGTAAAGCCGGAGCCCCTGACGGGTTCTACGGCTAGCGAAAGGTGGATGGTGGTGGAGTTCAGAAGTGCTACCGAACAGCGTATAGACACCTTAATTACTGCAACAGGTTGGCATCAGAAGGGCCATGGCATCATCCTCAAAGCCGAATCATACGGTGCTTTGGTAGCTGCTCTGTCCCGGCTCCTGACGGCCCTGCGCGCACTCAGGATTCGGTCGATCTCCTTGGCGAGGCCATGTGTATGGACGCTGAAACTGCAAGCGTTCGCAAACGCAAAGCGCTCTCAATCCGCTCCTTGGGTGCGGACGTGCGGTGCTTTGCTTGCTAAAAATGGATAGTGACCACCTCTCTCGAAAATCATACTGATGCTACCGGCAAAGTGACTCAAGCGGTCGCTTATAGCGCTTCAGTAATTTCGTAGAGTGATAATTGTGAACGCAGAGCTTAATAAAAAAACTAGTCAGTATGATTACGTAATAGTTGGTTCAGGATCGGCAGGGGCGGTTGTTTCCTACCGACTAGCGGCTGCAGGTCATAAAGTGTTGGTTCTGGAGGCTGGTGGAAGTGACTGGGGGCCTATTCTCCAGATGCCTTCAGCCCTTCAAGTCTCGATGAGCATTAAGCGATATAACTGGGATTATTCTAGTGTTCCGCAAAAAAATCTTAAAAATCGTGTGCTTTTCTGTCCGCGCGGTAAGGTAATAGGTGGGTCTTCTTCAATTAATGGTATGGTCTATGTGCGTGGGCATGCGCGCGACTTTGACAGTTGGGAAGTGTTAGGCGCCCAAGGTTGGTCTTATAAAAATGTCCTTCCCTATTTCATGAGAATGGAAAAATCTCATGCCGGGGAAGAAGGATGGAGGGGTACAGATGGGCCAATGCATGTAACGAGAGGTACGCTGGAAAACCCTTTGTACAAAGCCTTCATCGATGCAGGAGTGGAAGCTGGATACAATCGAACCCAAGACTATAACGGTTCATGTGGTGAAGGTTTCGGCGCTATGGAGCGCACAGTTTATAATGGTCGTCGTTGGTCTACAGCTAGCGCGTATCTGCGACCAGCTCTTGAGACAGGAAACGTTACCTTAATTAAGCACGCGTTGGTAAATAAAGTTATTATCTCGGAAAAAACTGCTCGAGGTGTCGCTTACTCTAAGGGGGGCGATAGCTTCGAAGTTTTTGCGAATAAAGAAGTTATTCTCTGTGCAGGGTCGATCAATACACCGAAATTACTTGAGCTTTCCGGTGTTGGCAGAGCTGATGTATTGCTAAGAAACGGAATCGATCTAGTGCACGAATTGCCTGGCGTCGGAGAAAACATGCAGGATCATCCTGAGGTGATCATGCAATGGCATTGTAAAAAGCCAATCACTCTCAATAAACACAACAATGTTCTATCAAAGGCATTCATTGGCGCTCAATGGCTGCTCACCAAGGAAGGTCTAGGTGCTACGAATCATTTCGAAGCCTGTGCGTTTATTCGAGATAGAGCGGGTATTGAGTATCCTAATTTAGAGTTTCACTTCATGCCGGCTGCCATACAGTATGATGGTACTGCCATTGAGCAGAAACATGGTTTCCAAATTATGGTTGCTTCTGCTCGGCCTCTTTCCAGAGGATCAACTCACATTCAGTCGAGTGATCCCGATGTATCACCAAGCATTGATTATAATTTCTACGATCACCCAGATGATATTGTAGAAATTCGCAATGGTATTAGGCTCGCTAGGGAAGTGATTGGGATGCCGGCTATGAATCAATTTGCTGGAGAAGAGCTTTTGCCGGGAACCGGTTATGAAACTGACGAGCAGATCGATCAGTTCATCCTCGAGCATACTGGTAGTGCGTATCACCCTTGTGGAACCTGTGTTATGGGCGATCCGGCTAATCCGATGACCGTGGTTGATCCTGAATGCAGGGTAGTAGGGCTAATGAATCTACGTGTCATAGACTCTTCCATTATTCCGCTTGTTCCAATGGGAAATATTAACGCTCCTTCTATCATGATAGGAGAAAAAGGCGCGGATCATGTGTTGGGCATTGCGCCTATCGCCCCGGCAACCCGGCAACCAATATTTGTCGAAAATTGGCAGTCGAAACAACGTTGATACAACAAGAGTGAATTATATGAAAACTGTGCTGAATTACATTAATGGTGCTCAGGTTGAAGGTGGCGGGAAGCTCTTTGATAAATTCTATCCGGCTAGCGGGGAGTTATTGCTCAAGGTTAGTTTCGCAGCAGAGCAGGATTGCGATAACGCTATTGCTGCGGCTAGCGAGGGTTTTAAAAAGTGGGCAGTTACTCCCCCGGGGCAGAGGGCGGCAGTGCTGCGTAAAGCGGCCCAGTTGATGCGTGAGCGATTAGACGTTCTTGCTGAAGTTGAAGTGCTTGATACTGGTAAACCGTTGCGTGAAGCAAGGGCCGATGACGTAGTATCGGCTATCGATTGCTTGGAGTACATGAGCGCGCAAGCGGCAACAGTACATGCCCAGCAGTATGATCTGGGGGCAAATATGGCTTACACGCGACACGAACCGCTTGGTGTATGCGTAGGTATTGGTGCGTGGAACTATCCAATCCAGCTCATAGCTTGGAAGGCGGCGCCGTGCCTGGCAGCAGGAAACTCAATGGTATTTAAGCCATCTGAGATGACGCCTTCTAATGCAGTCTTGTTCGCTGAGATACTGAGCGAAGCTGGTCTACCGCCAGGTGTATTCAATGTCGTACAAGGTGATGGTCAGGTTGGTCGATACCTGGCTGAGCATCCGCAAGTGGCTAAAGTTTCATTCACCGGGTCAGTCGCTAGCGGTCTAAAGGTAGCTGCTAGCACCGCCCAAATGATGAAGAAAACTACTCTGGAGCTTGGTGGGAAGTCACCGCTAATCATTTTTGCTGATGCTGAGATTGATGTTGCAGTGGAGGCGGCCCTGTGTTCAAACTTTTCATCACAAGGTGAAAACTGCTGTAATGGAACACGAGTGTTCGTCCAAGCTTCGATTTATGATGAGTTTTGCGAGAAGGTGGCTAAGGCTACAAAAGCGCTCAAGGTTGGCAATCCTATGGATTTGGAAACCGAGATCGGTTCGCTCATTTCTCCTCAGCATAGGGATTCGGTGTGTTCGTACATTGAGAGTGGTGTTCAGCAGGGCGCAACTTTACTTGTAGGTGGTGGTGTATACGTTGTTGAGGGGCTGGAGGGTGGTAGCTTTGTATTCCCAACAGTGTTCTGTGACTGCACTGACGAGATGGATATCGTCCGAGAGGAAATTTTCGGCCCTGTTATGTCGATCTTGAAATTTGAAACCGAGGAAGAGGTGCTTGCCCGTGCTAATGACACTCTTTTCGGATTGGCTGCTGGGGTATTCACCCAGGATATTAGTCGCGCATTACGTATGACGAAGAACCTTGAGGCCGGTGTTTGCTGGACAAATACGTACAATGTCGTGCCTGCTGAACTCCCTTTCGGTGGATATAAAAATTCCGGATTAGGAAGGGAGAATGGTGCTTACGCTCTTAAAGAGTATACTCAAGTAAAGAGTGTCTACATTCAAGTGGAGCGGCCATCCTTTCCGTTCAAGTGTGTAAAGTAATAGATTTGCATAACAAAGTGTTTCCTTAAAGCTGCCAGTGCTAAAAAGTTTAAAATAATAACGTTATCTAACAGCTCTATATCCGATACATGCGTTCAGGACTGTTATCTAGCTGACGTAGTGCTTCGGTTGCAGGGTTAAAGGTGAAATATAATGGAAACTCAAAACAAGATGGCCGGTTTGCAAGGCAGCCTTGGTGTGATGGGCGTTGTATTGATGGTGCTAGCCCAAGCAGCTCCCTTGACGGTAATGGCTGGTACTGGGCCACTGATGATCGGGTTGGGTAACGGTATCGGTGTTCCGATGACTTCGGTGGTGGTTGGTTGTGCTTTGCTTCTGTTTGCATTTGGATTTGTGGCTATGTCCAAATATATTGAAGGGTCAGGCGCATTCTACGCTTATATTCTCAAGGGAATGGGGCCAGTTACAGGAATTGGCGGCGCAGCCGTTGCTGTGGTTTCATATACATTGGTACTGCTCGCACTTGAAGTGTTCTTATCTATTCTTGTAAAGGATGCAGTCGAGCGCTGGGTGGATGTGAATTTACACTGGAGTATATACACCAGTGCTATCATCCTAGTTATCGGTGTCCTTGGTTACAGAAATATTGAGGCGAGCGCCAAGGTTTTAGGTGTGGCACTGGTGGCGGAGATCGCTATCATAATTGTTGCGGATATTGTTGTTTTTTGGCAGCACGGCTTAGCAGGCCTGGATCCCACTCCTCTACTACCCTCCAGCTTCATGTCTGGTAATCCTGGTATTGGCATCCTCTTCACCGTGCTGTGCTTTGTAGGTTTTGAGGCAACAGTCGTTTACCGAGAAGAGGTCAAAGATCCGAATCGGACGATACCTCTGGCTACCTACTACTCTATCATTATCATTGTCGTGCTTTACTGTGTGTCGTTTTATCTTACTATCATTGGTGTTGGTGTTGATGATGTAGTAAAGCAGGCGCTAAGTAATACAGAATATATGTATATTGATTTTGTAGGTCATTATATGGGGAAGGTTGCCCAAGATATAGCTAATATCCTGGTGATTACCAGCTTGTTCTCCGCTGCACTGGCAAATCACAATGTGATAGCTCGGTATAAATATGTTTTGGGCCGTTCATCTGTTATTAATCCAAGATTCTCTGACGTACACCATGTTCATGGGTCTCCACATCGAGCTTCGTTTACACAAACTCTAACGGCTTTGGCATTGGTTGTCGGTTCGGTTGTACTCAACCTCGACCCTATCAAAGAGGTATATACTTGGGGGTCTGCGGCAGGTACCCTGGGTTACATGCTCATCATTACCCTAACTGCTCTTTCAGTGATTCTGTTCTTCAGGAAGGATTCACGCGCAGTTCCGGTGTGGAACTCCAAAATTGCACCGTACCTCTCTTTGATCTGCCTTGTTGGTTTCCTGTACCTAGCTCTTGTGAATATTTCCGCCCTGACAGGAAGTCAAGGTTGGAATTTTGTAAATATTTCGATAGTTGCGGTGGTGGTAGGCACATTTGTGATTGGGGCAACACGCGGTTTGTATCTCAAATGTTTATCACCGTTGCGGCTGGTTCAGGTGTGTGAGCGGGTTTGAATCTGTGTATTAAACTGGCTAAGAGGTTGTTAGGCTGGACTGGTTGCCAGCCTAACTTACCTATGTTTAGGTTGAGTATAAAGATTTTCGAGTTTTGCCTTTAGTGTTTGCGAAGGTAGTTCACCAAATAGCTTTTTGTATTCTCTGGAAAAATGGCTAAGGTGTAGAAAGCCCCAGTTAGTAGCAGCCGTAGTTACCGATTCTCCTGATGACATGTTTTTCAGGACTTGATTTAACCGGATTGCTCTCATAAACTCGGCGGCTTTCATACCTACCGTTTGATGAGTTGCGTTTTGAAGCGTTCCACGTGAAATGTGTAATTCATCAATCAGTTGCGATATGGAACGGATCTCATAAGGCTGGGAAATGATTATCGAGTAAGCCCTTTTTATGATTTCCCAGTAATGATTAACGATGTAGCTTTCGATGTGGGGTTTAATTGAGTTCGTTTGTTTGCGCCATTCATATAGCGAGTCGGTGAATACGTCTATCAAGTTGACCGATGTGGAGGCAAAGTGTGTGTTCGCATCGCTGGACAGATAGAATGAATTTTCGAGTCTTTTCAAATTTGGTTCGCAGATTGTTGCCAACACTCTCGGTGACGACTCAAGATTTAAAAGCAAATCATTTGTTAAGTGTTTTTCGAGTTCTGATCCCTTACGGATGCTGATCATCAGTGCCTTCATGTTCTCCGCGCTTTTGAATTCGTATCCGCACCGTCCTGATATCAGTACCACGTCCCCTTGGCTTACTGATCTTCCGCAAGTTGCCATCTGCTCATCACATTTGAGTGCAACGACGAGACCGATTGAGTTGTCTGGTATACAGCCCTTCTGGTACGTGGCCTTATTCATTTGCTCAAAGTAAAAATCTGCCTGATCTAACGATAGGTCGATTCCGACACCCTTGAATACGCCACGAGAAATCTGCGCATATTGCTGCTGCCACTGCGATATAACTTGTGCCTGGGAGTGTACATCTCTAGAAAAACGTACTTTATGGTTCTCATCAAAGCCCATCGCTTTCCTCCTGTTTACCATGCTGGGTTGATTGTGCTTAATTACATGCAATTTTTATGCCAGCGCCATCCTCCCCGTACGGCTTTGAGAAACTTGGTATCGATTGTCAAATATTTAATGGGAAATCCGATATTCTGACAATTCCGTTATGTGGAAATGGAATAAAAATTTAAAGCCTGATTCTGCCGTGTCGAAGCGCTGAGTACATTGTCTCCTCGAATTCTAGCGGTAGGGTCAACATACCATGATGCGATGTTTAGGTGATACTAAATGTAACGGCGCTGTTCAAGATCCAGGTCCATCAATTTTCGATAATATCTAGTTATATATGCTGTTTCTGGTGCGTGTCATGAGACTTAATTTTGTTAGATGCCCATGGCCCGGTTCGCTGAAAAGGCTTTCCAGTAACGCAAGATGTAGTCCGATGAGTGGTTTCATAGGCTACTATGCTAAGGGCAGAAAATGTTTGATGTGATTGGCGTAGCTGTATGTGAGAACTGATCAGGTCAGGTGCAGTAGTTTTACGGGCATTGCGCCGGAGAGCAGAGGTTGTCTAATATTTCTCAAATGACATAAAAATGTGGGGTTGTAGTCTGGGTGGGAATATTTATGAGGGGTTAAATTAAACACCCCGGCAGGGAGCGAAGAGACACTTCGCTCCCTTTATGTGTTTACAAAGCAGGCGCCCCGAAAGCTACATCCTTTTTACCATATCTACGGACTCGGATGTTGGCTTGCTCAGCGTGACCGACAAACCCTTCCATGAGGCACAGGCGAGAGCAGTATTCACCGATGAGGGCTGATGCTTCATCAGTGAGGACTCGCTGGTAAGTACAAGTTTTGATGTATTTACCAACCCATAGGCCGCCTGTGTAGCGAGCTGCTTTGTTAGTTGGCAGCGTGTGGTTGGTGCCAATTACCTTGTCGCCATAGGAGACGTTAGTGCGAGCACCCACAAACAGAGCGCCGTAATTCTGCAAGTTCTTAACAAAATAGTCGTCATCTCGAGTCATAATCTGGACGTGTTCAGAGGCGTACTCGTCCGAAAACTTGACCATTTCCTCATAGGACTCACAGAGAATGATTTCACCAAAGTTCTCCCAAGCCTCCGCGGCGATGGCAGAAGTTGGCAGTAACTCCAGAAGGCGTGCGATTTCCTTCAGCGTGTCTTCCGCCAACTCGCGGGAAGTCGTCAGCATGACGGCAGGAGAATCTTTACCGTGTTCTGCCTGGCCGAGCAAGTCAGTGGCACAAAGCTCGCCGTCCACGCTGTCATCAGTGATCAGCAGGGTCTCGGTGGGGCCGGCGAAGAGGTCGATGCCCACTCGACCGAAAAGCTGGCGCTTGGCTTCAGCCACATAGGCATTACCTGGGCCGACGATGATATCCACCGGATCGATGCTCTGGGTGCCGATAGCCATCGCACCCACGGCCTGGATCCCTCCGAGGCAGTAAATCGAGTCTGCGCCTGCAAGGTATTGAGCTGCCACAATGTAAGGGGCGGGCTTGCCTTGGAAGGGAGGGGCTGCCGTGGTGATGTTTTGGACGCCCGCCGACTTAGCCGTGACTATGGACATGTGGGCCGAAGCCAGCAATGGGTATTTGCCGCCTGGAACATAGCAGCCGGCAGCGCTTACTGGGATGTGCTTATGACCCAGGATAACACCTGGAATGGTTTCGATTTCGCAATCCAGCATAGAGGCACGTTGAGCATCAGCGAAGCGACGTACCTGAGCTTGAGCAAACAGAATGTCATCACGCTCACGATCAGTCAGTTTATTCATGCACTCTTGGATTTCCGCAGGTGTCAGGCGGTAGTCAGTGCGATCCCAACCATCGAATTGAGTCGATAGCTCGCGGACGGCGGCATCACCGCGCTTCTCGATGTCCAGGAGAATACGGGAAACGTCCGATTTTACTTTCTCGTTCGAGGCTACTTGCTGCTCCGTAGGGTTCGCTTTTTTTATCCACTCAGCCATCTCATCACCTTTATTGTAGGTATCAGAACCCTAGCGTCTCGCCATACTCCGACGCGTAGTTCTGAAATAAATAGTTTCAGGCAAAACGCCTTGTTTGTTTACATTGGTTGACCAAACCAAATGTGAGTCAATCGCTTCCGCTAGTTCGTGCGGATGCGGAGATCGACGCTCCCGGCAGAGCGGCTAAGCCTAACGACCAGAAGGCTTAATGCCCTGCCTAGTAAAGAAATTAAGCGTTTATCTGAGTCGCCACAATTTCTCATAAGGACGAAAAGTGACGCACTGTGACGCAGGCTGGATTTGGAGTGGGGAAGCTGGCGGCTGCGAGGTGATGATGAGCCTTAAGAAGCATTTTCTACGTCATATACGGGCAGAATCGATGAAGGAGTTATCACTGTCTAGATAAGTAATGATTTCCTTGGGGATGGAAGGATCTGTGGGTGAAAGCACTGTTGCTCGCTTTATATGAGTTTTACGTATTAAGCCTTTGCCCACAAATGCCATTGCGACCTTGGCTGCTACCGGTTGCCGCATCATTGAAGCGGCTATCCCGCTGGTAACTCCGAAGATAAATTTTTTTGAGTTGCGGTTCACAGACGCCAGGTTGCTGAATGTCAGTTCATTGCGCTGAATCGTCTCAAAGTCTATAGCGAAAATTCGGCCTGCAACAGGGAAGCACAATCCATGATATTTAAAGTGGTAATCGTTTTTACCTGTGCCATCGGCGCTAGGAAATCGCTCAACATAGTAATGCCTTAGGGATCCCTCCGCTTCGTAAATACAGAAAATCGAGCGAACGATCTGGCCGGTGTAAATTGACGAGTAGTGATAGCGTTCATAGACTCCAATTATACTGCTAGGTGAGGGGGTTGCACTGGCAGTGACTTCGTCGATGAAGCTGATCATCTTGGGCGCTTGGATCAGACTTCGAAATAGATGAAAGTGGCTGCCGTCAATTATGGATCTAAAGTCACCAGGAGATGAAAAAAGAACTTCAGTTGATAAGCCAAAATGATTGGCAATAGCCCTAAGGTTGCTCTTGGAAGGCTCGTGAGTGCCAGCAAGATATTTGTTGAACTGTTGCCGGTTGAGACCAACTTTCCTGCAGAATTCTGTTACAGATCCCGACTTTTCGCACAGTGTTCGTAGGTTGGCGGATAGGTAGTCAGATGAAGCCATGGACAAGACCTCCAGATAGAATTTCCATACAGGTTCGTAATCAAAAAGCCAAGCAAAATTTCTACATGTTACCGCGTCAGATCGAAAAGGGTGGGGGTGATTAGACGTATTATTCTGCGACGCCGAATAGTAATCCTGAGAGAGCAGGTATCATTAAGCCCCCTGACTGGTATTCATTTTCGCACATCCTAGCCCTGGCTCCTTCGCGTTCAACGTGGCTCCAGTGAGCCTCTATGCATTGGCAGGAGGCTTAGATTATCGGGGCGGCTCCATTCTGTCACTCGTTCCCATTCAGATCTCCCAACCGCTAGCTCCGCTTGCCCTGGCGGTGAGATGCGGTCTACGACATCATTTGAATCCAACTGCTCGAAGTTATCAATCGGAGCGGTGTCGTGGCTATTGATCAGCAGCGGGCCAAATGACATCGCTTCTGATACTGGAGCAGCTTACGGACACAACGTGCGCATCCATCTGGGTCAGAGGCGGGCCAGTTCGGGGTCACGACTTGCTCACCGAAAGGCAACTCGACGGACACGGCATCGTAAGTTGGTTGTTTGGCTTTCGCCTTGGTCGGTATTGGGGCTTGCAAAGCTGCAGTAGACTGTTTGAGGAAAAGTGGCATCAATTTGTGAATGACGTCGGCGTTGATGTCATTGCTGGTATCTATCTGGATTTTGTGCGGAAAGCAGCTTTGAGCAGCGATATCGATATTGGGCTTTTCGGTCTTAACGTCGGCCAATTCGTTGAGTTCAAGGATTAGGTCATCATTGAGGGAGAGTAGTTGTATACCTCGACTATAAACCACGTTGCCACTATCGGTAAGGATCACTTTTCTAGGATATCGGATAAGTAGCCTGAAACCCAGCTTGTTCTCAAGAAGAGCCACATGCTTGCTGACGGTGGCCTGGGTAATCCCGAGGACTTTCGAGGCGTGAGTAAATCCGCCTTGTCTCACCACCTCTATAAAGCTTCGCAGTGGCCCGAGGTCTGTAATGCCTTGCATGGAGATTTACCCAAATAACGGTTGACGATCAGTACGTTATGAGATGCATGTTCAATTAAAGTCGGAGAGGAGTGCAGACATGCGTTCCCACGATTTCAGAATATGCTCCCGCATGGCGTCAGTAGCGGTCTGAGCGTCGCCATTCACGAGCGCTGAGATGATGAGGTTGTGCTCTTCTCTGGCCTGCTGGGTTACGGATGTGCGGAAACAGAGTCGGAAAACATGCATGTGCGCGTGGAGGCGAGCGAGAGTCTCGGCCATGAGCTCGTTGCCGGCTTGCTGCGCGATCCAAGCATGGAACTCTGCATCATGCTTTGCAAAGTGACCATAGGCGGTGGAGTCATGCTTTTTGGTCGAAATTTCGATGCGATTTGAGAGGTCGCTAAGGTACCGCCGCTGCTCGTCACTCATCCTCTCGCAGGCAAGGGCCACCATATATGGCTCAAGCAGCAGGCGCATTTCATGCATCTCTTCGAAGCGCTTGCGAGCCGGCATGTCGGCGGCGCTGTAGCCTACGTTGTGTGTCTTGACCACCAATCCTTCTGCTTCGAGCCTGATGAGAGCCGCGCGTACCGGGGTCTGCGAGACGCCTAGTTGTCGGGCCAATGCGTCAACTGAAATCTTGCTGCCGGGCAACACCTTCAGTGTGATGAGCTCTGCCAACACCGTCTCGTAGACCTTGTCGCCAAGCGATAAGTGGTTGGTTTCCATGGGAGGCTGACCAGAAAAAAAAGAGAGAGTGGATAACCTAGTCACGTGCTGATGTTCCAAAAATTCGTTGACAGCATAATACCAAGGCAGTAAGGTAAATCAAATACGATTTCCGATACGATATCATTTTGAGGGGTCATCAGGTGCTGACAATAAGCCCAGAAGAAGCCACCGCTACTTGCACCCGAGCGCTGAGCAAGGCCGGTGTTCCTTCGGTTCATGCTGATATTCAGGTTGAATTGCTTCTCGAAGCAGAGCTACGTGGGCGTGCATCGCATGGCTTGCAGCGGCTGCCGCGCGTTATCGAGCGCATTCGAAATGGCGTTTGCAACCCCACTACTAGGGGCGTTGGCACTTGGCGCGGTACTAGTTTGTATGACGTGGACGGTGAGAATGGTCTCGGGCCAGTTGTCGCTTTCTCAGCGCTGAAGGAGATCTCGGAGAAGGCCAAGTCAGCTGGCATTGCTATCGCGAACGTTCGCAACTGCAACCACATTGGGATGCTTGCGCTGTATGCGGAGCGTGTTGCTAAAGAGGGCCAGATTCTGATCGCGCTGACCACAAGCGAGGCTCTCGTCCACCCTTGGGGTGGCCGCAAGGCATTGATCGGTACCAATCCTATCGCAATCGGTGTGCCGGCGTCGCCGGCACCATTCATTGTGGATATGGCAACCAGCCTAGTCTCGATGGGCCAAGTTCACGATTACGCGAACCGTGGTGAGCAGCTTCAGCATGGTTGGGCGCTCGACGCAAATGGTGACCCAACGCTCAACGCAACTGCTGCCAAAGAGGGGGCCATCGCACCTTTTGGTGAAGCAAAAGGATACGCCTTGGGCCTGGCAATCGAAGTGCTAGTCGCCAGTCTGACTGCGTCTGCACTCGGTACCGAGGTGAAAGGCACACTTGATGCCACTCACCAATGTAACAAAGGCGACGTGTTCATTGTAATCGAGCCGGCTCACGGTGTTGCTCAACATATTAGCAGGTACCTGCAAACGATCCGTGACTGCAAGCCTGCAAAGGTGGAACGCCCTGTACTTGTGCCAGGCGATCGCGCGTTGATCGCTCGCAGGAAGAGCTTGGAAAACGGTGTGAAATTACCTGCTTTTGTCTGGAATAACATTCAAGCGCTCGCCCGATAATAATAAGTTAGGAAGGTCAGACAGATGAACAATGAATTTGGTCTAACTCGTAGTCCCAAAGAAATCGTATTTGGCGATGGTCAGCGCTTTGCATTAGGTGCTATTACCGCGAAGATCGGTAAGCGAGCACTGATTTGTACGGATGAGCGCTTGGCATCTTCTCCTGTGATGACTGAGCTACTTGAGAACCTGGCGAGCCACGGCGTTGAATGTAGCGTTTTCGGTGGCACCTTGGCGGAACTTCCATCCGACAGCATTGAGGCCTGTGTCACTGAGTATAAAGATCTTAACCCCGAAGTGGTCATCGGCGTGGGTGGCGGTAGCTGCTTGGACATGGCCAAGCTGGTTGCACTACTGTTGACTTTCCGAGGAAGTTTGGATGAGTACTATGGCGAGCTGAAAGTTCCAGGCCCGTTGATTCCTGTCATCGCGATGCCGACCACTGCGGGTACCGGTTCCGAAGTCACTCCGGTAGCGGTACTAGCAGACAAGAAGCGCGACCTGAAGGTCGGTATCTCTTCACCGTATCTGATTCCCCATACCGCAATTTGTGACCCCGAGCTGACAGCCACTTGCCCACCTGGTTTGACCGCAATCTCAGGTGCCGATGCCCTAACGCACGCCATTGAGGCTTTCACAGCAGTGCGTAACCCGGTGAATTCTGATCTATCCCAGTCTCGTGTATTCGTAGGCAAGAACCTGCTTAGCGACCAGTATGCCCTGAGTGCCATTCGCACTGTGTTCTCATACCTACCGCGCGCAGTAGTCAACGGTGCTGACCGTGAAGCTCGCTCGAAGCTAATGGAAGCTTCGCTGTTGGCTGGTATGGCTTTTGGTGTCGCGGGTACCGCCGCTGCACACGCACTTCAGTATCCTGTAGGGGCGCTGACTCAGACTGCGCACGGGTTGGGTGTCGCCGCGCTCCTGCCTTACGTCATGCGCTTCAATGCCGAAGTTGCACCAGAGTCTTACCTTGCTATTGCCGAGGCGTTGGATATCAAAGGTGCTACCGACAAAGAAACGGTAGATCAGCTTGTCGAGATGACTCGTGCGCTATTTAAGACCATCAAGATCCCTCGCACCATAGCTGAGTTGGGTATTAAAGAATCGCAACTCGACTGGATCGCGGAGCAATCGCTGCTGGCCGCTCGTCTCGTCAACAATAACCCGCGCAAGCTCGATTTCCAGTCGATGCGTGAGCTTGTTGGTCAAGCATTCCACGGCCTTTGATTAACATTGATAGGTAAAACAACAACCATGACTTCGCAATCTCTAAACGTCGTTCAACTCCCAACCGACCTGTTCATAGGTGGTCAGTGGATCAACTCCATCTCCCAGGCCCGTATCGAGGTGTTCAATCCTTCGACCCAGCAGATCATTGCGTCAGTAGCAGACGCTTCTCTGGACGATGCACAGGCCGCTGTTGACGCTGCTGCCAAAGCTGCTCCGGCCTGGGCTGCCACCCCAGCTCGAGCTCGCAGCGAAATTCTACGTCGCTGTTTCGAGCTGATGACTCGTGATAAGGAAAGACTGGCGACTTTGATCTCTATGGAGAATGGAAAGTCCCTGAACGACGCCCTTGGGGAGGTGACCTACGCTGCCGAGTTCTTCCGTTGGTTTGCTGAAGAAGCTGTTCGTATCGAAGGCGATTTCAGCCGTTCTCCTAGCGGCCTTGCACGCACAATCGTCCAGTATGAACCGATCGGTATCGCCCTGCTGGTGACACCGTGGAATTTCCCTGCTGCCATGGCTACCCGCAAGATCGCTCCTGCACTGGCTGCGGGCTGCACCTGTATCTTGAAACCTGCCACCGAGACTCCGCTGACTGCCTACTTGGTTGCTGAGATCCTGGCTGAAGCCGGAGTACCGGACGGCGTAGTTAACGTTATTACCACCCGAGCTTCGGGCAAGGTTTGCTCCCAAATCCTAGATGACGATCGTGTTCGCAAGCTTTCTTTCACTGGCTCGACTGAAGTGGGCCGCGTTCTGCTGCGCAAAGCTGCCGATTCAGTAGTGAACTGCTCCATGGAGCTGGGTGGTAATGCTCCGTTCCTAGTATTCGATGACGCCGACATTGATGTTGCCGTCGAAGGTGCCATGATCGCAAAAATGCGCAACGGCGGCGAAGCCTGCACTGCAGCGAACCGCTTCTACGTACAACGTGGGATTGCCGCTGAATTCTCCAAGCGCTTCGCTGAGCGCATGAGTGCTCTGCGAGTAGATGATGGTGCTAAGGCTGGAACCCAATGTGGCCCTTTGATCAATGCCAGCGCCGTCGAAAAGGTAGCCTCTTTGGTTGATGACGCAGTTTCCAAAGGTGCAGTCGTTCTGACTGGCGGTAACAGCCCGGATCGCGTCGGTTACTTCTACAGCCCGACCGTACTTATCAATGTGCCTGCTAACGCTGACTTGCTGAAAGAAGAGATCTTTGGCCCAGTCGCTCCGATTGTAGTGTTCGATCACGAAGACGAAGCAGTTGATGCTGCCAACGCCACCGAATATGGCCTTGTGGCTTACGTCTTCACCGGCGATCTTGCCAGAGGTATGCGCATCTCCGAGCGTCTCGAGAGCGGGATGATCGGTCTGAATCGTGGCATCGTCTCAGACCCTGCAGCTCCATTCGGTGGTGTGAAGCAGAGTGGCTTGGGCCGCGAAGGCGCTCACCACGGCATGCTGGAGTTTATGGAGGCCAAGTACATTTCCGTCAACTGGTGACTCTAATTATCTTAGTTTAAATCATGTTTTGGGAGTTGGCTTGCTGAGCTTGTCACAGAAAGCCAGCTTCTTTTTCATTAATAGGACTCCTAAAATGAGCGTTTATGAGCGTCTTCGTGAGCTGAACATCAAGCTGCCAGACTCCATCAAGCCAGCAGCCAGTTATGTAATGGCTGTGCAAACTGGATCGAATCTGTATGTGTCCGGTCACATACCTCGCAGGGATGGTCAGCCTTGGGTAGGTGTCCTCGGGATAAATATTTCCATCGAAGATGCTGGCGCAGCCGCTCGCAGCGTTGCACTCGACCTACTGTCTACACTACATGATCAATTGGGCAGCCTGGATCGCATCAAGCGCATTGTCAAAGCGGTGGTACTTGTGAACTCCGGCCCGGAATTTCAGGAGCAGCACATCGTTGCTAACGGCTTCTCCGAAACCTTAGTGGAGATTTTGGGCGATGTTGGTAAGCATGCACGCTCTGCGTTCGGTGTGGCGCAGTTGCCAATGGGCGTGTGCGTAGAGGTAGAGCTGGTTGTTGAAGTGAAGTCTGTCTAAATCATCCTGCGGGTTCGGTATCGATAAAGCGGTACTGAACCCCTAACGACGACACACCTACTCTATCATTTTGAAGTAGGGTTCCATTCGAGCACGAGATCTGGATATGTGTTCTCTCATCGCTGCCGCTGCCTGTTCAGGGGCGCGGGCGAGAATGGCGGTCACGATCGCATCATGCTCCTGAATGGCTTCTTCGGTAACGCGCGAATGAAACCTGAGGCGGAACAGGTGCACGTGAGCGTGGAGCCTGGTGAGTGCTTCTTGGGCCATGTGGTTGTTGCCACGCTCCGCGATCCAAGCGTGGAACTGAGCATCGAGTTTGGCGAACTTACCGTAGGCTAGGCTCAGGTCTTCGCCGGCTGGAATCTTCATGGTGTCAGCGAGCGCACACAGCTCCATCGCATCGCTATCGGAAAGCTGTTGAGCAGCACGGCTCGCCAGGTAAGGCTCCAGCATCTCGCGGATGTCGTAAATTTCCTCGAAACGTTGGTGAGAAGGCATAGAGGCTGCGCTGTACCCGATGTTGTGAACCTTTATGACCAGGCCCTCCGCCTCTAAGCGAATCAATGCTGCACGAATCGGGGTCTGGGAAACGTTGAGCTCTCGGGAAAGCGAGTCGATGGAGATCCGGCTACCGGGGCCGATCTTCAGGGTGATCAGTTGAGAGAGCAGGGTCTCATATACCTGCTCCCCAAGCGGAAGGTTGCGAGGGGCATTCTTGGGAGGGGATGACGCATTCACGGGAAATCTCCAGCTGGGTCGTTACATCGTGATAATACATGAGCTGAAGCAAATCGTGCATCGTATCGGATATGGATATTGAAAGGGCCTTTGATATTGGCGAGGTAGGGGCTACGCTTACGTCTGTTCTCACAGCGTTACGCGATGCTTATTCGACCTTCGGAGAGCTGTTCATCACTGTAATGATCGTTGGTGCGCCGTGGGGCTTGCGGCAGGCAGGTCACTTTCGCTATTCAGATAGTCTTTCACGACTGCCGCTGTCGTATCGTACTTCAGACACATTCATGCTGCGGAGAGGCGTGGCACCAGGTCTGGCACTGGCTTGATGTCTGCCCGCCACCCCGATGCTGATGAAGCAGCCTTGCATCTGTCCGACAGTTTCCGTTCGACAGCTGTGAACCTAAACCGACCTTTGCCTGGTTGGCCGAGTTTGAAAGTATGGGCGAGGTCGCAGACATGGTAGGCCATGTGGATCCGGCCTAGCATAGTCTTCGTAATCGGGGTTTGTCGGCTGGGTTAAATGAGGCAAATAGTGATTTCGTTTGGTGAGTAATTTTATTTTAATGTGCCACATGTTAAGTTTTCTATTGATAAAAGCAGTGGCATTAAATTGTCATCTATTGATTATTCGATATTATGAGGCACCATGAGTGACGTATGGCGTACCCTCAGGCGGCAGGCTGAACATTTTGCAGGCTGGAATCCGGTTATGCGATGGAACGTGGAAAATCGAGTACTTGAACATGACTGCTTCGAGGCGGCCTTGGGCGCAAATATTAGTTTCAGCATGAGGCATCTTGGCGGCGATAAGCTTCAGGTCTGGCTCACCGCGCTGCTCCGCTCTGAGCCGACGATCTCCCTCCAGTCTGAAGCAGATATTGACCGCTTCGTAAAGGACGACCCTTCTTGTGTCGACTTTTATGTCGCGTTATCTTCATGTGCAGGCTTCCAAGCGTTACAGCTCTATCGTATAAGCCACATGCTTTGGCTTAATGACGAGCACCACAACGCCATGATGTTAAAAAACTGGGGAGCTCAGGTTTGGGGTATCGATATTCATCCCAGCGCACAGATCGGGAAAGGAGTCGTCATCCGTCATGGACAGGGCCTCGTGATCGATGACGGTGTAGTTATTGAAGATAACGTAACCTTATGGAATGCAGTCAGCGTTCTTCGCAGCCCTGTAGGGGCCTGTAAAAGTCCAGTTTTGATGCAGGGAGCCACCGTTCATGCGCAGTCGGTGGTATTTGGGGGCGTGACTGTCAAGAAGGGTATTATCCTTCCTGAGTGTACCCTGTTCACCGAGTCCGTTGCTGATGTGGTGAGCTAAAGGGATTGTTGCAAGAATTGGCTATTAAGCAGTTTTTCAAAATTCGGATTTTGGTTAAAATCTTTGGTACCAATTGCTGGCGGTTGATTCGGCCACAGTCCCTCCTACGCTGTAGCAACTCACCCGTCCTATGGCTGGCGAGTACGGAGCGGGTAGTGATGAGCTTTTCTGGGGATTCTCCGCTCAAGTCAGCAAAGGCCGCCCCGACCTGTGCTGAAATGGCCCCTCACTCAGCCACCCCATGCAAGCCTTGTCCATGAATCAGATGAGCTTCTCCGATTTCTAATACGCCGGTAAGCGCAAACAGGCCCGCCGCGAACGTATCCTGGCAGAGATGGAGCAGTTCGTGCCGTGGAGCGAATCAGTCGCAGTAATACAGCTTCACTATCCACAGGTCGGCGGCGGTTGTAAACCTTATCCATCGGATACGATGCTGCGTACTCACTTGCTGCAGAACTGGCTTTTGCTGAGCGATCCGGCGATCGAGCAGGCGTTGCACGAGACCACCTCGATGCGCCAGTTTGCTCGACGACGCACAGAGCGCCGTTCCCCGAAGGCACGACTATTTCCTGCACCTCGTGGACAAGCATCGGCTTGGGCAGGGATTCAGGAACTCATTAACAACTATCTGCAAGAAAACGGCCTGTAGTTGCGCCAAGGCACCATTGCGGATCCCATGTTCATCCTTGAGCTGGATCGCAGCACGACGCAGTACTTACCAGCACTTGGGAAAACGCAGGGTGTTCTACAAAGCCCAGCTTAAGATCGAAAGGGCCAAGGTGAAGCTGCGTGGAATAGTGGAGCACCCGTTTCGGGTAATGAATCATCCGCTCGGCTATGTAAATACTCGCTTTCGTGGCTTAGCCAAGAGCACGGTACAACTGACGACGCTCTATGCGCTGTCGAAACGTAGGATCTTGCGCCGGCAGTAGTTGAGCCCGAGCGAGAGGTGCGTCCATGGCGCGCTAGAACCAGAGAAAAGCCAGGGTTTGGTGCCGATTGGCGTCTTAAAAGTCGGCCTTACGGCGTCGAGACGTTGCTCATTGAGTGCTCGCGGCAACCTGTGTGGAATCTGCCTAGCAGCCAGGTTTTATCTTCTGTGCCTCGCACCTTGTTTTCGCTATTTGTGCAGTTATAAATGCTAAGGATAAAGTGACGAAGCTTTATTAATTTGGCATAGCTTGCTTAACCTTGAAAGCTTGATCGATAGGAGTACCCCCTTGGATTGATGCCCAAGTGGGTACTTGTCACCTACTTTACTTTTTGATCAAACATGTAGCTGCTTAGGCGAGATGATTGCAAGCCGCAATCATCTCAACCGATAGACTCAGATGCGTACGAGTCAGGTGATGCCGGGAACACAATCGTCTTCTTCTCGTTCATGAACACACGGCCATGGACGTAAGCATGGATTGCCCGGGCCAGCACTTGGCTTTCGACGTCGCGCCCCAACGACACATAGTCATTCGGGCTTTGCGCGTGAGTGATACGGACAATATCCTGCTCGATGATCGGGCCTTCGTCCAGGTCGGCGGTGACAAAGTGCGACGTGGCACCAATCAGTTTTACGCCGCGATCGAAGGCCTGTTTGTAAGGGCTACCGCCCTTGAAGGACGGGAGGAACGAATGATGGATGTTAATGATGCGGCCCGACATCTGCTGGCACATCTCGTCCGACAGAATCTGCATGTAGCGTGCAAGCACGATCAGCTCGGCACCGGTCTCGCGCACTATGCGCATCTGGGCGGCTTCGGCCTCAGCCTTGTTCTCCTTGGTCACCTTGATGTGGTGGTAAGGAATACTGTGGCCTTCAACCACTTTCTGGAAGTCCAGGTGGTTGGAGATCACACCGACGATGTCGATGGGGAGGGCGCCGATGCTCCAGCGGTACAGCAGGTCGTTCAGACAGTGGCCGAAGCGGGAAACCATAAGGATGACTTTGCGCTTGGCGCGCTCATCAAAAAACTCGTATTCCATGTTGTATTTTTCAACAAGATGCTGGAACTCCTTCTTCAGGTCTTCCAGCGACTGACCTTCTTCCGGGCGGAACGTGATCCGCATGAAATAGTGGTTAGTGCTTTCATCGTCAAACTGTGCACTGTCACGGATGTTACAACCGCGAGAGGATAAGAAGCTGGTGATGTCAGCGGTCACGCCACGGATCGAAGGGCAAGAAACTCGAAGTACGTAGTTTTTTCTAGTCTTAGTCATTTGAATCACCTTAAACGACAACAGCTTCTTTTTTAGTTACGATTTTATGCTGACGCTTGAATGCGGTCACAGTGTTTGCCAGCAGGCAAGCAATGGTCATTGGGCCAACGCCACCCGGAACCGGTGTGATCGCCGAGGCATGGCCTGCTTCGTCGTAGGCCACGTCGCCGACAATTCGCGACCGACCGTCGCTTTCAATGCGGTTGATGCCTACGTCGATCACGACTGCGCCAGACTTGATCCAGTCGCCCTTGACCATCTCTGGTCGACCCACTGCCACTACCAGAATGTCGGCCGTGCGACACAGAGCCGGGACGTCGCGGGTCTTAGAGTGCGCGACTGTAACTGTACAGTTTTCCGCCATTAGCAACTGAGCCATAGGTTTGCCGACAATGTTGGATTTACCGACAACCACGGCATTCATACCTGCCAGGCTGCCCAGGCGGTCTTTGAGCATCATCAGGCAGCCCAATGGAGTGCAGGGCACTAGGGCATCCTGGCCTGTCGCTAGGCGGCCAGCATTGAGGATGTGGAAGCCGTCGACATCTTTATCTGGCTCAATTGCATTGATGACCGCGTTGGTGTCTAGGTGAGCTGGCAGCGGCAATTGGACCAGAATCCCGTTTACTTCCGATGCGGCATTTAACTCTGTCAGCAGTGCCATCAGTTCAGTTTGACTGGTATCAATAGGTAGCTTATGGACAAACGATTGCATACCGATGGCGAGAGTCTGGCGATGTTTAGCGCTTACATAGACGGAACTTGCAGGATCTTCACCCACTAGGACAACGGCCAGGCCTGGAATAAGTCCGGTTTTTTCTTTAATGTCGGTTACATCATCTGTCAGTTTTTCGACAAGATGAGCGGCAAAGCCTTTACCGTCGATACGGTCGGCCAGGAATTGATTATTCATGGAACTATCACCTCAACGTCATTGACTGGCGTAATTGGTTTTCTTCGGCGCTATTTTTCTAAGGACAGGGGGTATGGAGCGGGTATATCCCCATGGTCAGCTTGGGTCTTATTTGATCAGAGAAGCTCCGCGCGCCATGAATTCCTTGAATTGCTCTTCTGGAACGAAAGCGCCACCCGTTGTCCAGATAACATGTGTTGCCTGAGCAAGTTTATTGCTCAGTCCATGAGCTTTTTGATATACGCGACCTTGAACGCTATTCACGATGAACTCAGGGCCGCCAAAACCAGCTGTTGCCGATGGCTCAAGACGCATTTTCTGAACAATCTGAGCTTTCCAAAGCCAGCGGAAGAGATCGTCGTCGTCCACTGTGAATACACCTGAAAGCATGGGCTTCATGACGTTGGCAACGAACTCCGACATGCGAGCCACTGCCATACCATCTGCCTCAGTTCGGTTAGTCAGACCTACGTCGTATACCGACACCAAGTTATTGGAGCCGCTCATCATGTGTACTAGCGCGGACGGTGATTGCACAGGTTCAACGAAGAATGCGTGGGCTGCATCGCCGAAGATGGCTTTCAGGCCATAGGCGGCGCCACCTGGCGCTCCGCCGATACCACAGGGCAGGTAGATGAACAGCGGGTGGTCTTCATCGATGGTAACACCCTGATCTTTCAACTGTGCGGCCAGCTCGGTGGCTGCTGCGCTGTATCCGAAAAACAGTACTTGCGAACGTTCGTCATCCACGAAGTAGATAGTTGGATCCGCTTCTGCACTAATACGAGCATGTTCAACAGCGGTGGTGTAGTCGGCTTTGTGCTGAACAACGTCAACACCCAAGCGAGTGAGGCGATCAACCTTCCATTGCTTGGCGTCCGACGACATGTGCACGACGGCACGAAAGCCCAGGGCGCGAGCTGCAATACCAACGCTTAAACCTAAGTTGCCAGTGCTGCCCACGGCGATCGTATGCTGATTGAAGAGGGCACGCGCCTGATCTCCGGCCAGTACGGTAATGTCAGCGCCTGGGGTTAGAATGCCGCGTCTTTCAGCCATCTTCTTGGCGTGCATGAAGACTTCGTAAACGCCACCGCGCGCCTTGATGGAGCCTGCAACAGGCAAATCGCCATCGGCTTTGACAAATACTCGACCGTACTGCGAGGTGCCATACCCCAGCGCGCCGCGAAGATCTTCAGCTTCGATTAGCTTGGACTGAATCCGGCCCTTCGACGCTCTCAGTTCGGGGAAGCAAGACTCCAGTAGCGGAGCCAGCATTTGCCAGTTTTCTTCGGCTTCTTTTACCTGGGTAGACCGGATCGGCAGCGAAGGATCAGCGATGCCGTTGGCCTTCAGATTCGGGTTCAGCCAAAGCGCAGGGCGGCCAGCCAAAACATCATCACGCGCTGGATCATTAGGAAGTTGAACGCTCATTACTATTTTCCTACAGCGTGAAGTCGGGCGGGTGTTCTACGCACCCGCCGCATACCCCTTAGGCATAGATTGGGAATTCACCAACCAGTTTCGCAACCACTGCACGGCTCTTCTCGATGACTGCAGCACGGGTCGACTCGTCAGCAGTTTGAGCGTCGAAGATATCTGCGATTAGGTTGCCAATGATCTCAAACTCTTTCGCACCGAAGCCGCGAGTGGTACCGGCCGAGGAGCCAAGACGCAAACCCTTCCATTCCGATGGCTTGGTGCTGTCGAACGGAATCGGGTTCTTGTTCGAGGTGATGTTGATCTCGGAGAGTGCATCTTGCGACTGCTGACCGGTCAGACCTTTGGAGGAGACGTCTACCAGAACAAGATGAGTATCAGTGCCACCGCTGACGATGCGCACACCACGTTTCTGCAGAACCTGCGCAAGCAGGCTAGCGTTAGCTTTGACGTTGGCGCCATAGGTTTTGAACTCATCGGTCAGAGCTTCACCGAGACATACCGCTTTACCGGAGATTGTTGCCAAATGTGCACTACCCTGCACGCCTGGGAATACCGCCGATTGAAGCTTCTTAAAGAGGTCTTCGCGATTAGTCATTACCAAGCCGCCGCGAGCGCCACGTAGGGTTTTGGTGGTGGTAGTTGTGACGATATCTGCGTGAGGGATGGGAGATGGGTGGACTCCAGCAGCGACTAGGCCCGCAAAGTGAGCCATATCCACTAGGAAGGTAGCGCCAACCTTGTCAGCGATCTCACGGATAAGAGGGAAATTGATCTCGCGAGGGTATGAGGAGCCACCCGCGATGATGAGCTTGGGTTTGTGTTCCGAAGCCAGCGCCTCCAAGTTGGCATAGTCGATTAAACCCGTTTCGCGCTCTACCCCGTACGAGACGATATTGAACCAGCGACCCGACTGGTTTGGTTTAGCACCATGACTTAAGTGGCCGCCTGAGGCGAGATCCATGCTCAACACGGTATCGCCAGGCTGGAGCAGCGCGAAGAATACTGCTTGGTTGGCCTGGGTGCCGGAGTGAGGCTGCGCGTTGACGAAATTGCAGCCGAAAAGATCCTTGGCGCGATCGATTGCAGCCTGTTCTACAACGTCAGCGAAGTCAGCGCCGCCGTGAAAACGCTTACCAGGATAACCCTCTACAGACTTGTTAGTGATCACTGAGCCTAAGGCTTCCAAGCATGCCAGGCTGACTGAGTTCTCTGAAGCAATGAGTTCAATCTGGCCCTGTTGACGCTTTTTTTCTCCTTGAAGAGCTTTGAAGACCAGAGGGTCGCGTTCAGCAAGGTTGTCGTTGAAATAGGAGTGGGTCATTGCTGCGGTACCTTTCTTTGGTTTTTTTCAAAACCTATACCTTGTCCAACATCATGAAAAGCAAATATTTTTTCAAATATATGTAAGCAACACTTAACGATTGGTGTGATTTTGCAGCGCTGCTGAACTGAGCGTTAGCACAGATCTCTTAAAGCGCCGACACAATACTCTTGTAGGTCAAAGACTTGCCTGGAGAATGGCGAGGCAACGTGTTTGCTATCGGCTCGGTTTCTTGAATTATGTACTGAGACGGATAGAGCCTCAGTGTTTGCGGGGTGCCAGCCACCGCAGCGGCGCAGTGTAAACTTCAAGAGGTCACAGGGGGGGGCGGGATGCCCCAGGAGGTATACCCAAGCTGGCTAGAGGAGCTCAGACGGTGTTTACGGTTGCATTTGTAGCTGGGGTGGACACATCCCCTGGTTTGCAAGCGGAAAATAGAGGAGTGACGAGTTATCGATTCGTAAGCTAAGCTTATGCTGTAATGCAGAAATATTCGCTTTTACTCGATTCAATCAGGGGGTAGGTTGATCTCGACGGAGAAATCTTGTCCGAAGCGCAAACAATCGTCATCCAAGGCACAGAGAATCTGGCTGCGTTTGTAGCGTTAGCTTGTCATAATTTGGGGTTGGTAAAATAACAAGAGGGCAGGCTATGCCACTTACTATAATGATAATTCTATCTATCAGGCATGTGCGTCTGCGAGTTTTTTTCTGCCTCTGAAAGTTGGTCGAGTGCCCGCCAAAATTATCAAATTTTGACGGAATTTCTATGCCGCAATCTATGAGAGCAATGACATGAAAAAAGAAAATAATAAATTTAAAACTACCCTCACAGTCGTAGCAGTGACTCTGGGCTCTGTGATCTCCATGGGCGCTATGGCAGGCGCCACCCTTGATAATGTCAAAAAGAAGGGGTTCGTTCAATGTGGCATAAGCGATGGCCTGCCTGGCTTTTCTTATACAGATGCCAAAGGAAACTTCCATGGTTTTGATGTTGATGTTTGTCGCGCTGTAGCCGCAGCTGTATTCGGAGAAGCGGATAAGGTTAAATACACTCAATTGACCGCGAAAGAGCGATTTACTGCTCTGCAGTCAGGAGAGGTGGATATTCTATCGCGCAGTACGACTTGGACTTCATCCAGAGATGGAGCTATGGGTATCCTGTTTGCTGGGATTGCTTATTATGATGGTCAGGGTTTTCTTGTAAACAAGAAGCTTGGTGTAAACAGCGCTAAACAGCTCGATGGCGCAACGGTATGCATGCAAGCTGGTACATTGACTGAGAACATCCTTGCTGACTATTTCCGCTCGAATGGTCTGAAGTTCACACCTATCACGTTTGACACTTCTGACGAATCGTTCAAAGCTCTAGACTCTGGTCGTTGCGATGTACTCACTGCTGATCAGTCGCAGTTGTACGGGCAGCGCTTGAAGCTTGCTGCGCCACAAGATTATGTGGTTCTTCCCGAAGTTGTTGATAAGCTTCCTCTGGCAACTGCTGTCCGTCGTGGTGATGAGGAGTGGTTCTCGGTTGTGCGTTGGACACAATATGCGATGTTAAACGCCGAAGAGCTTGGAATTACCTCGCAAAACGTTGCAGATCTAGTAAAAAACACCAAGAACCCAGACGTCGCCCGTTTACTGGGTAACGATGGTGGTTTGGGCAAAGATCTCAACCTCCCCAATGACTGGGTGGTAAAAATTGTCTCCCAGGTCGGAAACTACGGCGAATCATTCGACCGAAACTTGGGCTCTGGTAGCGAAATGAAGATCAAGCGTGGCTTAAATGCGCTCTGGAACCAAGGCGGCATTCAATACGCTCCTCCAATTCGCTGACCGCGAGATTTGCTCAGCGCTAGCTGAGCAAATTTTTCAATAGTTTTCGGTAGAGCATGAATCATGCAAAAAATCGCCCCCACTAAGCGTAGGATATCGATGAGCGATCCGAGGTTTCGGGCCTTGATCCTCCAAGTCATAACCATTGTCTCGGTATTGGCAGTTGGTCTATATTTTTTCAATAACACACAAGAAAATCTCGCGAATCGAGGAATTACATCGGGCTTTGATTTTCTTGAACGCAGCGCCGGCTTCGGTATTGCTCAGCACCTCATTCCTTATGTTGAGTCAGATACCTATGCCAGGGTGTTTGTTATTGCACTACTCAACACATTGTTAGTAACGTTCATTGGGATAGTACTAGCTACGATTCTGGGTTTCATTATAGGTGTGGCACGCCTTTCATCCAACTGGATGGTGAGTAAGCTGGCAGCCGTTTACGTCGAAACTTTCCGTAATATTCCGCCGCTTTTGCAGATCCTTTTTTGGTATTTCGCTGTATTCTTATCGCTCCCAGGGCCGCGTAGTAGTATAAATATTCACAATCTTTTCTTTATAAGTAATCGAGGGTTGAGCATGCCGGGGGCTTCGGTCTCTGATGGGTTGACAGCATTCGTGATTTCAATCGGGATCGCCATAGTCTGTGTGCTTCTTATGGTTCGTTATGGCAATAAGCGTTTTTATGAAACTGGGCAGCCATTTCACAAGCTTTGGGCTGGAATTGGGCTCATGATCGTTATACCAGGGTGTAGTGCTTTTCTCTTCGGGAGTCCATTGCATTGGGATGTTCCTGAGCTTAAAGGCTTCAATTTTGTTGGTGGTTGGGTATTAATTCCAGAGCTTTTGGCTCTCACATTAGCTCTCACAATCTACACAGCTGCATTCATTGCCGAAATTGTGCGTTCGGGAATACGTTCAGTTAGTCACGGTCAAACCGAGGCTGCGAGATCACTGGGCTTGAAAGAAGGGCAAGTGCTACGGAAGGTTATAGTTCCTCAAGCCTTGAGGGTGATAATACCTCCGCTGACCAGTCAATACCTCAATCTCGCCAAAGGTTCCTCATTGGCTGCTGGTATTGGTTATCCAGAATTGGTATCTCTATTTGCTGGTACTGTGTTGAACCAAACCGGCCAAGCAATTGAACTGATTGCTATAACGATGAGTGTGTATTTAGTAATCAGTATTTCGATTTCACTACTGATGAACATCTATAATAAGCGCATCGCGCTCGTTGAGCGGTGAGGTGTCGAGGATGACTGCTTTTGATTTTAAGCCTGATATGGCACCGCCGGTTAACACCAAGGGTGCGATAGGATGGATGCGAGCTAACTTGTTCTCTAGTTGGTATAATACGCTGCTGAGTCTCTTTGCAGTCTACGTGGTCTGGCTTGTTGTACCGCCGTTACTAGACTGGGCAGTCGTTAATGCTAATTGGAGAGGTACGACTCGCGCAGACTGTACCAATACTGGAGCATGTTGGGTCTTTGTCCAGCAGCGTTTTGACCAGTTCATGTATGGCTATTATCCCGACACTCAACGCTGGAGAGTAAATTTAACGGTGATCGCAGCTTTGATAGGCGCTTTGCCATTCTTTGTTCGTGGTTTTCCTCGTAAAGCCGTTTATGGAGTTATTTTCCTCGGCCTGTTTCCGGTGCTAGCGTTTACCCTATTACATGGTGGATATGTTGGTCTCGATCAGGTTCCTACGAGTAAGTGGGGCGGTTTGATGCTGACGTTGGTAATCGCTACTGTGGGCATCGCAGGGGCACTGCCACTCGGCATTATTCTTGCCTTGGGTCGACGCTCAAACATGCCAGCTATAAAAGTTTTTTGTGTTACCTTTATCGAGTTTTGGCGTGGTGTTCCGCTAATTACCGTGCTTTTCATGAGTTCCGTTCTACTACCTCTATTTCTGCCCGAAGACATGAGCTTCGACAAGTTGCTACGCGCCATGATAGGCGTTGTTCTCTTTCAGTCGGCGTACATTGCAGAGGTGGTGCGCGGTGGGCTCCAGGCAGTTCCTAAAGGGCAATATGAAGCCGCAGCAGCAATGGGTTTAGGGTATTGGAGATCTATGGGGCTTGTAATCCTACCTCAAGCGCTCAAGTTGGTGATACCTGGTATTGTTAATACCTTCATTGCACTATTTAAAGATACTAGTTTGGTTGTGATAATCGGCCTTTTTGATCTTCTCAATAGCGTTAAACAAGCTGCTGCTGATCCTGCTTGGTTAGGAATGGCTACCGAAGGCTACGTATTTGCTGCGTTAGTTTTTTGGGTTTTCTGTTTTGGGATGTCCCATTATTCCAAAAGTCTGGAGCGTAAGCTCGACACTGGTCATAAGGTTTAGGAGTGATTTTATGAGTCAGATTTTAAAATCATCAGTAGTGTCCGAGCCAATTATTCGGATCCGAAACATGAATAAGTGGTACGGAAGCTTCCACGTTCTAAAAAATATTAATCTTGATGTCCAGCAAGGAGAAAGAATAGTGCTGTGCGGGCCATCCGGCTCTGGAAAGTCGACAACAATTCGTTGTCTGAATCGTTTGGAAGAACACCAACAAGGTCAAATCGTGGTAGATGGTGTAGAGCTGACTCAAGATCTAAAGCAGATTGAGGCTATTAGGCGTGAAGTTGGCATGGTGTTTCAGCATTTCAACCTGTTCCCGCATCTAACTATCCTTGAAAATTGCACCTTGGCTCCTATGTGGGTGCGCAAAATTCCACGCCGTCGGGCGGAAGAAGTCGCAATGCACTACCTCGAGCGTGTCCGAATCCCAGACCAGGCCCATAAATATCCTGGCCAGCTATCTGGTGGGCAGCAGCAACGTGTAGCCATCGCCCGGGCGCTTTGCATGAAGCCAAAAATCATGCTGTTTGATGAGCCAACATCGGCCCTCGATCCTGAGATGGTTAAAGAGGTGTTGGATACTATGGTTAGCCTGGCTGAAGACGGGATGACCATGCTTTGTGTAACACACGAAATGGGTTTTGCGAGGACGGTCGCTAATAGAGTGATCTTTATGGACAAGGGAGAGATCGTTGAGCAAGCCAGTCCGGAAGAGTTTTTTGACCGCCCTCAGAATGTACGTACTCGAACATTCCTGAGTCAGATAATTCATTGAGTTTTTATTAGTCTGTTGGCTTTATATTGGACACATGACAAAGCTTGCGTTTAGGTCGTGCAGGTCTTTGGGTTTGGTCACCTTCGGTCATTGTGTCCAGTATTTTGGCTTCCTAATTGTTCGGGAAGCCTTTTTTAATTAATTGGATGTTGTCGGGTAGGGCTGTCGAGCGGCAATTTATTAGGTTATTAAGGCAACTATGGTAAAAGAATGTATGAGGTTTGCGCGAGCGCTTGAGCTGGAGGATGAATATTTTGTAGTCGCTTAAGTCAAGCTATTAGTTATTATTGGCGGTACTAGTGCTGTAAGTGCTCATGTGGAAAACTTACAGTCTATACATCCTGGTTTTCATGAGGTGCTGTATGCGTATTATTGTGCTGGGTGCAGGTGTTATTGGGGTTACGACCGCATATTATCTTGCCAGAGCGGGATTTGAAGTGCTTGTTATTGATCGTCAATCTGGGCCAGCGATGGAAACGAGTTTCGGTAATGCTGGACAAATTTCACCGGGTTATGCAGCTCCATGGGCCGCACCGGGTGTGCCTATCAAAGCGATTAAGTGGATGCTCCAAGATCTCGCTCCTCTTGCGATCAAGGCAACAAGTAGTATTCAACAGTATCTTTGGATGGCTCAGATGCTACGTAATTGCACAGCAGGACGTTATGCAGTGAATAAAGAGCGTATGGTTCGACTCTCGGAGTACAGTCGAGATTGTCTTGATGAGTTGCGTCGAGAAACCGGCATTACATACGATGATAGGCAACTTGGAACGACTCAGCTCTTTAGAACACAGGCCCAGCTCGACAGTGCAGCCAAAGACACAGCAATTCTCGAACAGTCTGGGGTACCTTTCGAGGTTCTTGATCGGGAGGGGATCGCAAGGGTTGAGCCTGCCTTAATCTCGGAGTGCCATAAACTTTCGGGGGCCTTGCGCTTACCGAATGATCAGACCGGCGACTGCCATCGGTTTACGTTGAAGATAGCGCAAATGGCCGAGGGGCTTGGAGTGAAATTTAGCTTTGGTAGTACCATCGAAGCAATAAATTCAAACGGGGATTGTATTACTGGGGTGGTAGTTGATGGTAGCGTTGAGAGGGCTGATTCATATGTGTTAGCAGTTGGGAGCTACAGTCATAATTTACTTAGGCCTCTAGGGATTAAAGTTCCAGTATATCCACTTAAAGGCTATTCGTTGACTATACCTATCACCGACTATTCAATGGCGCCGACCTCAACGATCGTAGATGAAACGAATAAAACCGCAATAACACGATTCGATGATCGTATCCGTGTTGGTGGTATGGCTGAAATCAATGGCTACAATCTTGACTTGGATTCTAAACGTCGCAAGGCAATGGAGAGTGTTGTAAACGATTTGTACCCTCGTGGAGGGGATGTTAAGCAGGCCTCCTTCTGGACAGGTCTGCGTCCTGCAACGCCAGATGGAACTCCCATCGTAGGGGCGACGAAGTTTAGAAATCTCTATCTAAATACTGGTCACGGTACTCTTGGCTGGACTATGGCGTGCGGCTCGGCTAGATTGCTAGCAGATATACTTGCTAATAAGAAAACGCAAATTAGCTCTCAAGGACTTGATATTTCTCGTTATAGTTAAATCGGAGTGCCGAGGTAATAGGTTTTTAGCGGTTGCTAACCAAATAAAATGTTGGCGATATCGTTATGTATAGTGGCGTGACTTACTTGCTAGTAAAAAATTGTTGCCGTTTTCTTTTGTTTTTTTGTATGGGGTCATTTGGTTGTAATGGATTTAATATGTGTTAATGGTGTATGTGAAGGGTTTTGATGTTGGCATACGTCGAGTGGAATGTTGCCGGGTGAAATCGATTGGTGTCGTGCCCGTGCTGCTCGTATTTTAATTGTGGGTCGCAATGTTTGATTCTTATGTGATTGTTGAAATGTCAGGCTTGGCTGTTAAGCTCTAGTTAATGTAGAGCCTGGTTTAGGCCGGGTTTTACATTAGCTAGCTTTTTGTACGCAGTGCACGCTTATTAGACTTGGTTTACTTTGAGTGATCCGCGCAAGGAGCAGCCGTTGTATTAGATAACTTCGACGCGTCAGTTTGCGCGAATGTCACTTAATGTACGGTCCTACAATACAAGGTCAGTATTAATATTCTCCATCTCTTGACGGTGCATCAGATCGCAATAAGGATTCTGGAGACCATCAACAATTATCTGCCAGCCAAAGGCCTGTCGCTGCTCTAGCAGTCTTCATGACACGATCAACCCCGCCCAGCTCGACCAAATCCAAAGAAGTCATACGCGATTCTTCGGGAAACTCTGAACAAGTTGCCCCTAGCACTCAATGAGCAACGTCTCGACGCCGCAAGACCGATTTTTCGATCGTCAGTCGGCATCAAACCCTGGCTTTTCTCTGGTTCTAGCGCGCCATGGACGCACCTCTCCCTCGGGCTCAATTACTGCCGGTGCGCGATCCTCAAATTCGACAGCGCAATAGAGTGGCTTCAGTTGCGCCGTGTTCTTGGCTAAGCCACGAAAGCGAGTATTTACATAGCCGAGCGGATGATTCATTACCCGAAACGGGTGCTCCACTATTCCACGCAGCTTCACCTTGGCCCTTTCGATCTTAAGCTGGCTTTGTAGAGCACCCTGCGTTTTCCCAAGTGCTGGTAAGTACTGCGTCGTGCTGCGATCCAGCTCAAGGATGAACATGGGATCCGCAATGGTGCCTTGGCGCAACTACAGGCCGTTTTCTTGCAGATAGTTGTTAATGAGTTCCTGAATCCCTGCCCAAGCCGATACTTGTCCACGAGGTGCAGGAAATAGTCGTACCTCCGGGGAACGGCGCTCTGAGCGTCGTCGAGCAAACTGGCGCATCGAGGTGGTCTCGTGCAACGCCTGCTCGATCGCCGGATCGCTCAGCAAAAGCCAGTTCTGCAGCAAGTGAGTACGCAGCATCGTATCCGATGGATAAGGTTTACAACCGCCGCCGACCTGTGGATAGTGAAGCTGTATTACTGCGACTGATTCGCTCCACGGCACGCTCTGCTCCATCTCTGCCAGGATACGTTCGCGGCGGGCCTGTTTGCGCTTACCGGCGTATTAGAAATCGGAGAAGCTCATCTGATTCATGGACAAGGCTTGCATGGGGTGGCTGAGTGAGGGGCCATTTCAGCACAGGTCGGGCGGCCTGCGCTGACTTGATTGGAGAACCCCTAGATCGGGCTAACAATAAATATTACATCTCTCACAAGAAAACCACGCACAATATTGTAGTCACTCATCACTAGAGACACGGATCTTTACTACTTCCTGCTCCAAACATTCCTTAAACACTTTCAATATCGGGCTTTTCTTTTCTCCTTTGCGAAATGCCATAGATATATTGCGCCTGATCTCCGGCTCCAGCCGACAGATATATGTACCCTGCATATCAGCTCGAGCCCTTAGGCCAGGCAAAATAGCTATCGCACATCCTTCTTTCACAAGCTCGCGAGTGATTTCGAAACCTTTGCACCGAGCGATGATTTTTGGATTGTAACCGGCCCGCTGGCAAGCTTCCGTTATCATGCGCGGATAAGTTGTTGACGCAGTATCAATCACCCAGTTTTCATGTTCCAAGTCTTTCCAAGAAACTGAACTTCGTCCTGCCAAACGATGCGCTGAGGAAACTAAAATGTTGTAAATATCTTCGATGAACGGCGTTATCTCGATGCTAGGATCAAGCAAGCCTACTGGAACGTTCAAGTCATCAATTAACGCTATATCTGTTTGCCAGCTGCGAAGAGCATTCATGCTGTCCTCTGGCTCCATTTCCTCAAAAAAAATTTGTAGCCGCGGGTGAGTAACTCGAAGAGTTTGAATCGCCCTAGGTATCAAGGCAGCAGCTACAGTTGGGAAGGCAGCAACTCTAAGCTCTCCAGCTACTACTTTCTTTAACTCCGCCATATCAGCTCGAGCAGAATCGAGCTCCTCAAAAATCCGGTTGATACGCTCAACTAATGTACGACCAGCGATAGTTAACTCTACACCTCGCCCTCGCCGCTCAACCAAGTCGATACCAAATTCTTGCTCAAGTAATGAAATTTGTTGAGACACAGCTGATGGAGAGATGTGCATGGCTTCGGCGACCGCAGCCATAGTTTTACGCACTGATAGCTCTCGGAGCGCACCTAGCTTGCTGATATCCATGATATTAAATCCTTAAAATTCTTATCAGGACTTTAAAGTTAAACATGCTGAAAATCTATTTAATAATAATCGCTTTTTGCGGATTAGTAAAGCGAAATGCTTTTAAATGTATTTTTGGCGCTATAGACTATTTTTATGGTGCTAGAGAGTAGTCGTGCATGTTCTCGCCAAACAAGGTTTGCAATGGTTTAATGTCGCATTTTTAATTTCTCGGTCTTAAGCTCTATCAATCCGAAGTATTGCTTGGGTTTTTACCTTCTAAAAGTATGTATCTAAAGCGTGGTCATCAGTGCTGCCATTAATCTATAGATTCACGAAAAGCGTCATCAGGTGCACCATGTTTTTAGATGAAGAGCTAAAGCGAGTATCAACATGGCCGTAATCGCTTTGCTTCAATCGAGACGGTTTCTTTAACTTCAAACATGTTTTTGCATTGATACTTGCGTGTTATATGGCGAGATGCGTAGGTTTAAGCTTCTGTGATAGATTTATCGAGTAGCAATCTGCAAGATCGTAGTCGCTATTTATGCTGTCGTCTATTCTTGGGCCAGTTTAAGAAGGTAGCCTTTATCAGGACTTAAATCATTTTCTGCCCCTAAATTAGATGTAAAACTCCGTCGAGTCGGCTACCTTCGCAGCGATGCCATGAACCTGAGGTGCCAGTTTTTTATCAGCGATATGCTCTTTCATCGCCAAGAATTAAAGTTTTCTAGTGCTTATTTAATGCTTCTAAGGTGGAGTGGAAAAGTCAGTTATATTTTCCGCACAATAATCCTGGGTACTCTTGCAGTCATGCCATTAAATGGGCGACCTCCTGCGATTGTTGCGTAGCATTCCCCACGTTCGGTCAAGTTTACCTAAGTTAATGGTTTCTGGGTGCCCTGGCTTGCGTCATCATGCCCCCCAATATCGTGTTGATAATCCTGTCGTAGCACATAAGGACTTTATTAAATAACTCAGCACTCAGCGTGTTAGCATATTTAGCACTGCTGATAGGTTCGGTCATTTTCATAGGTTCGGGTGTTAGTGAGGTTCGTTATCGAGATCTCGTTCGCTCACTGACCTTGGACTGCCGCATGAGGTGTTTGCCTTTGTTGGTTAGTCGTAATGTCCATACGCACTTTGTATCGTGTGGAAGTCATAACTAGTGAGGGATTTAACCTGCCGAAATGTACTTGGCTTAGGGGCTATCGTCGGCGGGATGAGCTAAGTAGGTAGCTGCAGAAAGTAACTCTCTAGGCAATTCAGCAGGTTTTGGATCTTCGTAACGGACTCTTGGTACTCGCTGCTCGCGGTTGACTCTACTACTATACCGCCGCCACCCCAGCAACAGATCGTTCCGCCGCTTGCAAGTAGCGTGCGGATGCTAACAGAGCTATCCATATGACCGTCTACATCGAGGTAAAACATGGTGCCGCAGTAAATACTTCGCTCAGTCGTCTCCAGCTCATCGATTATTTGCATGGCGCGTTTCTTCGGTGCCCCTGTGATTGATCCGCCAGGGAAGGCACCGAACAGCAGGTCAAGCGGATGTTTACCGTCTGCCAGTTCGCCTCGGATGGTGCTGACTAGGTGATGAACATTTGAATATGACTCAATCCTGAAAAGCTCTGGGACGCTTACTGAGCCGAATCTGCAGTTTTTCCCGATGTCGTTGCGAAGCAGGTCAACGATCATCAGGTTTTCTGACTTATCCTTCTCGCTCGCTGCCAGTTTGTCTGCGAAGTGCTGATCTTCAGCCCGTGTCTGACCTCTGGGCATGGTGCCTTTTATAGGCCGAGTCTCAACCATCCCTTTGCTGCACTGGATGAAGCGCTCAGGGGAGAAGCTCATGATGGCGTTATGCTGCGCTAGGTTGATATAGCCACCGAAAGGGGCTGCGCAATGCTTGCGCAGGGTCAGATAGGCGCTCCATGGGCTGCCTGAATAGCCGGTAGAAAATCGCTGTGTGAAATTCACCTGATAGCAGTCACCCGCTGCGATGTAATCCTGGATGCAGGAAATAGCACTTTTGTAGTTGTCATAAGTAATGGCAGGTGCGAACTGGGCGTAGAGTTTAAAGAACTCGTCACTTTCTTTCAGAGTGCGCGATTGAAACAGCGAAATTATGCGCTGACGCTCCTGGTGATTTACCGCTGGATTGAAGATCAGTCTAGATTTGCGTTCTTCATGATCTGAAACCAGTGCCCAAGTATACAGGCCAATGCGGGCAGTGGGAATCTGTTCATTATTATTAGGCGGTAACCCCATCATTGCACGGCCCAATTCATAACTCAGGTACCCCATGAGCCCGCCTGTGAAAGGGAGGGTTTCATCCGGTCGCCCTTTTTCCAGACCTTTGAGTGCTGAGCGCAAACGCTCTGCAAATGCTCCGTTGGGCTCATTTGGGCACGGCTGGTAGCTTCTTACCGGCCATGCACTCATTAGGTCGTAGCGGCCCCGTTGAGAGGTGGGGCGACCCGAGTCGAACAGAACGGCGCCAGGAGCATTCCGAATCGCTGAAAAGAAGATTGTTGGATCTGCGAAGTAGGGGAGAGAATGTACGTGAAAAGGCTGCATACAGGGCTCCAACGAGCTCAGTGCTCATGGATTGTTGACAGAGTCACCTCGTGAGCCGAGGGCTGGCACGAATCGCCAGTGCGTTGAAATCTGTTGGTTTGAATTGCAGGGCCAGAAGAACTGGCGCCTAAGGAGGGAAGGACAAGCGACAGCGGCGGGCCAGGCTGCAACTGGCGCCACAACTCGCTGAAGGAAATGCCTATGGTAGGGTGCTTCAGGTGTGGGGCGAGTTGCTGTAACGGATAGAGCACGAAGGCCCGGTCGAGAATTTCTGCCCTAGGCAGCTCTATTCCTTCATGGATGCCCATGAGGTCATCGAAAAGTAAGATATCAATATCAAGCGGAATGAATCGTTGCGTACTGCGGACGCGTCCATGAATTAACTCAATCTCTTTGATCCAAGCTTGAAATTCCGTCAGGCTGAGGTCTGTGCTACCACCTACGACCAGGTTATAAAACGGGGATTGTCTAGGATCTGTTGAGACGCTTTCATAAACCGGTGAGCCGCGAAGACAGGTGATGTGTTCTTCAAGCATCTCTAAGGCCGTCGCTAGGTGGATTTCCTGCTCTACATTACTGCCGAGGCCAAGATAAACGTGATGTACTGGCATGGGATTAATCCACACGTTATCACCTGTTTGATGTCTATTCCGTTTGACGTCAAACAGGTCGGGGGAGGGCGCCATCAATGGCGTTCAGCTTCTGTCAACCTACGATGTAGTTCAGCAGTAGCGTGGCTAGTAGTGCGACGATGGGCGCAACGACTGAACCACCGGTAAAATTTTTTCAGCACCTAGACGGTGAGGCGTCAACTACTCTTGCACTACCCAAAATGCCGAGTCAGTTCGAGTTCAGCCAATCGAGTCTGCTTCGATCGTGATCACCAAGATCTCTGGCTTCAGATGAGCAGCAGCGGGCAGCAGGAGGTTGATCTGGCTTGCAGCGCAGACCATGGCTGCTGTGGGCATAAATTAGGAATTCATCAATCAGCTTGGCAAGCACTGTACGGCTCTTCTCAATGATGGCGGCAAGGGGCGACTCATTAGCATTTTGAGCGTCGAAGATATCTGGGATCAGGTTGCCAATTATCTCAAACTCTTTCGTACCGAAGCCTCGAGTGGTACCGGCCGAGGAGCCAAGACTCAAACCCTTCCATTCCGATGGTTTGATGCTGTCGAATCGGATCGGGTTTTTGTTTGAGGTGATGTTGATCTCGGAGAGTGCGTCCTGCGTCTGCTGACCAGTCAAGCCTTTGGAGGAGATGTCTACCCGAGCAAGATGCGAATCAGTGCCACCGCTTACGATGCGCACACCATGTTTGTGCAGAACCTCCGTAAGCAGGCAAGCGTTAGCTTTAACGTTCCCGCTATAGTCCTTGAATTCAGCGGTCAAGACTTCGCCGAGGCAACCCGCTTCACTAGCAATGGTTGCCACGTGCACGCAGCCTTGTATACCTGGGAACACTGTGGATTGAAGCTTCTGAAAGAGATTTTCGCGGTTGGTCATACCAGGCCACCACGAGCGCCGCACAATGTCTTGGTAGTGGTACAGGTCACTAAGTCGGCGTATGCGATCGGAGAAAGATGTACGCCAGCCGCGTCTAGACCTGCGAAGTGGGCCATGTCCACTAAGAAGGTAGGGCCAACCTTATCGGCAATCTCACGCATGCGTGGGAAGTTAATCTCAAATGGGTATGACGAGCCATCCGCGATGATAAGCTCAGGTTTGTGTTCCGAAGCTAGTCTCTCTAATTTAGAATAGTTGACTAAACCCGTTTCGCGATCTAGTCCATACGAGTCGATACTCAACCACCGACCCGACTGGTTGTGTTTAGCGCTGTGACTTAAGTGGCGGTCTGAGGCGAGATCCATTCTCAACACGGTATCGCCAGGCTGGAGCAGCGCAAAGAATACTGCTTGGTTGGCCTGGGTGTCGGAGTGCGACTGCACGTTTACGAAGCTGCAACCGAAAAGTTTCTTAGCGCGATCGATTGCAGCCTGCGGTAAAAGGTCAGCTGCGCCGTTAAGGCGCTTGCCCGGAAAGCCTACTACAGTCTTGATTGTGATAACGGAACCTATCGTTTCCAAGGATCCCGAGCTTACTGTGTTCTCAGAAGCAGTTAATTTGCACTGGCCTTGCTGGCGATTTTTTCCGTCCTGCAGAGCCTTGAAGATCAGCGAGTCAGGCTCACTAGGGTTATCGTTGAAGTAGGATTGTGTCATTTCAACGGTGCCTATCTTGATGGTTTCTTGAATTTATATCCTGTCCTAGATTAAAAAAAGCAAATAATATTTCAACTATACATAAGGAAAAATTACCCTTTTCATGGTTGCCGCTTGGGTAAAAAAATAAGGATGATAGTAGGTTGTGTGCGGCTAGCGAACGATTCCTGCGTAAAACAGTGGCCGTTTTTGCTGAGGCGATTACCGTTGCGGTATTCACCGTCTCCCCGACCCTGCTGGAGCAAGGAGCAGGCATTGATTTGCTGGAGCTCTGTGGACGTGGCGTCGATTTTACCGCTACCAGTTAAGAGCAGGTGCAACCAATTCGATTGTTGACGAGCTAGATTCGATCAAGGCTGATGTCGCCAAATCGAAGATGGTCGTGCCGGGAGTTTGAGGATTGCAGAGCCTACGCAGGTATGGTGACTGAGCATGTAACAGGTCTGCGTGCTCTCCCAGTATTGTCTCTAGCTGTGAAGGCAGGGAGGTGCATTCCGTGGGCGCAGGGCGGGCACTGATATGCAGGTTAGGAGCAGACGTCGCTTAGAGATGGAAATTCGTCGTAATATCTTCACTGCCTATCGCTTGCGCGCGGAGAAAAGTTTTGCTACGAAGAATGTCATCAAGTGGTGTGGTTAGCTTGCAGCCTAGATCCGAGCGGTCACCTTGCTGGCTCTTTCAAGAATCGATAGCTGGGTAATGCGATGCTGAATTGATAAGCAGGGCTTATGTATTATTGAAGAAATATTCGCTTTTTCTCTTTTCCTACACGCGCTAGGGTTAGTCCCATTAGCTGGAATCCTTGGTCGCGCGGCTCGTTTGCTGCCTCTCAAGCTTAGCATCGTGATAGATCTGACTGTGCGAGTAAATTATGCTCTGCTGGCTTTGAGGTCTTGGAGACTCTACCATCATTTGTGTTTCCCCATATCGAGGGCATCAACAAGGGCAGATCTCGGTTTATGGGGTGGAGCTTACGGCTAGTCTTACGCAAATTGAAGTGATCCGACATAAGCCTGTCCGGTGCTAATGACTGCGGTAAACAGCGATCTCTTACCCCTCTGGGTACGCAAGTTTCACTAGTGTTAGGTGAAGTAAGTATGGGCTGCCTAGAGAGTGCTCGCATTCCACTCAGGGCTGATAAGTATTTTACCTAACTTCAATGCTACTTGGCGCGTGCACCCTTCCTGCGTGTGTCCTGCATAGTAGAATGTTAGTAGACAAATTTGCCTGAGCGTTCAATAAGCGAATTTGTTATGGGGGCGTGCTACATTATGGTGGCGAGTAGTTGATGATGGAACGGCAATGCGCTGGGTCAGAAAGGAGATAGAGTTGGTTGAGTGGTCACCAATCAAGTAGTTATCATAGGAAAGGGCGGTATCATCGACAAAGTGGAGCAGGGCGTACCCTTCGGTAGTCCGCAACGATACGCATAATCCCAAACGCTAATGCTGTAATTTCATTGGGAGTGAGTATCGATGGCGTAAGTTATACTGGGAGAGAAGTTAAGGTTTCTTAGGCTTGGGAGTTATCGTAGGCTGGATGCTTTTCCATGCTTGGGTGTTCTGTGTTCTGTGTTCTGTGTTCTGTGTTCTGTGTTCTGTGTTCTGTGTTCTGTGTTATCCATGAATTTTTTTCATCAAGTTGAGAGGTTAGGGTTATGGCGCACTATTACGTAAGCACAGTGCCAAAGGCAACTGGCGATTACGAAGTTCATGCAAGTACCTGCATCGCTTTGCCTGCTTCTGAGGAGCGGTTAGCGCTTGGGTATCATGAGACTTGCCGTGAAGCCGTGCAGTATGCCGCTTTAAGTTTTCGCCAGGCGGCTCCATGCAGGAAGTGTTGTTGAGTTCTCTTTCTACTCCATGTGCTAGCGTTCATATAAAATGTATTCACGGATATCGAACAAGGTGTGTTGCTGCATTCTTCGATTCGCCTAAAAACCAAACGAAGCCACGCCCTATGCAGCGGGACGCAACCGCTCAACTGCCGGAGTTGCAAAGGCACAAAGCACGATGAGGACGCTGGCGGCAAGAATGGCGGCAGTGATTCCGCTGAAATCTATGGTCCATCCGCCGAGCATCGCGCCGGCAGCAATACCGCTGTTGCACGCAGAGATATTCAGCGTGCCAGCCAATGCTTTACAATTACGGGCTGCATTGATGACACGTATTTGCCCAAGCGGGAAGAGTGCCGTGTGTGCGACACCCCAAATCACGAGGGAAGCCACAAACAAGATTAACTGTCCAACAAACAGGACAGCGCTTACGGCACCTGCGCCAAGCATGAGGCAGAAAAGGATATTGGCTTTGACAGGGTGTCCATCAACTAGGCGGCTGGCAAGGTTATTTCCCAACAAGCCCACCGTGCCAAAGCCCATCAACCACCAGCCGACCTGAGCCGGCGCTATAGCTCCTGAGCGCACCAGCATATCGGCGAGGTAGGTGTATGCGCCAAACATGGCGGTGAACTCCGCTAGCGAGAGCAGGAGATCGGCGATGAAAAAGCGGTTTGCCAACGTGGCAATCTGGTTTTTTAGCGGCTCTTGGGGGCCGGGAGCTAGCTCCGGCATGACCTTGCGCAAAAGACCCGCAATTGCGAGCGACATCAAAGCCAAGATTCAGAAAGCTCCGCGCCAGCCAAACGCGTCACCCAGCACCGTAACCAGTGGTAGACCGAATAGCAGAGCGGCAGTTACTCCGATATACACTTGAGAAATGGCCTTGCCTGCCTTTTCCTTGGCGACTAATTTTCCTTCTGCATCGCTACCGACACCCAAAAAACGGGCAGCAGCGCTGCAGGAACAATTCGTGCAATAAGCACAGTCCAATAGTTTGGCGCGAGTGCTACATTGCTCACTGCGAACGCAATAAGTATCCAAGTGAAGAGAGAGCGTCGCTCGATGCGGGCGAATGCCGCAGTTAACGGCGGCCCGGAAAATACCATTGTTATCGCAAATGCTGTAACCAATTGCCCAACTATCGGAATGGAGATATTCAAATCTCTCGCCAAGGTGGGCATCAGGCCTATAATTATGAATTCCGTGGTGACTATGACGAAAGCGGCCAGTGAAAGGATGGCGATTGTCCACTTTTCGACCCCGGTTCATTTTAGCTCATACGCACTATTACATTCAATTGAGCACTTGTTCATGGTTTACAAGCTTTTCGAGTTTGCGATTATTAACCGATCGTTAAGGTTTTTTTCGGAAATTTCAACCTTTATTCCGATTTCTTTAAAATTTTCTATCGTTGAGGGAGGGACATTGTCTTCCACGATTAAGATGTCAATGTCGCTGGCTTCACATAACTTGAATGGAGCAACTGTACCGACTTTGTTAGACGTGATGGGCGCGATGACCAGCGAACTTTGATTTATCAAGCATCTTTTGAATTCGGCTTCCTCAGGGTCAAATGCTGTAATGCCTAAAGTCCTGTCCACGCCACAAGCTCCGAGAATGAGGATGTCAGCATAAATTTTTTTCGCTTCTTCAACTGCCAAGCTTCCTAGGCATGCACCTTTGATTGGGTTGAAGGTTCCGCCCAATACAATGATTTTGCACAATACGTGATCTGTTAATGCTACTGCGATAGCAGGTGCATTAGTGATGACTGTAATTTTGATGTTTTTAGGTAGTTCCGCGGCCACAGCGATATTTGTAGAGCTGGCGTCTATAAAAATGGTAGCGCCATCAGTCACGTGGTTCGCGACAGATTTTGCCAATTGATTCTTACTATCAATGAGCTCGGTTGTGCGCTCTTGGATCCCTCCAAAATCTGGAGCAGGGAGGAGAGCGCCACCATAGACCCTCCGACAAAAACCCATACGAGCCAATTCACGTAAATCGCGTCTTATCGCATCTTCTGATACCCCGAACTCCTTAGCCAGTTCAGCTGCGATAACTCTTCCGTCTAAGGATAAACGTGCGCGAATTTGGTCTTTTCGCTCCTGATTCAGCATTTTTTCTTCGCCTCGGCTGCACGCTTTGTCTTGTTTGTATTTATTTTTGCATGATTTTTTGTCTTTTCGCAACGCCTAGCTGGGGGGCGTTTTGCTGTGCCTGAAGCCTTCAGGCAAGGGCTGTCATGGCTGCTGCTTCGTGTTAGGGGCCTATCACCGTCGCAATTTCTCAGCGGGACGGTGGTTCATGGAGATTTGTAGCGATAAGTCTTGTAAGAAATATACTGATATATTAGTGTTCTGCTTCGGTTGGTTTTCTTGTAAGGCAAGCGCTGCCGTACCTCGGCATTGAGTCGTGCTCCATCAATGGGGCCTAAACCACAACTAATAGGTGAGTACATGAGCAGCAGTTCTACCCAGCACGAGACGTCCGGCCTGATCGGGCATTTCATCGATGGTGAGGTCGTTTCGTTCGAAGGCGAGCGCCAGGCCGATGTGTTCAACCCGGCGCTCGGCCAGGTCCAGGCGCAGGTCGCGCTGGCCTCGTCGATGACTGTCAACGAAGCTGTGGCTGCGGCCCGGGCGGCGTTCCCGGCCTGGTCGGAGCTGTCGCCGCTGCGTCGCTCGCGCATCCTGTTCCGTTTCAAGGAACTGCTCGACCAGCACCATGAGGAACTGGCCCGGCTGATTACCGCCGAACACGGCAAGGTGCTCTCCGACGCCATGGGCGAAGTGACCCGCGGCATTGAGATCGTCGAGTTTGCCTGCGGCGCGCCTTATCTGCTGAAAACCGCGTTCACCGACAATATCGGTGGCGGTATCGACAACTGGAACCTGCGTCAGGCCCTGGGCGTGTGCGCCGGCATCACGCCATTCAACTTCCCGGTGATGGTGCCGCTGTGGATGATCCCGATGGCCCTGGCTACCGGTAATACCTTCGTTCTCAAGCCTTCCGAGCGCGATCCGTCGGCCAGTCTGCTGATGGCCCGCCTGCTCAAGGAAGCCGGCCTGCCGGACGGCGTGTTCAACGTGGTCCAGGGCGACAAGGCGGCGGTCGACGCACTGCTCCAGCATGACGACGTCGAGGCGATTTCCTTCGTGGGTTCGACGCCGATCGCCGAGTACATCCACCGCGAGGCGACCTCTCGTGGCAAGCGGGTGCAAGCCCTGGGCGGGGCGAAGAACCATATGATCGTCATGCCGGATGCCGACCTCGACCAGGCGGCGGACGCGCTGATCGGCGCGGCCTACGGCTCGGCCGGCGAGCGCTGCATGGCGATCTCCATCGCCGTGGCGGTAGGCGATGTTGCTGATGAGCTGATCGCCCGGCTGCTGCCGCGTATCGATTCCCTGCGGGTGCGCAACGGTGTCGACCCGCAGGCCGATATGGGCCCGTTGGTCACGGCACTGCACAAGGGCAAGGTGGAGGGCTATATCGACAGCGGCGTCACGGAAGGGGCGAAGTTGATCGTCGATGGTCGCGGTCTGCAGGTGCCGGGGGCGGAGCAGGGCTTCTTCGTCGGTGCGACCCTGTTCGACCAGGTCACCCCGGAAATGACTATCTACAAGGAAGAAATCTTCGGCCCGGTGCTGGGTATCGTCCGGGTGCCCGACTTCGCCAGTGCGGTGAAGCTGATCAACGCCCACGAGTTCGGCAACGGCGTGTCCTGCTTCACCCGCGACGGCGGCGTGGCCCGGGCCTTTGCGCGCAGCATTCAGGTCGGCATGGTCGGTATCAACGTGCCGATCCCGGTGCCCATGGCCTGGCATTCCTTCGGCGGCTGGAAGCGCTCGCTGTTCGGTGAACACCACGCCTACGGCGAAGAAGCACTGCGCTTCTACACCCGCTACAAGAGCGTCATGCAGCGCTGGCCAGACAGCATCGCCAAGGGCCCCGAGTTCAGCATGCCCACCGCCAAGTGATGACCCGGCACGCCGGCGGCTGTCGGCGTGCCTTCCAACAACAAGACAGCGAGCACTGCCATGAGCAAACCCAAGCTGCTGATTACCGGCGCAGCGGGCCGGGTCGGGACCCTGTTGCGTCCGATCCTGCTCGACGACTACGACCTGCGCCTGTGCGACCTGAATCCCATCGAGGACCTACGCGACGGCGAGCAGGCCGTAGTCGGTGACCTGGCCGATCCGGCCATCGCCAATGCCGCCGTGCGCGGCACCGTGGGCGTGGTCCACCTGGCTGCCGCAGTGGCGCCGGATATCGCCTTTGCCGCGACCCTCGCGCCCAATTACGTCGCCGTTCTCAACCTGCTGGAAGCCTGCCGCGAGTTTGGTGTGGGGCGCTTCATCTTTGCCAGCAGCCATCATGCGGTAGGGCTACACCCGGTCAGCGACGAGCCCTGGACTGCCAGCGCCGCGATCGCTCCGGACGGTTTCTACGGCCTGAGCAAGGCCTTCGGCGAGGCGGCCTGCGCCCTGTACGCCCACCGCTTCGGTATCAAATGCCTAGCCATCCGCATCGGTAACGCTGACCCGCAGGTGGTGGACGGGCGCCGTGAACGCCTGTGGGTCAGCGCCGCCGACCTGGTGCAGTTGATTTGCCTCGGCCTGGAAGGCCAGGGCGAGCCGTTCCGGGTAGTCTACGGCATTTCCAATTGCCCGCAGCCACTGCTGAAGAACGATGAAGCCTTCGAGCGCCGCTATCGCCCGGTAGACCACTCGCCGCGCAACCACAGCGCCACGTTCCGCCCGTTCACCTACCTGACCGAGGAGGAGGGCGCCGGTTTTGTCGGCGGCTTCTTCGCCAAGAGTTCGCTCCCTGATCCGAGGAAAAACTGATGAAGATCGTCAAGGCTGAAGTCTCCATCGTCGAGATTCCCTTCCATCTGCGTGGTACCGGGGTCGGGATCATGCCCACCGCCTGGAAGAGCCTGGAGTTCGCCCTGATCCGTCTCGAGGACGAAATGGGTAATGTCGGCTGGGGCGAAGGGTTCGGCTACTTCACCGTGGATGCCACCAAGGCGATCATCGACCGCCTGATCCTGCCCAGCCTGATCGGCAGCATCATCGACGACATCCCGGCGTGGAACCGTCAGATGCAGCGCTCGATCCACATGTTCGGGCGCTACGGCATCACCATCTTCGCCATCGGCGGGGTGGATATCGCCCTCTGGGACCTGGCCGCCAAGCGCGCCGGCAAACCGCTTTACCAACTGCTCGGCGAGGGCCGCCGCGAGCAGATCCCGTTCTACGCTAGCATGGTGCGCTATGGCACCGAGGAACTGGCGACCATGACCTGTCGCGAGGTGATCGCCGCCGGGTTCAACAGTATCAAACTGCACGAGATCGACCTCGACATCATCGAGGCCTGCCGCCGTGTCGCCGGGCCGGACAAGAATATTTGCGTCGACGTGAACTGCGCCTGGTCGGTGGAGTTCGTCGAGCGCAACCGGGAGCGTCTCGAAGCCCTCAACCTGACCTGGGTGGAGGAGCCGGTGTACCCGCCGGAGGACTTCGCCGCACTGTCCAGCCTGCGTGGTTCGCTGCCGATCGCCGCCGGGGAGAACTGGACCACTTCGTTCCAGTTCGCCCAGGCCTTCCAGGCGGACGCGGTGGATATCGTGCAACCCAGCGTGACCAAGGTCGGCGGCATTTCCGAATTCCTTGCGATCATCGAGCAGGCGGGTAAGGCGGGCAGCCAGTTGATGCCCCACTCGCCGTATTTCGGCCCGGGCTTCTTCGCCAGCCTGCACCTGGCGGCGGCCAACGCCTCGGTCCAGGCCTTGGAATACAACTTCGTGCAACCCGACGCCTGGCTGGCGGATGTGGAAGGGCTGCGCAGCGGCGACCTGATCAAGGTGCCGCAGGTGCCGGGCCTGGGTTTCGAGCCCGACTATGACGTGATGAACAAGTACCGCCGCGGCTGAGCTCGCGGCGTAACGAGAGGTACGGACTATGCAGCCCAACAAGATCAAGGCGCTCTGGCGCGACGGTCAGCCGGTGGTCAACGGTTTCCTGTCGATTCCCTGTGCGTTCGTCAGTGAACTGATGGCCGAGCAGGGCTATGACGCGCTGACCATCGACCTGCAGCACGGTGTGGTGGACTATCAGACTGCCGTTGGCATGCTCCAGGCTTTGCGCGCAAGTGGCGTGACACCAATGGTGCGGGTGCCCTGGCTGGAGCCGGCGAGCATCATGAAAGCCTTGGATGCCGGGGCCTACGGAGTGGTCTGCCCGATGATCAACACGGCGGAACAGGCGGCGCGGCTGGTCTCCTACATGCGCTACCCGCCGGCCGGGGTGCGCAGTTTCGGGCCGACCCGGGCGAGCATTTCCGCCGGCGCCGACTATGGCCGCGAAGCCAATGACAACATGCTCTGCTTCGCCATGATCGAGACCCGCGAGGCGTTGGACAACCTCGCCGAAATCGCTGCGACCCCGGGCCTGGACGGGCTGTACATCGGCCCGGCGGACCTGACCATCGGCCTGACCGGCATGCGTTATCCCACCGGCTTCGACCGCGAGGAGCCGGAAATCCTCGAGGCCATCCAGCATATTCTCTCCACCGCCCATGCCCATGGCATCAAGGCTGCGCTGCATTGTGGTTCGCCGGCCTATGCGTTGCGGGCGCTGCAGTGGGGCTTCGATATGGTCACCCTGGCCAATGACGTGCGCATGTTGACCAACGCCGCCGGGGCTGCCCTGAAACAGGTGCGCAGCGGACTTGGCGATCTGGCCGGAACGGGACAGCCGGTCGGGAGCCAGTACTGATGAGCCTGCTGGAGACCGTGCACCAGTTCGGCCACGGGCCGCACAAGGTGATCGTGGTGCACGGCTGGATGGCCGGTGCCGCGCTGTTCGATCCGTTGCACGGCTGGCTTGACCCTGAGCGCTTCACCTATGCCTTCATGGATTGTCGCGGCTATGGCGCGCGGCGCGAGGCGCCAGGGCCATTCACCGTGGAGCAGATCGCCCGGGATATGCTGAACCTGGCCGACCTGCTGGACTGGTCGCACTTCAGCGTGGTCGGCCATTCCATGGCTGGCATGGCAGCGCAATGGCTGCAGGCCCACGCTGCCGAGCGTCTGGTGTCGGTGGTGCTGCTGGCCTCGGTACCCGCCAGTGGCGCGACGCTTTCCCCGGAGCGCAGGGCCTTGCTGGGCGAAGCCTTGCACGAGCCGCTGGCGCGTCAGTTGCTGATCTCGGCCAACGTCGGGCATTGCCAGGACGAGGAATGGCTGCGCGGCATGCTGCAACTGAGCCTGCGCACTACCTGGGTGGAAGCGATGAGCCGGTACCTTGAGTCCTGGAGCGGTGATGATTTCGCCGAGGCAGTGAAGGGGGGGAGGGTGCCCACGCTGGTACTGGTGGGCGAACGCGACCCGGGTTGCACCGTGGCCTCGATGAACAACACGCTTATGCGCTGGTTGCCGACGGCCCGGCTGGAGATTCTGCCAGCAGTCGGTCACTATCCGATGCGTGAGGCGCCTGCGGAGCTGGCGCGTGTCATCGAGACCTGGCTGTTGGCTCGCGCAGAAAGGTGCTAAAGGACGAAGCGGACACTATGGGCGGGTTTATCCGCGATTACGCGGGTGGGCTCACTACCGCTATCGCGGTAAACCCGCTCCCACAAGGTCCGCGTAAATCAAGGCGTCATGTCTTGTTCCAGGGCCCTGCACGGCATAAAACCGCTGTTCCCCATTCCAAAAAAGAAACCTGAAACACCCTTGATAAGCTGCCAAATCCTGTTATCGTGATTCGCATACCAATATATTGGTATGCAGGAATACCGGAATTCGAGGAAAACCAACAATGAATAGCTCGAAATACCTCGCCTGTGCGGCTGTGGTCCTGACCCTTCTTTTCGGTGCCGGTGCGCACGCGGAGCAGAAGTCGCTGCGTATCGCCACCGAGGGCACTTATCCTCCTTTCAGTTACCTTGAAAACGGTCAGTTGACCGGCTTCGACGTCGATATCGCCAAGGCCCTCTGCGAGCGCATCCAGGCCCGTTGCGAGATCATTTCCCAAGGCTGGGACGGCATGATCCCGGGGCTGATGTCCGGCAAATACGATGCCGTCGTCGCCTCCATGGCGATCACCGAGGAGCGCAAGCAGAAGATCGATTTCACCGACAAGTACTACGCCACTCCGGCCCGTTTCATCGCCGAGAAGAGCGCCGGCATCAGCGATACCTCGGTCGCCGGCATGGCCGGCAAGGTCATCGGCGTGCAGGGCTCCACCACCCAGGGCAGCTATCTGGAGGACTTCTACAAGGACTCCGAAATCAAGGTCTACAAGACCGTCGACGATGCTGCGATGGACCTGGCCAACGGCCGCCTCGATGCGGTGTTCTCCGACTCGGCGATCCTCTACCCCTGGCTGCAGACCAGCCTCGGTGCGTGCTGTGACTTCGTCGGCCAGGAAGTGCGCGACGACAAGTACTTCGGGGTCGGCAAGGGTATCGGCGTGCGCAAGGAGGATCAGGCCTTGCGTGGCGAGCTGGATACGGCGATCAAGGCCCTGCTGGCCGATGGCACCTACCAGCGCATCAACCAGAAGTACTTCCCTTTCGCTATCTATTAAGAACGCGCCCCCGACGCGCCTCTCAACCCACTGATAGCCCCGTGCGCCGTGCACGGGGGATGGCCTGATCATGAGCGAATATTTGCAGTTGCTTTCTTTTTCACCCGAAGGCTGGGGCCCGGCCTTGCTGTCCGGCGCCATCCTGACCCTGCAATTGGCCCTGGCCACCTTGCCCCTGGGCCTGGCGCTGGGCCTGACGCTGGCGCTGTGCATGGACAGTAAGCGCCGCTTCGCCAGCCGTGCGGCCACGGTGTTCGTCACCGTATTCCGCGGTCTGCCGGAGCTGCTGACCATCTTCATCATCTATTACGGCGTCCAGTTGCTGGTCAAGGAAGCCTCCGACGCCATGGGCTTGAAGCCTTTCCAGGTCAACGGCTTCTTCGCCGGCATGCTGGCCCTGGGGCTGGTGTTCGGCGCCTTCTCCAGCGAGGTGTTCCTGACCGCCATCCGCGCCATCGCCAAGGGGCAGCGCGAGGCGGCATTCGCCCTGGGGCTGTCGCGGGTCGACATGTTCCGCTTCGTCACCGCACCGCAGCTCTGGCGCATCGCCTTGCCGGGCCTGGGCAACCTCTGGCTGGTACTGCTCAAGGAGACCTCGCTGCTCTCGGTGATCGCCCTGACCGACCTGATGCGCCAGACCTACCTGGCGGTGAGCAACACCAAGGAACCGTTCTTCTTCTATGCCGTGGCCTGCAGCATCTACCTGCTGTTCTCCATCGTCTCCGGCCAGGTGCTGCACCTGATGGAGAAGCGCGCCAACCGATTCTACGTGCGGAGCTGAGCATGGAACTGGAACTGCTTTCGACCTACGGCCCGCGCATGCTCGCCGGCCTGGGCATGACCCTGAAGATCGTCCTGCTCTCGGTGGCCCTCGGCGCGCTGCTGTCGCTGCCGCTGGCGGCGGCGCGGATGAGCCGGATCGGCTGGTTGCGGCGCCTGGCGTTCTGCTACACCTACCTGTTCCGCGGCACGCCGCTGCTGGCCCAGACCTTCCTGGTCTACTACGGCGCCGGCCAGTTGCGCCCCGAACTGCAGGAGCTGGGTGTCTGGTGGTTCTTCCGCGATGCCTACTGGTGCACCGTGCTGACCTTCACCCTCAATACCGCAGCCTATCAGGCCGAGATCTGGCGTGGTGCGGTCCAGGCGGTGCCCCAGGGGCAGTGGGAAGTGGCGCATGCCCTGGGCCTGTCGCGACTGTCCGGAATCAAGGACGTGATCGTGCCACAGGCCTTCGTCGTGGCCCTGCGTCCGCTGAGCAACGAGCTGATCCTGATGCTCAAGTCCTCGGCCATCGCCAGCGTCATCGCCGTGCCCGAGCTGATGGGCATGACCAGCCTGGCGTTCTCGCGCTCCTTCGATTTCCAGGTCTACCTGTGGGCGGCGGTGCTGTACCTGAGCCTGGTGGAGAGCATTCGCCGGCTGTGTGGCTGGATCAGCAACCGCATCACCCGACACATCACTCATTGAGGGCCGCGCGATGATGCGATCACTCCCCATCGACAACAACCTGAACAAGCAAGCGGAGGCGCGAAGCATGGGCGCAGAACAACAGGTCGGAACGGGCAGCGCGCCCACAGCGCAGACCGCGACCGGACAACCCGTGGTGGTGATGCGTGACCTGAAGAAGTGGTACGCCGATTTCGCCGTGCTCAACGGTATCGACCTCGAGGTGCGCAAGGGCGAGCGCATCGTGGTCTGCGGGCCGTCCGGCAGCGGCAAGTCGACCCTGATCCGCTGCATCAACGGCCTGGAGGAATACCAGGCCGGCAAGCTGATCGTGAACGGCACCGAGATCGGCACCAACGGCAGCGGCGTGGACACGGTGCGCAAGGAAACCGGCATGGTGTTTCAGGGCTTCCACCTGTTTCCCCATCTCACCGCCCTGGAGAACTGCATGCTGGCGCCCATGCGCGTGCTGAAAAAGAACAAGGCCCAGGCCCGTGAGCAGGCCCAGGCCTTGCTGGAACGGGTCGGCATGGCGGCCAAGGCCGGGCATTACCCAAGCCAGTTGTCCGGTGGTCAGCAGCAGCGGGTAGCGATTGCGCGGGCGCTGTGCATGAACCCGCAGATCATGCTGCTCGACGAGCCGACCTCGGCGCTCGACCCGGAAATGGTCAAGGAAGTGCTCGACGTGGTCCTGGGCCTGGCCGAAAGCGGCATCACCCTGTTATGCGTGACCCACGAGATGGGTTTCGCCCGCCAGGCGGCGGACCGGGTGATCTTCATGGACCGTGGGCAGATCGTCGAACAGGCGGCGCCGGACGAGTTCTTCAAGGCACCGAAGAGCGAGCGGGCACGGCAGTTCCTGAGCCAGATACTGCACTGATCGGGCGCAACGGCGTGCGGAGCGGGGCAGGGTATGCGAGGCATCTTTCATCAGGACATGATCGACCAGGGGCGGCCGAAAGCGGCCCAGGTCTATCAACTGCTGCGCTCGGCCATCGTCGGGTTGCAGTACACCCCGGGCGACGTGCTCGGCGAAAAGGACATCTGCGAGGCGCTGGGTGTTTCGCGGACACCGGTTCGCGAAGCGATCCTGCGTCTGGTCGGCGAGCAGATGCTGGTGGTGCGGCCCAACGCCGGGACCTATGTCAGCGCGATCCGCCTGCGCGACGTGCTGGAAGGCCAACTGGTGCGCGAGACCCTGGAAACCCGCTGCATACGGTTGGCCGCGAGGTTCTTCAAGCCGCGCTACGAGGATGAGTTCGAAACCCTGTTCCTGCGCAAGCAGAAAGCCTACGAGCGCATGGAGTGCAACGAGTTCTACGCCCTGGACGAGGCCTTCCACCGGCTGATCTGCGAGTGTGCGGGGTATGCGCACCTGTGGCAGGTGATGCAGGGCGCCATGGGCCCGCTGGACCGGGTGCGACGCCTGGCGTTTCCGGTGCAGGAACATTTCGACGAGGTGATCGACGAGCACCGGCAGATGTACCGGGCGATCCGGGCGCATGACGAGGAGGGCGCCGAACGCCTGATGACCTTGCACGTGAACAGCATCTTCGAGTCGCTCGAACACCTGGTGAAGGATCAGCGCGGGCTGTTTATCGAAGGCCTGGCCCAGGAGGGCGAGCAGTCTTTGCGGGAACTGGGTCATCGTGTCCGTTGAGGTGCTTGTTTTTTTTCTGGCAACTAATATATTAGTATTTCGAAAGCGAGGATTTCCTCTTATGAGCAATGAACACAAGCCAGGCGACAGCCATGCCAGCCTGACCACCGAAGCGGGGGAGATCAGCTGCGAGCAGGCCAGGCAGATCGCCGCCACCTGGTTCGGGGTCGAGGCCGGGGCGGTCAAGCGCCTGATCAGCGAGCGCGACCACAACTTCCACCTGCAGGCTGCCGAGGGCGCCTTCGTGCTGAAGATCGCCCACCCGGCGGAAGACCGCCTGCTGGCCAATTTCCAGAGCGAGGCCTTGCTGCATGTCGAGCAGCGCGATCCCGGCCTGCACGTGCAGCGGGTCATCCGGGCGCTGGGCGGCCAGAGCGAACTGGCCCTGGAGTTCGAGGGGCAGACCCGCATCGTGCGCATGGTCAGCTACCTGGAAGGCACCTTGCTGCGCCACGCCCCGGTCTCGCCCGAGCAGCAGTTCAACCTCGGTGTCGAGCTGGCCCGCCTGGGCGCGGCCCTGCGCGATTTCGAGCATCCTTCGGCCGATCACATGCTGCTGTGGGACATCCAGCACGTCGAGCGCCTGCGTCCGATGTTCGATGTTTTCGAGCCGCTGCACCGGGCCTGGGTCGAGGAGGCCCTGGCGCGTTATGTGGAGCATGCCAAGCCGATCCTTTCCGGCTTGCGCCGGCAGGTGGTGCACAACGACCTGAACTCCGACAACGCCCTGGTCGATCCGCAGGATCCCTCCCGCGTGGCAGCGATCCTCGATTTCGGCGACATGGTGCGTACCGCGCTGGTCAACGACGTGGTGGTGGCGGTTGCCTATGCGCTGGGTGATGGCGAGCAACTGCTGGACGCGCCACGGGCGTTCGTCGACGGCTACCAGTCGGTCACGCCGCTGACCGATGACGAGCTGGAGATCTTCCACGACCTGCTCATGGTGCGCATGGCCCTGCGCCTGACCCTGACCGAGTGGCGTGCCAGCCGCTTCCCGGAAAACCGCGACTACATCCTGCGCAACACCCCGCGCACTTGGACCCAGTTCGAGCAGCTGCGCGGCCTGTCCCGCGAGCAGGTCGAAAGCGCCCTGTTCGGCGAGCGCGGGCTCAGCGCCCGGGCCATTGAATGGCGCGCCTGAAGCCACCCGCCGACACCGTTTCGTGACACCCGGATACCAGGCCGCCAAGGCCCTACAACAATCGATTTTCTGGAGGTTGAGATGTCTGAGAACTATTCCGCCACTGCCGGCATGCAAAACGGCTTCGACCTGGCCCTGCTGCCGACCCTGAGCGCCCACGAGCAAGCCCTGGTCGAGCGCCGCCAGCGTCTGCTGGGCCCTTGCTACAAGCTGATGTACCAGCACCCGGTGGAGTTCGTGCGTGCCGAGGGTGCCTATATGTACGGCCCGAACGGCGAGCAGTACCTGGACTGCTACAACAACGTTCCGTCGGTAGGGCATTGCCACCCGCGTGTAGTCGAGGCCGTATCACGCCAGTTGGCGACCCTCAACACCCATACCCGCTACATGGACGAGAAGATCCTCAACTACTCCGAGCAACTGGTGGACACCTTCGGAGGTGGCATCGGCAGCGTGATGTACACCTGCACCGGCTCCGAGGCGGTCGACCTGGCCCTGCGCATCGCCAAGTTCCATACCGGTGGCACCGGCATCATCGTCACCGACTTCGCCTACCACGGCATCACCACCACGGTCGCCGCCATTTCCACCACCATGGGCAAGTACGTGCCGGTGGACCAGCACGTGCGTACCGTGCGCGCACCGGATGCCTACCATGCCGGCGAGGGCGTGGATGTGGGTGAGCGCCTGGCGGCGGATATCGAGGCGGCGATCGCCGACATGCAGCGCCACGGGATCCGCTTCGCCGGCTTCATCGCTGACAGCATCTTCTCCACCGACGGCCTGCTGCCAGGCACTGCCGGCATGCTGAAGAAAGCCATCGAGGTGGTGCACAAGCACGGCGGCCTGTACATCGCCGACGAGGTCCAGCCGGGCTTTGCCCGCACTGGCCTGAACTTCTGGGGCTACCAGCGCCATGGCATCCAGCCGGACATGGTGGTCATGGGCAAGCCCATGGGTAACGGCCTGCCGATCGCCGGTGTGGCGGTCAAGCCCGAACTGCTCGCCGACTTCGGGCCCAAGGTGCGGTACTTCAATACCTTCGGCGGCAACGCCGTGTGCATCTCGGCGGCCCAGGCGGTGCTCGACGTGATCCGCGACGAGGGCTTGCAGCAGAACTGCCATGACCTGGGCAACTACCTGCTCGACGGCTTCAAGACCATCGCCCGGGAATACCCGCAGATCGGCGATGTGCGCGGCGCCGGTCTCTATCACGCCGTGGAGTTCGTCACTGATCCCGAGAGCAAGGCCCCCGACGCGGCCATGACCAGCAAGGTGGTCAGCGGCCTGCGCGAGCGCAAGGTACTGATCAGTACCACCGGCGTGGGTGAAAACTCGCTGAAGATCCGGCCGCTGCTGTGCTTCAAGCAGGCCCAGGCCGACCAGTTGCTCGAAACCTTCGCCGAGACCATGGCGGCGATCCAGGGCTGAGTGCACGGGGTCGCGTTGCAGCCCTTCGCCAAGCCGGTTCCCCGGACGGTTCCACGCAAACCGTCGACTGTGGGCGCTGGCTCGCGAAGGGCCGCAACGCGCTCCCAACCCGCCACCTCGCACTCAAGGAGCACACATTGAATATCTGCATGATCGGCCACGGCATGATGGGCACCTGGCATTCGCAGAGCCTGCGCGATGCCGACTGCGTGCTGCACAGCCTGGTCGGCCGCGAGCCGGCTGCCACCGAAGCCTTTGCCCGTGAATACGGCTACCGCCACTGGTACGTGGACTACCGCGAAGCGCTGCGCTCGCCGGAAATCGACATCGTCATTGTCGCCGGCCCCAGCCAGAGCCACGCGGAAATGGCCCTGGCCGCCCTGGAGCAGGGCAAGCACGTGCTGGTGGAAATCCCCCTGGCGCTGAACCTGGAAGACTGTGAACGCATCGTCGACACTGCCGCGCGGCGGGGGCTGACGGTGGGCGTGGTGCACCCGATGCGCTTTCGCCGCGAACACCGGCAGTTGCTGGAGCGCCTGCAATCCGGTGCGGAAACCCTGCTCCAGGTGCATTCGCGGCTGTTCCTCCACCGCCGGGAAAACATCGGCTCCACCGGCCTCAAGCGCTGCTGGACCGACAACCTGCTTTGGCATCACGGTGCGCACCTGGTGGATGTCGCGCTGTGGCTGGCCGGCAAGGGCGATCCGGCTGCCGCGCAGGTGGCGGCGCTGAACGCTTCGCTGCCGGCCGCCGACCCGGTCACCGGCATTCCCATGGAGCTGGCGCTGCTGATGCACACCGAACAACGCCAGGCCCTGGTCTGCACGGGCTCGTACAACTCGCCGGAACGGATCTTCGACATCTTCGTCGTCACCGATCGCGATTCCTATCGCCTGGACATCCTCGCCGGCACCCTCAGGCAGGGGACGCAACTGCTGGAGGTGGACAGCGAACAGGACAACAACGCCCAGGTCGCCCGGGACTTCGTCGCGGCGTTGCGCGAAGGGCGCGAGCCGCAGGTGCCGGCCCGTTCCGTACTGCCGGCGATGCGCCTGCTGCAGCAGGTAGAACAGGCGCAACTTCCCTAGCCATCAACAGGACAACCCTAATGGCCGAGCACTCTTCAGACGATACCCGCGTCAGCATTCTCCGGGTCGTGCACCAGCGTCCCGCGATCACCATTCCGCCCGGCGCCTGCGACTGCCATGTCCATGTGTTCGGCCCCACCGAGCGTTTTCCCTATTCGTCGTCGCGGCCCTATACCCCGGCGCCAGCGCTGGTCGAGGACCTGATGGCGCACCAGCGCATCCTCGGCCTGGAACGGGTGGTGGTGGTGCAGCCGAGCGTGTATGGCAGCGACAACCGCTGCACCCTGGACGCCATCGCTCGTCTCGGCGAGGGCGCCCGGGGCGTGGCGGTGATCGACCCGCAGACCTCCCTCGGCGACCTGGAAACCCTGGCCCGTTCCGGTATCCGCGGTCTCCGCCTGAACCTGGCGGCGGCGGCGGCGGATGCCCCTGCCGCGTTGCGGGTGCTCAAGCATGCCAACGAGGTGGCGGCGCAGTTCGGCTGGCACATCCAGGTGTTCGCGCCCATCGAGGTGATCCAGGCCCTGCGTCGTGAACTGCGGCAACTGGACGTGCCCCTGGTGCTCGACCACTTCGCCGGGGTGCATGCCAGTGCCGGGGTCAAGAGCGAGGGCTTCAAGGTGCTGGTCGGCCTGCTCGATAGCGGCCACTGCCATGTGAAGGTCTCGGCGCCTTACCTGGTTTCGGAGCAGCCGTCCCTGGACGAAGTCGCGCCGTTGCTGCGTGGCCTGGTGGCCGTGGCACCGCAGCGTCTGCTGTGGGGTTCGAACTGGCCGCATCCGCTGGGTGGCGTCGGTGATATCACCCGCGGGCCGGTCTCGATGTTCCGTGAGATCGACGACGGCGCAGCCCTGCAGCGCCTGGCCCGCTGGCTGGAGGACGACACCCTGTTCGCCCGGATCCTGGTGGACAACCCGGCCGCGCTCTATGGATTCAACAACCCGACGTGATGCCCAACGCCTGACGGATGAACACCATGAACAAGAAGAAAGCCGAAGACCTGAGAAGCGCGCGCTGGTTCGCGCCTGACAACCTGCGCGGCTTCGGCCACCGCTCGCGGATCATGCAGATGGGCTATGCCCCGGCCGACTGGGCGGGGAAACCCGTGATCGCGATTCTCAATACCTGGTCGGACATCAACCCTTGCCATGCCCACTTCAAGACCCGGGTCGATGACGTCAAGCGCGGCATTCTCCAGGCCGGCGGCTTCCCGGTAGAGTTGCCGGCACTGTCGCTGTCGGAGAACTTCGTCAAACCCACCACCATGCTCTACCGCAACATGCTGGCCATGGAAGCGGAGGAACTGCTGCGCTCCCACCCGGTGGATGGCGTGGTGCTGATGGGCGGCTGCGACAAGACCACGCCTGGCCTGCTGATGGGCGCCACCAGCGCCGGGCTGCCGGCGATCTACGTGCCTGCCGGGCCGATGCTGCGTGGCAACTGGAAAGGCAAGATCCTCGGCTCGGGTTCGGATGCCTGGAAATACTGGGACGAGCGCCGCGCCGGCATGATCAGCGACAAGGACTGGCAGGACATCGAGGGCGGCATTGCCCGCAGTCATGGCCACTGCATGACCATGGGCACCGCCTCGACCATGACCGCCATCGCCGAGGCCATCGGCATGACCTTGCCGGGGGCGTCATCGATTCCCGCCGCAGACGTCAACCATATCCGCATGTGCGCCGAAGCCGGGCGCCGCGCGGTGGAGATGGTCTGGGAGGACCTGGTGCCGGCCCGGGTGCAGACCCGCGGCGCCTACGACAACGCGATCGCCGTGGCCATGGCCATGGGGTGCTCGACCAATGCGGTGATCCACCTGGTTGCCATGGCGCGCAGGGCAGGGCATGACCTGACCCTCGACGACCTCGATGCGGTCAGCCGCTATGTGCCGGTGATCGCCAACGTGCGGCCCAGTGGCAGCCAGTACCTGATGGAGGACTTCTTCTACGCGGGCGGCCTGCCGGCGCTGATGCGGGTGATCGGCAAGTACCTGTCTCTCGACGAGATGACCGTCAATGGTCGTACCCTCGGGCAGAACATCGCCGAGGCCGAGGTGTACAACGACGATGTGATCCGTCCGCTGGACAACCCAATTTATGCCGAGGGCGCCCTGGCGGTGCTCAAGGGCAACCTGGCCAGCGCCGGTTGCGTGATCAAGCCGTGCGCCATGGAGTCGCGTCTGCTCCGGCACACCGGGCCGGCCATCGTCTTCGACGACTACCCGGCGCTGAAGGAGGTGATCGACAGCGATGACTTCGAGGTCACTGCCGACCATGTGCTGATCCTGCGCAACGCCGGCCCGCAAGGCGGCCCGGGCATGCCGGAGTGGGGCATGCTGCCGATCCCCGGCAAGCTGGTGAAGCAGGGCGTGCGCGACATGCTGCGGATCTCCGATTCGCGCATGAGCGGGACCAGTTATGGGGCGTGCATCCTGCATGTTGCACCGGAAAGTTACGTAGGTGGCACCCTGGCCCTGGTGCGCAACGGCGACCTGATCCGCGTCGACGTGGATCAGCGCAGCATCGAGCTGCTGGTCAGCGATGCCGAACTGGCTGCACGCCGCGAGGCCTTGCCACCACCGCCACCGCGCTTCGGTCGCGGCTATGGCTGGATGTTCGCGCAACACATCCTCCAGGCCGACAAGGGCTGCGACTTCGATTTCCTCGAGACCGGCTTCGGCGAAGCCAGCGGCGAGCCGGCGATCTTCTGATGTCCAACCACTGTCCAAGGGAGTAACCCCCGCACCTGACCAGCACTCGAACAATGGCCTGTATGTTGCAACAAAACTAATATATTAATGTACGGCAAAATAAGGTGGTGTCTATGAAACTTGCTAAATGTGTTCTCTTCGCGGCCCTCGGCCTGGGCTCTGCCCTGATGGCGGGGATTGCTTCGGCCGATGAGCTCAAGGAAATCCGCATCGCCACGGAAGGGACCTATCCGCCCTTCAGCTACCTGGACAAGGGCAAGCTGACCGGCTTCGACGTGGATATCGCCAATGCACTGTGCGAACGGATGAAGATCAAGTGCGAGATCGTCGCCCAGGAATGGGACGGCATGATTCCAGGCCTGGTCGCCGGCAAGTACGACGCCATCGTCGCCTCGATGAACATCACCGAGGAGCGCAAGAAGAAGATCGATTTCAGCAACAAGTACTACGCCACCCCGGCGCGCTTCATCACCGTCAAGGATGGCGGCGTGAGCGCCATCACCCCGGCCGACCTGGCGGGCAAGAGCATTGGCGTGCAGGTCTCCACCACCCAGTCCAACTACCTTGAAGAGAACTACAAGGACTCGGACATCAAGCAGTACAAGACGGTCGACGACGCCGCCATGGACCTGGCCAACGGTCGCATCGACACGGTGTTCTCCGATGCCGCGCTGCTCTACGTATGGATGAAGACCAAGGATGGCGCCTGCTGCGCCTTCGTCGGTGGTGATGTGGTCAACGAGAAATACTTCGGGGTCGGCAAGGGTGTCGGTGTGCGCCAGGGCGAAGTTGCATTGCG